>JAPLYB010000028.1 GCA_026395795.1 Candidatus Pacearchaeota archaeon
AGTTGCAAATTTATCTTTTGGTGTTCCAATCGCGTGCAAGAAGTATAAATTGGAACACAACAACAATCCGATTGAAAGATATAACGGAAAACTAAAGGATAGACTAAATGGAATTAGAAAAGGATTTGGCAGTTTTGAAGGAGCTGAAAATTTTATGAATCTACAATGTGTAATTCATAATTTTGTAAATCCCCATCAAGAATTGAAAGATAAAACTCCAGCAGAAATGGCAGGTATCTTTCTGCCATTGGGTAGAAACAAAATCTTAGGATTGGCGAGATATTTGGCCAATATCCCGACAATCTGACAGTATCGTAAAAAGCAAAGTATTAAAAACACTCCTTTTGTTCATTTTAATGGATAAAGGCAAGAAAGGGACCCAGAAAGGTCTTCGAGTTAATGACCTTATTTTTAAAGAATTAATCAAAAGGGGCTATTCTTTAGAAGGAAACACCCGAGTTTGGAATATTGCAGATTCTAAGTTATGGTATCTTACTCCTAATCAAGCACAATCATTCTTAGACTTAGAAGATGAACCAGAGTATAGGAAAGATGTTACAGAGAAGGAAACTAATCTCATTAGAGGGAATATACAAGAAATTGTTGAAAGTATTGGAAGTAATCCAATTAATATCATTGATTTAGGGTGTGGAGATGGAAGAAAGGCTATTCTTTTCATAGAAAACCTTATTGGAAAAGCTAAGATGAGGTATTGCCCTATTGATATCTCTAATTATATGGTTGAGAAAGCTATTAGCCGTGTATCAAAAATCAGGGGAGTTGATGAGGTTATCAAATTCCAGTGGAACATATCTGATTTTGAAAACATTGAGAACATTTCTGCATTACTCAGGCAGGGTGAATACAAAAAGAATGTTATACTTTTACTTGGGAATACGCTAGGCAATTTTGAAATTAATGAATTACTATATGAAATTAGAAGTTCAATGAAAGAGGGAGACTTATTAATAATAGGAAATGGGTTAGATAATAGAAAACCAGAAGAAATTCTTCGTTCATATGATATAAAAGCTTTTGATAAATTTTCAATACTTCCTGTTACTCAATTGGGTTTCCCAGAAGATTCTGTACAATTTGGCGTTAGATTCAAAAATTCCAGGATTGAGTCGTATTACACAATAAAAAAACCAAAACAGATAGCCTTTTTGGGAAAAACTGTCAATTTTGATGTTGGGGATCAGATTGTTGTTATAATTTCATATAAATACAACAAAGAGGATTTTATTTCCTTTTTAAAAATGTATTTTGATGAATCAAAAGTTTATGTTTCTAAAGATGCATCATATGCTTTAGTTCTATGCAAAAAGTAAGATGGCTTCTTAGCAAAATTTTTAAAACAACAAAGTCTTGAATCTTTAGATAAAATGACCTTTCAAAAAAAGAAAAAAGCAAAATATCAGCTTAGTTGTGGAGTTATAATATTTCACATTCAAGATAGTAAACCACAATTTCTTTTAGTTAAATATCCAACATACTGGGGATTTGTTAAGGGAAAAGTTGAGCCTGGAGAAGATGAAGAGATGACTGCGTTTAGAGAAGCTTTGGAAGAAGTTGGATTAAAAGATCTGAGGTTTATTACAGGATTCAGAAAGGTTGCAAAGATGTATTTTCTTGATCCTTATGATAAAAGCCAATTAATAAGAAAAGAGGCTGTTTTCCTACTTACCCAAACACATGAGTGGAATGTTAAGATTAGCTCCGAACATCAAGATTTTAAATGGTGTACTTTTGAAAAAGCTCTTGCCCTAATAGAAGTAAAGGGTGTGAAGAAATTATTAGCCGATGCAAATCTTTTCATTGAAAAGAATTTTGATCTTAATCTGGGCATTCTCAAGAATGAAGATATAAAGAGAGTTTAGTTTTTTATTGTACCATTTAATCTTAACAATGCTAGAAAAACAGGGGTTTTTCTGCACGAAGAAATTCAAAAGAATTTCTTGTACTTAAAAACACTCTAGTTTTTAGTACGCAGAAAACTGAAGTGTTTTCTAGCGTGTCCAGAAATTTGTTCAATTTCCGAGCATGCCAAAAATCAAAAGATTTTTAAGCATATTTAAAAACAAGTTGATACTTTATATATTGAGGAAAAAAGAGAATGTTAGTTGAAAAATCAGTTGCTGTTGTTGTTTTCAGAAGAGAAGCTGAATGCAGATTTTTAATTCTGTTTAGAAAAGGAAATGAAAATTATAAAGATGTTTGGGAATTTCCTAAAGGGTTTGTTGAAACAGGAGAAGGAGAAATGCAAACTGCTTCAAGAGAATTGCAAGAGGAAACTGGATTGACTGAAAAAGACATTCATTGGGTTCCAGAATATCATGATAAAATATCTTTTTTCTTCAGAGACTCTAGTCAAGATCTTGTGAGAAAAGAAGTAACCTTTCTCATGGCACAGACAACAAAAACAGAAGTGAATTTATCTTCTGAACATAATGCTTACAGATGGGCGCCTTATCTTGAAGGTTTTGATTTGCTGAAAGCACAAAAGAGTTATCAAGATATTCTTAAAAGAGCTAATGAGTTCGTAAAGAGAAAGTTTAGACAGAAAATGTTGTTCTAATCTTTTTTATAATTTAATATATAAAATCAGACTTTCTTAAAAAATAACGTTGTATTTATTTGATATTATCTGTTTATCATAATATCCTTAATTTTCATCATATATTTTTTATTTATTGATTTTATCTTATTCATTTTCTATTCAGCATTTTTACCCACAACAATGTTTATATAGTCGAGCGCGTTTACCTAGAATAAACACCTATGATTCTTAATATATAGGACATTATGCCTGGGGTCAAAAGGACAAAAAGAGGTGTTCATTTTTTCTAGTATCTTTTAACATCAATTTTAGAAACTATAAAGCATAGACAATAGGTTTATATATGGGATATACTAAGTATATCCTATGAAGAAAGTTAACATAAACCCAAAAAATAAGCTAATTTTAGAAAATATTCAAGGCTTTGTAAAAAGGCAAGTAACTAAGTTTG
>JAPLYB010000024.1 GCA_026395795.1 Candidatus Pacearchaeota archaeon
TTTCGGCTCTTCATTTGATTTTTCTTTAGAAGGATAATTGAAAGGCAATTTTGAAGAAGGAGTATTTTCATTCAAGAATTGCCTTAGCAATGCTTGAGTTTTTTTTAATTCACTCAGAAGTTTATAATACTTTTCTTGCCATTCTGAATGCAACTTTTTTTCTTGTTCAAGTTCTTCTCTTAATCTTTTATTTTCCTCAAAAATATTAATCTTTTTCATCTTCTAAAATAACAACATATACCTCTTTTCCAAGATAAATTTTTGGGCAATCAATCTTCGCCCCAGTGCCGTATGAATTTACAATTTTTTTAAAGAAACCTGCAATATTCTTAATTTTCAACTCTTTTTGTGGTTTTATAGGTATTTTCTTCATACATATCTAATATGTATCAAGTATATAAGCTTTTGGGTTTATCGTCTATGCTTTATAGTTTCAAAAATTCTACTTTTAAATCTTATCTTTTATAAGTGACAAAAAAATGCGGGGGACAGGATTTGAACCTGCGCAGGCACTAAGCCATAGGATTTCTTGGAGTTTTTCTCCGAGGTCTTTTTTTAAAAGAGTTCTCTTAAGTCCTACTCGTTTGACCGGACTCCGACACCCCCGCATGATTCTAAGAGAGAAGAATGGCTTATAAATTTTTTCAAATCCAAAAATTCACAAATATTTATATAGAAAATACTATTCATAAAAAGTAAAATAAAAGTAAAATGGAACATCAAGAAAAGAATTTCAGACTTTCTGCAAAATCTTTTATTGTAAATGATGGAAAGATCTTGGTCTTAAAAAGAGCAGCAAATGATGTGCACAAACCGAACATTTGGGAGTTTCCTGGGGGGAGGCTCGATTTAGGGGAAGATCCAAGAGAAGGACTGAAGAGAGAGACAAAAGAGGAAACAGGCCTAGACATAGATATTCTTCATCCATTAAGTGTCAAACATTTTACAAGAGAAGACGGTCAAATCATCACAATGCTGATATTCTTGTGCAAAACATCAGAAACTAATCTGGATAAGGTGAACAATATAAAATTAAGTGAAGAACATTCTGAATTTGTCTGGGTTCCAATAGAAAAAAGCAAAGATACTCTTCCGGTCTTTTTCCATCCAGAAGTTGATATCTTCAAGAAGTTGGATTTACAAAAATATATGTAAGACTTTTTTTGTATTGATAATAACAAGTTGACTTAAGATATCAAGCAAAAACATTTTTAAATCAACTTGTCTTATAACAAACATGGCAAAAAGAGGGAAGAAAGGCGCTAAGTCCAAGACTTCAAAACTAGTTGATGTAAACCTTAATTTTGATTCTAGCCCAACAGAAGCAGAAGCAAAAGATTCTTCAAAATCAACAAATAAACTCCTTCTAGATAATTTTATTGCATTACAAGAAGCGATGATCAGCATCGGTGCAAATCTCAAAGATTTGAATCAAAAGATTACTTCTTTACTAGAGTTATTTGAAAAAGCGGCTAAAAACTTTGAACAGGAATCTCAGACAAGCCTTACTAAAAAATTATCAACAATAATCGAACAAAACCAGACAATAGCCAAGAGCTTGATTTTAATGAATAAGACTCTAAAAAATCTTCCGCAAAAAACAGCAGAATTAACAGAAGACGATGATTTTGAAGGGTTTAAGCCTTCAATAAAAACAAAGAGATCACAAAAAGAAGAAACCCTGACATCAGAATCATCTGACGGAGGAGAGTCATCAGGGGATACAGAAGGATCAGAAGATTCAAACAGTGAAGCAGATGAAAGCTCAGAAGGATCAGAAGATGAATCATCTGGATTCAAACCAGGACCCCTGCCAGATTTTAATTTTTAACGTTCGATGATTATTTTTAACGCTCTAAAAAGAATATTTAATAATTAATTGAAAAATGTTTAACTTTGAATCAAATCTAAACGTCAAAAATGTTGAAGGAAGTTCAAACTTTTCTAAAAATAAATTAGACAGCAGGATTAATGAGCTGTCTGTCTCAGAAAATTTTGTGGAGTCTTTTTTTTATGAGGTTGTAAAAGCAAAGAAAGAGGCAGGGAGCATGAAAAAGATGAGGCTGGAACTGCCAGTAACAAAAAAATTCTTTTCACATCCTGACTTTCCGAATCCTGAAAAACAATTGATAAAAGAAGCACAAAAAATTTCTATTTTAGAAGAAATGCCCATTCCTGTTCCAAGACCTGTTTTATTGCATCAAACTCAGCAGAAAACCAAACCAACAATTATGCAAATTGCTTTGCCTCCTCCGCCAAGATATATTTCAAGGGAAAGTATACAAAATAATACTAAAAACTCCGCATTCAAAAATTCAAAAAATGCGGGTTCATTCATTGATCTTGGACAATTGAATATCCTAATCAATGATCCAGAAACAACATTAATGCAATGTGATGGCTTGAATCAGCCATTAAGAATAAACAAGGCAGGCAAGTTAATCTTGACTGACATGGCATTAGATGAAAGGGAAATAATGGACATAATAAATAAGTTTTCTTTAAGATCTCAATCCCCCATTACAGAACCAATTTTTAGAGCAAGTACAGAGCATCTTGCAATAACAGCCATCATCTCCTCCCTTGGTTCAAAATTTGTTATAACCAAGAGATAAATCTGTCCCACGCCCATTTCATTCTTACTCGTATCTGAGCGCATCAACAGGATTTAACTTAGATGCTCGATAAGCTGGAATTGCTCCAGCAATCATGCCGATTATAACCGCAAAGAATAGTGCTCCGAGCATAAGAGGGATGCTGACATAAGAAGACCCTCCTAAAAAACTCATTCCTCCCCTCCCCATATTTGTGGATGAACTTATTCCTGCAGCAGAATTAATTAGAGTTGACACTATCATGCCCAAAATCACTCCCCCAAATCCTCCGACAAATCCTATTAATCCTGCATTAATCAAAAATATAGAGAGAATATCTCTGTTCTTAGCCCCAACTGCTTTCAAAACACCTATCTCTCGTGTTTTTTCAAGTGTTGAGGTGAACATAGTATTTGCGATTCCTATCGCTCCAACAAGCAAGGAGATAGCTGCAATTGCTCCTAAAAACAAGGTCATGGTACTCATGGTTGCTTCCATAGTTGCTTGCATTTCTGTTGGATTACTAACTGAAAAATCTTTTTTATTTTCTTGTAGTATCCCATGAGATAACATTAATTTTTTTGTTATGTCAGTTACAGTTTGATTTGCTAAATTAGTATCTTCTATTTTTACAGATATTGAATCAAAGTTATCATTATCTTTATCTTCAATTATGGTTCTGGCAATATCTATGGGCATGTAAATGCCCGAGCCTTCACTTAGTATTCCCACAACATTGAATGACTTGCCTTCAATTATAATTTTGCTGTTAATTGGAATTTCTTTATCAAAAACAGAAGTAGCCAATCTCTCTCCAATTACAACAGAGTATGCATCTCCTTTTGTTAAAAACCTCCCAGAGCTGAGAGTTGAGGTTGTAATTTCTTTCCATGTAGAGACATCAACTCCGGTAATTTGAGTATTTTTTGCAGTTTTGCTAGAATAAACAGCATCTCCTTGTCCCGAAATTTGCCCCATCACGTATTTTACATTAGAAACACTTTTTATGGCTATAATATCTCTTTCTGTTAAATTTTTTGCAGTTGAGGAAGTTGAACTAGATTCTCCTCCCGGACCTCTGTCACCACCACCAAAACCTGCTCCAAATGCTCTTTGAGATCCTTGGCTTATAGTCAGGATGTCTGCTCCTAAACTTCCAAGTCTTTCTTCTAGTTGTTGTTGTGCTCCAAGGCTCATGGATATAATAGAAACAACTGCAGCAATTCCGATGATAATCCCAATTATAGTTAACCAACTTCTAACTTTGCTGTGGAAAAGCATATTCAATGCTAATTGGAATGATTTTTTGAATCTCATTTTTTATTAGCATAAGAACGTGAATGATAATTTTTACTTTTTTCCTTTTGCTTTCTCTTTTTTAACCCAATCTGGTGTTTCCGAGTGTTTTTCTTCATTAGACTTTTTCTTAAATTTGTCTTTAAGTTTTGCAAAGTAATTTTTAATTCTTGTTTTATATTTATTATAAAAACCAAATCCTACTAATAATAAAACCACAATTATGACCCAGAAATACCATAGTGAAAAAATACTTGTGTTTTGTCTCCTGGCTCCAAATCCGTTGCCGTTAGGGAAAGATGCTGTTGAATTTGCTGAAGCAGAATTTCCTTCTAATGGAAGTTCTATGACCGAAGTTCTTCTTTCTCCTATTCCGTCAGTATAATCTATCTGAACTTTTAGATTTTTTTGATTTGTTGAAGGTGGGCTTGTGGTACCAAGGGTTCTTTGTATGTTTTGTGTTACTGTAAAACCGACGATGGTATAATCTCCACTATCCAAATTTCCAACCATTTGTCCATTTGTTCCAGAAACTTTGAAATTATCTTGTTCTGGAATTCTCACTATCATTGAATTTGCAGTATATCTTCCAGTATTTGCTATAGCTATAGAAACTTCTGAACCACTTGTTTCTTGAATTACTGCATCAAAAGAAGTTCTTGAATCTTGGATTGTAATATTAAATGTTTTTGTTGAATAAGTATTCCAGTCATCACTATTGCCCTCATTATACCTCACCTTTAAATCATTTTCCCCATTTATAGCATCTTTATCAACTCTTATTTTATAAGGAATTGTCCAGACTTCTTTACTATTTGGGGCGTATATATTGGATTCTAGTATTCTTGTGCTCTCATTATCATCTAAAGAGAAAGGATATTCAGGTATTATTCCAAATTTTGCTCCATCGCATTCTGAACTGTCCACCCCTGTTAATTGAAATATTATATTTACATATTCTCCTGGGGCAGCGGGACTTGGGTCTTGACTTACTATACTTGCATCTAAAATACAATAATCATAAATATCAGAAGCCATAGCAGTATGAATTATACTTGTTAGAAATATTAGTGTAAACAGCAATAAAATTTGTTTTTTCATTTTTTGTGTTTTCCATTTAAAATTAACTTGTCTATTTTTCCATCTTTAATATGAATAACTCTTTTTGCATAATTTACTAGATCTAAATCATGGGTAACTAAAATAACTGTTTTTCCTTCTTCCGTATTTAGTTTTCCTAAAAAATCCATAATAAACATTCCCGTCTTTGAATCAAGATTTCCAGTTGGTTCATCTGCTAAAATTACTTCTGGATCATTAGCTAAAGACCTTGCAATAGCAACTCTTTGTTGTTGTCCCCCAGATAACTCATTGGGCTTATGATTTAATCTATCGCCCAAACCAAGCATTTCTAACAACTCTTTTGCTTTTTTTCTTGCTTCTGATTCTGATTTATCCAATAATTCCATTGGAATCATTACATTTTCTAAAGCAGTTAAAGTTGGTAAAAGGTTAAAATCCTGAAAAATAAAACCAATTGTTTTTCCTCTTAAATTGGCTAATGAAGACTCGCTTAAATCTGAAACATTTTTATTTTTCAAATAAACATTTCCCCATGAAGGCGTATCTAAAGCTCCAACAATATGCATCATTGTTGATTTTCCTGATCCAGAAGGACCAGTTATAGCTACAAATTCTCCTTTTTTAATTTCTAAACTAATTTCTTTTAAAACAACTAGTGGTTCTGTTCCGCCCATCTCATATTTTTTCCAAACATCATCTAGTTTTATTACGGACTCCATTGTTGTCCTCCCGAAGGCATGGCCATATTTTTGCAAATTTCATTATTTTGATTTATATTCTTGCAATAATACATGCAATTCATCCTATTTTCTTCACAATAAGAGTTTATTTCTCCAGAAGTGTGATTGCTGTTAAAAAACGAAGTTAATTCATTAATTTGAACTTCACTAATATTGACTTGAAAATTACCTCTTGGACCTCTTTGATTATTAAAAATAAAATAACTGGTTATTCCTCCAGTGATTAATCCGATAATCAATCCAATTATCAAACCAATTAAAATTTTATTTGCCATCTTTTATGATTAACTTTACAAAATTTTGTTTATAAACAAGATGGACTTCAAATCCATATCTCTTATAAATCTTTAAAAAGTTACTTAACTAGGAGATATTAATTAAAATGAGGCCAGGACCACCACCAATCGGAGAATTTTTAACTGGGGGAATTGGAGTTGAACTAATTTATTCTGCTATTATCATCATTTGCAGTTTAATGATTTATTTTGCAACAAAGGAGATGGATAAACTCACCTCCTATAAAGGAATAAAATATTTTAGGTTATCCTTTTTATTTTTCGCATTTGCATATTTTTTTAGGTATTTTATTCAATTTTTTCTATTCTCTTTTGGATTGCATGAGATTCTGGAATTTTCTCCAATGTTTCTAGGAGCAATTTCATTGTTTGTATTTTTATACTTCAGTACGATGGCCGTATTCTTCCTTCTCTACAGTGTTATGTGGAAAAAATGGAATCATAGCAAATTGACAATTACCTTGCTCAACATTTTTGCCTTAATAATCTCTTTTGTATCAATATTCTCTAGAGGAATCATCGCATATTTAATCATAAACTTTGTCTTATTACTAGTCGTTTTGTTCATACTCCTTGTGGCCTACAATGATTCTAAAAAGAAATCAAAAACTGGGAGTCGTTTCATAATCTATCTTTTGTTATCTATCTTCTGGATACTGAATGTTGTTGACATCTTAATTCCAAAATTTTTAAGCATATATCAGTTGTTGGTTTACCTCATATCTATCCTGTTGTTTATGATAATTCTTTATAAAGTTTTGAAAAAAACAGGCGATTAGCATGGAAAAGAAAACAAAGAGGGGCAAATTAGAGATTATGAGAGATATACTAAAAATAATAAGAGAAAACAAAAACTTAATTAAAACAACTCCTTTGTTAAGAAAATCAAATTTATCTTCATTAAGATTTCAAGAATATTTCTCTGAACTAAAAGAAAAAGGGTTTATACGAGAAACTGAAGATAAAACTGGGAGGTCAGTTAGTTTAACTGACAAGGGATTCAGATTTTTAGAAAGGTATCAAGCAATCATAAGTTTCATTGATGAGTTTGAGTTGTAAGATCTTATTAATACACTATAAGCATCTCAGAAACATTTATAAAAAACTCGCACTTTTTCTTGCTATGCTAAAAAACAAAAGTTTTTGGCATGCTAGGAAATTAAATTTCCTGCGCACAGAAAATCTCCTGATTTTCAAGTGTGCCAAAAATCCGGAGGATTTTTAAGCATGGCTAAGGAAACACTATTCGGATCTAGTTCAGAAGACTCTGCAATATGGACTGAGAAGTATCGTCCTAAGAATTTTGAGGATATAGACGGCAATGAGCATATTGTTTCCAGAGTCAAAGCCTTTGTTGCGGCAAGAAATATGCCTCATCTATTGTTTGCCGGACCAGCTGGATCAGGAAAAACAACCCTTGCGTTAATTGTCGCAAAAAAGTTCTTTGGCATGGGTTGGAGAGAAAATTTCTTAGAATTAAACGCATCTGATTCAAGAGGGATAGATGTAATAAGACAGGAAGTTAAGAGTTTTGCAAGAACAAAAGCAATTGGGGATGTTCCGTTTAAGATTATCCTATTAGATGAATGTGATGCTTTAACAAAAGAAGCTCAACAAGCACTAAGAAGGACAATGGAGCAGTTTACAACAACATGCAGATTTATTCTTTCTTGTAATTCTTCTTCAAAGATTATTGATCCCATCCAATCAAGATGTGCAGTCTTTAGATTTAGGATGAGAGAAAAGAAAGATGTTGAAAAAGCAATAAATGATATTGCAAAAAAAGAAAACTTCAAGATAGACACCAAGGCAATTGACGCCATTTTCAAGATTTCAAGAGGAGATATAAGAAAGGTAACAAATATCCTTCAATCTTCAGCTTCAATAACAAAGAGTATTACAGAAAAAATAATACATGAAGTAACAAATGAAGTTCAACCAGAAAACACAAAACAGGTTCTTGATTTAGCAATAACTGGGAACTTCCTAGATGCAAGAAATTTGCTTCTTGATGAAATGCTAAAACAAGGTTTGAGTGGTTTAGATATGATAAAAGCAATTCAGCAAGAAGTTTGGAATCTGGGGATTCCAGAGGAAAGCAAGATTCAGCTAATAGAAAGGTGCGCTGAAATTGAATTCAGGCTTGTTGAAGGTTCAGACGAATTTGTTCAGCTTGAGGCCTTGTTAGCGAGTTTCACAGGAAAAGGGCAGAAAAAGCTGCTGTAATTAAATAATAATCCTTTCTACTCATTAAAATGGAACAATCATATAAGAAAGAAGAATTATGGGCTGAAAAATATCGTCCGAAAAAGCTTTCAGAAGTCCTAGGACACGAGGAAATAAAGAAAAGGATCTTAGATTTTGTTAAAAACTTCACAAGCCAGAAGAAACGAGCCATGTTATTATCCGGTGCCCCAGGATCAGGAAAAACATCAATGATATATGCTTTAGCAAATGAATTGCATTTAGAAATAATTGAGTTGAATGCAAGTGATTTTAGAAATAAAGACCAGATTCAAGAGGTTATGGGAAAAGCAATTGCTCAGCAGTCTCTTTTTGCAAAAAGCAAAGTCATTCTAGTTGATGAGTTAGAAGGGATTGCAGGACACGAAGATCGAGGAGGTGTTCAAGAATTATTAAGACTGATTGAGACAACAACATATCCAATCATGATGGTTTGCAATGATCCTTGGAAAGAAAGTCTAAGAAAAGTTAGATCCAAGTCATTAGGCTTAGAAGTCAGACCCTTATGGGAGTCAGAGATAGTCAAGTTGCTATCAACAATCGCAAGTAAAGAAAAAATTGCAGTTTCTCAAGAAGCATTGCAGGAAATAGCAAAAATAACAAAAGGAGACGCAAGAGCTGCTTTGAATGACCTGCAAGCGAGTTCAATTCTTTCAAAAAGAATCATAGAAAAGAAAGATATAGCTTTTATTGATGCAAGAGAAAAAGAAGTTAATATATTTGAAGTGATCCGGCAAATTCTAAAAACGAGAGAAGCCTTAGGATCTTTTGATCAAGTTCAAAACTTTGATTTAGATGACTTATTTCTCTGGCTTGATGAAAACATTCCAAAAGAGTACCATGGAAAAGACCTTGAGAATGCTTACGAAACTCTAAGTCTAGCAGATGTTTATCGAGGGAGAATTCACAGACAACAGCATTGGAGATTCTTGGTTTACATCGCAGCCTTATTAACACAAGGGATTGCTATTGCAAAAGAAGAAGATAAACATATATCAACAGCATCAGCGATTTTTACAAAATATTCTCCTCCATCAAGAATCCTTAAGATTTGGATGGCAAATCAAAGAAAACTAAAGAAGAAAGCAATCGCTGAAAAGCTCGCAAAGATTACGCACACAAGCAGGAAACAAGCTATGATTGATTTAGGTTATCTAAAAGTCTCGCTTACAACAAAGCCAAAATTGCAAAAATTCTCAGAAGAACTCAGGTTAGAACCAGAAGAAACCGAATGGTTGGAACATTAGCTAAAAAGTAAAGATTCTTCTCCAATACCTTCTCTAGCCTGATATCCTTTGCTTTTAATCGTTATTCCAGGCGATGCTACAACTTGTCCTATGACCCTAGCGCCAATCTTATGTTCTCTTGCAATATCAATAACATTCTCTGGTTTCGGGGAGGCAATTATCATTCCCTGCCCCATATTCCAAGTTTTATAAGCTTCTCTATCAGAAACATTTCCAATTTGTTGAAGATATGTCATAAAATCTACTGGCTTTATTGGTTTATTAATAACTGCTCCAAGTCCAGAGGGCTTTAAGACCCTTCCAAGTTTTCCGGGAATTCCACCACCAGTTATATGCGCTACCCCATGGACTTCTGCTTTTGGCTCTTGATCATATCCTCCAAACATATCGCAGACAGCAGCGCAATAAATAACAGATGGAGTTAAAACCAACTTTCCAATATTTTGTGATTCTACCGTGCAATTATGCCACTCTGGTCCATATGTTCCTGTTAAAACTTTTCTAGCTAAAGATAATCCATTTGATCTAAAACCGTTTTCCATTAATCCTACTAGAGAATCTCCTACTTTGATTTGACTTCCATCAAACATCCTTTCTTTTCTTGCAAACCAAACAACTCCGGCGCCCCAATTATAATTAAATCCACCATATCCAGAAACCCTTGCCCCTAACTCAGCAACCTCTCCATTGACAATTGCAACACGTGCAGCCTTCGCTGCTTGTATATAACCCTCTGCAAGCTGTCTTACTTCATCGATGTAAGGTGGTTCCGTCTGGCTTTGTTAGTGTTTTTACATCTAAAATTGAACCAACTAAAACTGGCTCTGCACCGCGAACAACAGCATCATCACAGATCATTGCAAAGAGATCAAATGCAGCAGTTCTATGGCAACTCATTCTTTCAGCTACTTCTACCTTTGTTCCTATACCATCAAAACCAATATTCATAAGAGTTCCTTTAGGCAGTCCTCCAACATCAATTGCTCTTAGTCCTGAAAAATCATCAAAGGGCACAATAATCTCTCCAATTCTGCCATCTCTATTTTTCCACGTTTGTTTAGCAGCTTCATAAAGAACTCTAGAAACATCATCTCCAAATTCTATGTTAACTCCAGAATCAGCATAAGTTGTTCCAGTCATTTAATTTCACAAATTTTAAACTTTTAAGCATTATTGTGTTATTTTGCTATTCATTATCAATCTCATCACCGCAATCCTTTTAAGTCTCTTTTGATAAAATTAAAAGTGGTGATACAAGATGTGGAGTTTAAATGAAAAAAAAGGAGATAAAGAGCATTCACTAGAACCCTTGGTTTTTTCAAATGGAAAATCACAAGAAGATGTTGTTCAAGAAACAATAAAAGCAATTGAAGATGGCAACAAGATTATTATTATTCATGGAAAATGTGGAACTGGAAAAAGTGCGATTGCTTTAAACCTAGCCAAAGAAATCGGTAAGGCAAGTATAGTTGTTCCCGTTAAGGCTCTGCAAAAACAATATGAACAAGATTATATGTATAAAAAATATCTTCTTAAAAAGAATGGAGAAAAACTAAAGATAAAAGTCATAACAGGGAGACAGAATCATACTTGTCCTTATTTAAATGAAGAAACCTTTCAAGAACTTGATAATTTATCGCCCGCAAAGAACAGAGTGCTTTCAGAATTCAGCACAAATTTAAATATTGAAATTAAAGATAAGACCTCTTGCGACAATTCTTTTCTTCCCTGTAAAATAGAAATTAAAGAAAAAAATTCTCGGCTGTTATACAACTATCTTAAAAAAAATCCAGAGATTGATATTAATTTTTTTCCAAACATCAAAGACATAAAAAGGTGCGCCATAGCAAAGACCTGCCCTTACTGGTGTCCTGTAGTTTCAACAGACACTCACTTGAATCTCAGAGCCCCAAAGAAATTTTTTCAAGGATTATGCGGAAAGGAATTTAAGATTTATTTGAGAAAAAAAGGCTGCTCCTTTTATGAGCAATTCCTATCATATCTTGATTCAGATGTCCTTATTTTTAATAGTGAAAAATACAAGTTAGAAACTACCATGAACAGAAAACCAGAAACAGAGATTGAAGTGATTGATGAATGTGATGAATTTTTAGACAACTTGACAAACTCCAAGAAAATTAATTTTAACAGGCTTTATTTTGCTTTGGGAGGTTTATTTTCAAACAATGAACAAATATCAAAGACAGTAACAAAAATAACTCAAATAACAAATGAGATTTTGAATAGTCAGAAAATTAAAGAGATGGCAGAAACCGAGGAAATTTTTAATATAAAAGAAACCCCTATTTTTAATCTTCTGGAATATTTTCTTGAAAAAGAGTTTTTAGACCTCGTTGAATGTGATGAAGAGAACTATTGTTTTCATGTGGAAGAGGTCGCTCGCACCTTTCAAGATTTGTTTGATGAAACATATATTTCTTTCTACTTGGATGAAAAAGATTTGATAGCTAAGGTTATAACAATAAACCTTGAGAAAAGATTTGCAGAATTCATAGAAAAGAACAAGATTCTTGTGTTGATATCAGGCACCATCCATTCAGAAAATGTCTTAAAAAATGTTTTTGGTCTTGATAATTTTAAGATAATCGACGCAGAAACAAGCATGCCTGGAAAAATCATCCCATTAAAAACAGGGCAGGAGTTTTCTTGCAGTTATGAAAACTTTAGAACAGGAAGATTGACAAGAAAACAATACCTCCAAGCTTTGGATGCTTGCATTAGAAAAGCAGTTAAACCATTTCTAGTGCACGTTACAGCCTTTAAGGACTTGCCAACAGACAAAGAAGCGCAAGAATATAATCTAAGCATAATAAGCCAAGAACAACTAAAGAAACAGCAGTATGAAGACAAAACAGGCAAATTAATTCAAGATTTCAAAAATAAAAAAATTGATGCCTTGTATTCAACAAAATGCAATCGGGGAGTTGATTTTCCAGGAGATGTCTGTAATAGCATTATAATAACAAGATTTCCTTATCCAAACGTCAGCTCTACCTTCTGGAGAATTTTTAAGAAGACCAAACCGCAGTATTATAACTCTTTTTATGCAGATAAATCAAAACGAGAGTTCTTGCAACGCATCTATCGAGCATTAAGAAGCAAAGATGATAAGGTTTATCTTCTCTCTCCAGATGTTCGAGTATTCACACAGAGATTGTTCTAAAAAGAGCTCGGTTACATATTATCATATTTTTCTAGATCTTCACTTAAGACATCTAATTTCACACCAGCTTCTTTAAGAGATTTTCTAGAAAGTTCTCCGCCGTGGTATCTCTTTAAACAAACAACTCTTTTTATTCCAACATTAATCATTTGTTTAACACACCAGAAGCAAGGTTCAAGCTTCATATAAATTGTCGAACCGTCTATGGGAATCCCATATCTTGCTGCTTGCGCAATCGCATTTTGTTCAGCATGTATTGTTCGTATGCAATGTTCTGTCTTTTTTCCATTAGCATCGTACCTTGTTTCGTACAAGTGTCCAACCTCATCACAGTGTGACAGCCCTATAGGGCTTCCGACATATCCAGTGCATAGAATTCTTTTATCTTTAACAATGACACAGGCCGTTCTTCCTCTATCACAAGTTGCTCTGCTGGAAACCGCCCTGACAATATCCATAAAATATTCATCCCAGTTTGGCCTCTTCATGCCCTTCCTTAAATCATCTAAAAGTTTTTCCATTTTAATCTCTAATTGTTCCAGATTTCCATCATTTATAACGTGAATTTTAGCTTTTTTTAGAACAGGATTAATATTCTGCTGATTCTTTTTTCCATATCTCTCAAAATTTTCTTTTTTAACAAACTCCTTAAGTGTTTTCGGATCATTTTCTCTATTCCTTAACTGGGATCTTTCAAATCTCATTTTTAGGGGGGCTTCAACACAGACCAAAGAAAAATTCTTCAATTTTTCTAGTTCTTTAACTTCTGCAGGACTTCTTATGCTTGTTATAACAACGTTATTTAGTCCATTTTTTTCAATTTCTTCAAAAATCTTTTTAGCCCAGATATTATCCCCATACTTGACTCTCATTTCATTCGCAAAAGAAATCAGATTGTCCCTTGTTATTTTTATGTTTGCTTTTTTCATCTCTTTTCTTACAGCATCTGATAGAGACAGATGTCCAAAACCGGCGTTAACTAGAGTCTTGGCCGCACTATCTTTTCCAGAACAATATAATCCCGTAATCCCAATATACATTTTAAGATTTAGATTAGAGGTTTAAAAATGATTATTGTGCTCAAAGATATATATCATATCCTTAGCATGCTGAAATGCTAGAAAATTCTCAAATTTTCTGTACACCAAAAATAGCTCATTTTCGAGTGAATTTTTGTTTTTCAAGCATGTTGCATTACAATCATTAGCATTCATACAAATAAATTAACAAACTAAAGTTTAACAAGAATCGCTAACATCGCGTTGTGAAACTGAAAACTTCTGTCTCATTAACTTCTTATACTAAGAATAATTTTACAATTATTATTATGAGAAGTATAAGTACCAATCCCGCAATGACCCAAGGCCATATTGGTTTTTGTCTTATAACTGGTTTTTCTTCGTCTCTTAGTTCTACAACTGCCGGTTTCTGCTCTACTTTAACTTCTTCAGGTTTGTTATACTCTCGAAGTTTGTAGCCGCATCTAGCGCATACTTCTTTTATTTTATCTTTTGTCATTAGAGTTCTTTTCTCTAATGTTTTTCCACACCAAGGACATGCGTTTACCATACCTCTTTGATAAAATCCATGTTTATAAACTTTTGGATATTATTTGTCAACCTTCGACATTTTTCATGATTTTCCTTTTAATCACAACATATATAAATTTTCATTGTATAAGTATTAATCAGAAAGAAGTAAAAAGGAGGTAAGAAAAAACGAAGATGGATCTTTACATGCCAATGCTTGCAAAGCAAGGAGATGCTGAAATTTTGGACAGAAAAACACTTATTGGGTATATTTTTGAGCCAAAATTAGATGGAACGAGAGTGATTATCTACAAAGATAAAGAGGATGTCCAAGTTTTTAATAGAAAAAATGAAGACTTAATGGCGAAATACCCAGAACTTCTAGATCTTGCGGCTTTTATTAAAACTAAATCTTGTGTTTTGGATGGGGAACTTGTAATATTAAACAATTTAGGTATGCCTGATCCAAAACTCTTACAACAAAGAGAACAATTAGAGCCATCTGGGAAGACTTATGCAAAAAGCAAAAAACAACCAGCTACTATTTTTGTATTCGACATCATAGAAAAGGACGGTGTTTCTTTAAAAAACGAACCATTAAACAAAAGAAAAGTTGCACTAAAGAATGTGATTACTGAGGGCCCAAATCTGATGCTCTGCCCGTACACAATGCATGGAAAAGATCTTTGGAAACAAATCAAAGACCAGAAAATGGAAGGCATGATAGCAAAAGAGCTTAATTCAAAATACCTTCCAGGAGAAAGAAATTGGGCTTGGTTGAAGATTAAGAACTTTTCAACAATTGATACTGCTGTTGTTGGGGTTATAAGCAACACAAAAGCAAAAGGCAAGTTCGAATCACTCCTCTTAGCTGTTTACGATAAAGGAACAGAATCTTTCAAATACATTGGTCAATCTCCTTTGGATTTTGATCCAAAAGATAAAACACTTATAATAAAAAATATAAAACGATTAATGACAGATGAGTCTCCACTTTCTGATGAAAAAGACGATGGAACTTTTATTATAAACTTTAATTCAAAAAACCCAGAAGAGAACCGACATTTGAAAGTTTCATGGCTTCGTCCAGAGATGATTGCAGAGATAAAATCAAAAGAAGTATCAATTTCTGGCTCAAATGGGATACAAGATGCAAAAACTCTTCGTCTTCGTTTTGATAAAGATGTGAAAGAATGTGTTTTAGAGTAATTATTCTCTCCAAAACACCAACAGTATCTCCGAATGAAGTTTAATACTATAAAGTTACTCCGAAAAGTTTAAATACTTAACCTATCTATTAGATAGGTATGAAAAGAGTGAAGATTATAACAAAAACAACACTTATTCTGAAAGGAATAAGATGCTTTCT
>JAPLYB010000005.1 GCA_026395795.1 Candidatus Pacearchaeota archaeon
CGCTTATGCCAGCAACCTTTCTTGCTTGATAAACTGTTTTTCCATCAGCTAGCTTTCTAAGTGTCTCCGTTATCTTAGATTTGTTCAATTTCATAGGGCTAACTAGAACAGCCTTATGAAATAGTTTCGGGATAATACAAATACTGTTAAAAACAGAACCTTTATAAACCTGTTTTCTTAGAAATCATTACGGGGTAGTTAGAATGAAGACATTAAATGTTATTCGATCGTTTAGATTAGAATCATTTAGATTTAATTTCATACTTAACACAAAGGAAATAAGAAATGCCAAAGACACACAAACCAAGAGCAGGAAGTTTACAATACTGGCCTCGTAAGAGAGCTGAGAAGATTGTTCCAAGTGTGAACTGGCAGCCCTTAGAAAAAAAGCATCATGATAAAAAAGGATTGCTTGGTTTTATAGGTTATAAAGCCGGAAACGCCCGAATTATTGCTTCCGACTTAACACCTGATTCTTTAACAAAAAATAAACAAATTATTCTTCCGGTAACAGTTCTTGAGGTTCCTTCAATAAAAATCCTTTCTATTAGATTCTACAAAAACAATAATGTTTCCACAGAAGTTCTTGCTTCAGACCTTGATAAAGAACTGAAAAGAAAAATAAAACTTCCAAAAGAAAAATCAAGAAGCATAAATGAAATCGAAAAAGATATTGATCGATATGACAACATCAGAGTCATTGTTTATACTCAGGTAAAAAAAACAGGAAAAAAGAAGGCCCCAGACATTTTAGAAATGGGGATTGGAGGAACAATAAGAGAAAAATTTGATTTTGCGAAAAATAACCTCGAGAAAGAAATCGCATTTAAAGATTTCTTTCCATCAAATCAACTTATAGACACAAGAGCGGTAACAAAAGGGTTTGGATTAACTGGTCCTGTTGCAAGAATGGGAATTGCATTAAAATCTCATAAATCAGAAAAAGGACAAAGAAGACCGGGGAACCTCGCTCCTTGGCATCCATCAAGAGTTACATTCAGAGCGCCATTAGCTGGACAAAGCGGATTCTTCACTCGTGTTCAATCTAATATAAAAATTTTAGATCAAGGACAAGGAAACAAGCTAAGTCTCATCTTTCCACACTATGGGAAAATTGAAACAGACTATGTCTTGCTCAAAGGATCTGTGCAAGGTCCCGCAAAAAGGGCAATTGTACTTACTTCTCCATTAAGAGAAACTAAAAAGACCAAGAAGAAAAATTTGGAGGTAATAAAGATTATAGAATGAAAGCAAAAATACTTGGAACACAAGAAGAAATAGAACTCCCAAAAGTATTCGAGGAAACAGTAAGAAAAGATATTGTCGAAAAGATATACAATGCCATGTTTACAAAACAAAGGTATACTGTTTATCCTATCGCAGGAAAACAGTCTTCTTCAGGTAAACAGAGTCATACAAGAAGGAAATTCAAAACACTGTATGGAAAGGGTATTTCAAGAGTTCCAAGAAAAACAATGTCAAGAAGAGGGGATCAATTCTCTTGGGTAGGAACATTCATGCCTGGAACAGTCAAAGGAAGAGCAGCACACCCTCCAAAATTAGGAAGAACAGAAAGAGTAATCAACAAAAAAGAGAAGGTTATTGCTTTAAAATCATGCATTGCAGCATCAGCTTCTAAAAAGATACTTGAGAAAAACTATAAAAATTTTAATGCAACTCAAATTCCAATCATAATCAAATCTTCTTTGTTAGAAAAACCAAAGGAGATATTAAAATTGCTAGAAGAAAATAACGTAAAAACCCATGGAGAGAGAAAAGTCAGATCTGGAAAAGGGAAAGTTAGAGGAAGAAAATACAAAAACATAAAGAAAATCCTTTTAATCTTGGGAAATAAAGAAAATCCTAGAAAAATAAAAAATTTTTTCAATTTTGAAAAGGTTCAACAATTAAATATTAAAAAAATGTCTCTAAACGGAGAGCCCGGAAAGATTATAGTTTACACAGATTATTCACTTAAAGAAATTGCAGATAGATTTAAATAAAAATAAGAAATAGGAAAACCAAAAAATAAAATGCCGATAATACACGAAGCGATAACAACTGAAAAAGTAGTAAGACAGATTGAACTAGAGAATAAACTAGCTTTTATCGTTGATAGAAAAGCAACAAAAGAAGAGATTGCAAAAGCTCTAGAAAGCATGTTCAAAGTGAAAGTTCAGTCAGTTAACACTCATATTAGAAATAACAAAAAAATTGCATTCATAAAATTAAAACCAGAAACACCTGCAATCGATATCGCAACTAAATTAGGATTAATGTAAAATGATGACAACAACACCAATAGCAGTTCAAACACAAAGAGTAAAAACAATCCCAGTAAATTCATTAGATGAATTTCGTAGAACCAACAGAAACCCAATAGCTGGAAGAGATCGAGATGTATCTCAGAGCCACGACCAGCCACGACCGTATATTTGGATGAGTGTGCCAATTGGAGGGCTTCAATTCATTGAAGCAAATCAAGAAAATTTAGAAAGAGCATCATCTGGTGAGAGCATCTTTGTTTACGGAATTCATGGAGATAGATATCTTCACTTCCCCCAAGATGGAACTGTCGTGATGAGAGGAGTATACTGCGCTTTTATCGATAGAGATATTATAAAGATAGAAGGAATTGAAAAACAATTAAGGGAGGCATTAACAGCATAATAATAAAATGGGAAAACGAATTATTCAACGAGCGCGAGGGCATGGATCAATAAGATATAGGTCTACAAAACAAGCGTATGCAATCAGTGCAATCTATCCAGAAATTGGGTTAGAAGGAAAGGGGATAGTTGAAAAGCTGATAAATGTAATCTGTTATTCGGCCCCTGTTGCAAAGATAAAGATAAACAACAAAGTATTTTTTAATATAGCCTCAACAAATATTTTTGAAGGACAAGAAATAGAAATAGGAAAGAATGCCCAGATTAAAGATGGAAATATTCTTCCTTTATCTTCAATTCCTCCTGGAACATCAGTATACAATATAGAAACATTCCCTGGTTCAAGCGGAAAATTAGTTAGAACTTCTGGACTAAGTGCGAAGATAACAAAAAAAGATGATAAAAGGATTACAATTGCTTTGCCTTCAAAGCAAGAAAAAACATTTGATCCAAAATGCAGAGCAACAATTGGCACAATTGCTGCAGGCACTAGAACAGAAAAACCAATACTTAAAGCAGGTAAGATGTACTTCATGAAAAAAGCAAGAGGTGCAAGAGTATGGCCAAGAACCTCGGCAGTCAAAGTTAACGCAATCGACCATCCATTCGGATGCGGCAGAGGAAAAAGAATTAAATCAAAAATTGCTAAGAGAAACGCACCACCTGGCGCAAATGTAGGTTTATTAAGACCAAGAAGAACAGGTAGGAAGAGATAAAAATGACAATAGGAAAAGACTTTTCATTCAGAGGAAAAACAATGGAAGAATTGAAAGCATTGGATATTCGAGAATTTGCAAAACTCTTAAATGCAAGAGGGAAAAGAAGTGTTACAAGACAAGCAGAGATAATCACCAAATTCATAAAAAGATGCGAGAAGAAAGAGACAAAATGTAAACCCATCAGAACACATGATCGAGAATTAATAATCGTTCCAAAAATGGTTGGCATGACTATAGAAATTTACAGTGGAAAAGAGTTTGTACCAATTAAAATTATAGACGAAATGTTAGGTCATAGATTTGGAGAATTTGTAATGACAAGAAAGAAAGTTGAACATAGTGCTCCAGGTATAGGCGCAACCAGAAGTTCTTCGTTCTTATCAGTTAAATAAATAAGGATAAAGCAAGAAATGATAACTAAAAAATTAAAAAACGCTCGAAAATGCAAGAAAATGGAAACATTTTCTGCATGCCGAAAAACTTCTGTTTTTCAAGCATGGACAATTTTCGGCGTGCCAAAAACAAGGGGTTTTTGAGCATGGAAAGACAAGTTGCAGAAAAAGGATTTTCAGGAGGAAAAGAAAAACTTAATCAAGAGAGTAAGAAAGTCAAGCAAGAAAAGCAAAATCTTCCAGTTAAGAGAGAAGAAACAAAAGAAAAAATTGAAACAAAAACGACTGAAACCAAGACAACAGAACATCCAACTGAAACAAAAACAGAAAAGAAAGAAGAGAAAAAAGAAACAAAGAAATCAGAAGTTAAAGTAAAGAAAGAGATTGCAACAGTAATGGGAAGAGATCTGCCATTATCCACAAAAACATCTGGGGCAGTATGCAGATTCATCAAATTCAAAAATCCAGAAGAAGCAATAAAACAACTTGAAAGGGTTCAATTAAAAAAAATTGCAATTCCATTCAGAGGAGAGACTCCTCACAGAAAAGGATTTAGAGACGGATTTTCAAGAGGAAGATATCCAATAAAGACAGCAGGATATTTCATAAAGTTGCTTAAAAGTCTTAATTCAAATGCAAAAAATAACAATATGGATACTGCGATAATAAAGATTACAATTGCAAAGGCAAACCTGGCATCACGTCCAACAAAACCATCAAGAATGTCTTTTGGAAGAAAGAAATTCAAAAGAGCCCATATCTATATTGAAGCCAGAGAAATGCCAGATAATAAGATTAAACAGAAGAAAAAAGATAAAAAATGATTGAAAAGAAATTTGTAGAAGAAAAAAAGCAAGAATTTGAGATCAAAGAATTCATAAAAGCAAAGATTGGAAAAGGAAAGGTTGCAGAAGTAAAAATAGAGAGAACGCCGATAGGGGAGAAGATAGTCATAAGTACAACCAAGCCAGGGCTAGTAATAGGCCATGGCGGAGAGATAATACAAGATATCAATAAAACTGTAAAAGAAAGATTCAAACTAGAAAATCCTCAAATAGAAGTATCAGAAATAGTTGATCCTATGTTTGATGCGCAAACTGTTGCAGATAATCTTGCTTTAGCTTTAGAAAATCTTGGACCAATGGCATTCAAACTTATTGCTTATAGAGAGTTAGAAAAGATAATTCAAGCAGGAGCATTAGGAGCAGAAATAAGATTAAGCGGTAGACTTCCAAGTGAAAGAGCAAAAAGTTGGAGATTTGCTTTTGGCTACTTAAGAAAAACAGGAGAGAACCAAGGGGTTGTAAATAAGGCAAAAGCAGTCGCATTTACTCAACCAGGAGTTGTTGGTGTAAAAGTATCCATAGTTCCAAAGAATGTCAGAATTCCAGACAAGATAACAATAAAATATGATCAAATTGAAAAAGAACTGAAAGAAAAAATAATAAATGAAGAACAAAAAATAGAAGAAGTGAAAAAAGAAGAAATAAAAATAGAAAAGAAAGAAAGAAAATCCAAGAAAAAAACAGAAAAATAAAATGATAAAAATAAAATTTTCAGCATGCCGAAAAAACAACGGAGGTTTTTTCTAGCATGGCAATAATCAGAAAGAAGGATATCAAAGGATTAAGTAAAAAAGAATTAGAGGAAAGGATAAATGACTTAAACCTTGAAATCCTAAAAGCAAAAAGTAAAAAGGGCCAAGCAGCAGCTGGTACAAAAAATGTAAGAGAGATCAAAAAGACCATCGCTCGTGCCCACACATACTTAAAGGAAATCAAATAAGATGAATATATGCCCAAACTGTGGTTTACCAAAAGAAGCCTGCATGTGCGGCGAATTAGAAAAGACTAAACAGAAAATACGAATACAGAAAGCAACACGAAAATTTGGAAAATATGTGACAACAGTTTCCGGACTTGACAAGAATGTCAAGGAGATTGCGAAACAACTTAAAGAAAAGTTGGCTTGTGGAGGGACGGTAAAAGAGAACACAATAGAACTTCAAGGAGATCACATAAAAAAAGCAAAAGAAAAACTTGTTGAACTTGGATTCGACAAAGAGAACATTGAAGAAGTAGCATAAAAAGGAAGACCACAAAAGAACAATAGGAGAAAAACAAAATGAAAAAGGAAAATATAAATCCATACAGCAAAAAAGTAGAAGGGATAGTCAAGAAGATAACAAAACAGAATGCCCTTGTTCAGAAAGAACAAGTTAGATTTTATCCCAAATATGAGAGGTTTACCAAAAGAACAGTAAAGATTCATGCGAGGATTCCAAAAGAGTTGATAGATAAGATAAAGGTTGGACAGATAGTCACAATTGCAGAATGCCGGCCATTGTCTAAAACAGTAAGACACATAGTAATTGGAAGTAAAACAAATGTCGATGAAATAAACAAAAAACATAAAATAAAATGAAAGCTCTTGCAGCAAAAATACCACAAGCTCTGAATGTCACTACTTTTGCAACTGTTGCAGATAACAGCGGTGCAAGAATCGCAAAGATTGTTGGTGTAAAGCATGGAAAAGGAAAAAAGGGAAGGCAACAAGCTTGTAGACTTGGAGACTTGGTTAGAGTAAGCATAAGAAAAGGCCCAATAGAAATGAAAAAACAACTTTTCTGGGCAGTGATTATTCGTCAAAGAAAAGAATACAGAAGGATAACTGGAGAAAGAATAAGTTTTGAGGATAATGCGGTCGTTCTTTTAAAAGACGAGGATGGTAATCCGAAAGGAACTCAGATAAAAGGTCCAGTTGCAAGGGAGATTGCAGAAAGATGGCCTTTTGTTTCAAAGATAGCAACAATAATAGTTTAAAATAACAAGACAGATTAAAAATAAAATGAAAAAATTTTCAACAATGTGGATTTCAAGTAAAAAGCCGAGAAAACAGAGGAAATATAGGGCCAATGCTCCGAATCATATCAAAAGAGATATGGTTTCATCCCACCTATCAAAAGAATTAAGAAAGGTTCATGGAAAAAGAAGTCTTACTCCAAGGAAAGGGGATACTGTCAAAATTATGCGAGGTTCATTCAAAAGAAAAAGTGGAAAAATAGCCAGAATAGACGCCAAAAATGAGAAGATTTTTGTAGAGGGAATGCAAAAAACAAAGAAGGATGGAAGTAAAATAAGCATTCCATTTCATCCATCAAATCTTCTGATAACCGAGCTTAATACAGATGACAAGAAAAGGTTAAAAACTAAGAATAAATCTGAAAAAGATAAATAAAATGCACCAAAAAACAAGATCGATACCAAATGCTTGGCCAATCCCAAGAAAAGATAGGAAATATATTATTTGTCCAAGAACGAACCAAAAAATGGAATTCACACTCCCATTAATTGTGATTATGAGAGACATGCTTCATCTAGCTAATACATCAAAAGAAGCAAAAAAAGCAATTGATGCTGGAGAAATCTCAGTGAACAACAAAGTCATAAAAGAAACCAAACTTGGATTCGGTTTATTCGATTTAGTTCATATAAAAAAATTAAATAAAACATTTACAGTATTATTAACAGAAAAAGGAAAATTATACATTCAGGAAGTTCCTACCACAACAATCAAGCTAAGCAAGGTTATTGGGAAGAAAGCACTGAACAAAGGAGAAGCCCAAGTTAATTTAAGTAGCGGATTAAATCTAGTAACACAAGAGAAACCAAAAGTGAATGACAGTGTTCTTTTAGATTTAGAGAAGAAACAGATTATCAAGATTCTCCCAATAAAAAAAGGTTCAGATATTCTTATAACTGCAGGAAAATGGAAAGGAGATTTAGCTCAAATTGAAGAGGTAAATGGATCACGAGTGATTGTCAGTGTTGAAAAAAATAGAATAAATTTACCCGTAAGTCATATTTTTGTACTAGACAAGGAACATTCAGGATGGTTTAAAAGATGAACGCAAAAAAAACATCTTCATTAGAAAAAACAGATAAAAGCAAGAATGCAATGAAAGAGATATCTATAGACTCGTTGATACTTCATTGTTCTTCTGCAGATCCAGTAAAACTCGAAAAATATGGGAAATTATTAAAACTAATCACTAATCAAGAGCCAGCAAAGGCTCTTGCTGTAAAAAGAATTCCTGCATTTAAGATTAGACCTGGTTTGCATATTGGGTACAAAGTGACTGTAAAAAAAGAAAGAGCAGCAAAACTCTTAAAAGAGATACTTGTTGGGATTCCAAAAATAAAAAGAAAACAATTCAATCCAGGATTTTTGAGTTTTGGAGTAAAGGAATATATCGAAATTCCAACAATCCCTTATCAGAGAGATATTGGAATAACTGGTTTTGAAGTTTTAGTTACACTAAAAAGAAGGGGTTTCAGGGTTAAAAACAAGAAATTAAAAAAAGGAAAAATAGGAAAAAACCATCTGATAACAAAAGAGGAAACAGTAAACTTTTTTGAGAATAATTTCAAGATGAATATTGTAGATGAGAAATAAATATCACAATAAGAAGACAAAAAATAAACTAATAAAACATAAAATGACAACAAGCGATTGGCGAAAGATTTTAAAACAAATAGAGAATAAGCCGGCTATAAAAGCAAGATTTTTAAAATACTGCAAGCCAAAAGACAGGAAATTCGGAATTTCAGTAAAAAAATGTGTAAGATGCGGTAGATGCGGGGCGCATATAAGCAAGTATAATCTGCATCTTTGCAGACAATGCTTCAAAGAAATTGCAGAACAAATCGGATTCAGAAAATACATCTGAAATATCAAAATAAATTAAAAACAAAACAAGGAGAAAAAAATAAAATGGTAAAAATAAATAATTTTTGGCATGCCAAAAACCAAGGAGGTTTTTTAGCATGGTAGTAAAAGACCACTTAAGCGCGGTATTGAATGATATTATGAACTGTAAAAAAGCAAAAAAAATGGAAACAGTATATTTTCCAGTAACAAAACTTTTGCTGGGTGTTTTAGAGATTATGAAGAAGCACGGTTACATAGAGAAATATAAGGTAGAAGAAGAAAAGTTTCAGAAGGTGGTAATTAAAATTGGGAGAATCAACAAATGCGGCTCAATAAAACCTCGATTTTACGTTAAAAGAGATGAAGCAATGAAATATGTCCAAAGATATCTGCCCGCAAGAGACTTCGGAATTTTGATTATATCAACAAATAAGGGGCTTCTAACTCATCAAGAAGCAATTGAACAAAATATTGGAGGGTCATTAATAGCTTATTGCTATTAAAGTTTTCAAAATGAAGAAAGATATGGTAAAAACAATAACTGTGCCCGAAGGCATTGACATTAAGATAAATAAGAGAGAAATCACAATAAATAAAGGTGGAGATGAGATGATATTTGATTCAAGAATAGAAGATCTTAAGGTTGTAAAAGAGAATAATCGGATATTAATTGAGAGAAAAAATGCAAATAAAAATGATAAAAAAAGAATAAATTCCTTAGTAAGCCACATTGAAGGTTATCTAAAAGGACTGGAAAAAGATTATGAGTATAAACTTCAAATCTGCTCAATACACTTCCCAATGACCGCTAAAATAGAAAAGGGCAACTTAATCATAAAAAACTTTTTTGGTGAAAGAAAAGATAGGATACTTATATTAAACCCTAAAGTCAATGTGAGGATAGATAATGATATAATCATAGTAACGTCTCCTAGCAAACCTTCAGCAGGACAACAAGCAGCGATGATAGAAAGATTAACAAAAGTAACTAAGAAAGACAGAAGGGTGTTTCAAGATGGAATTTGGATAATTAAAAAAGAAAAGGGACGACACAAAAAATGAACATAAAAACAAAACCCCTATTCTTAAGAAAGGATAGTAATAAAAAAATAAGAATTGGAAGAAGAAAAAAGTCTAGGTGGAGAAAGCAGAAGGGGGGAGACAGCAAGATCAGACAAAGAATGAAGAGTTATAGGAAAACTCCTTCGATAGGGTATGGTGCTGACAAGGAAAGTTATGGTTTGATAAGAATTGCTGGAAAAACACTTCAACCAGTCATTATACACAACGCATTAGATTTAAACAAAATAGAAAAGAATCAGATCGCAATAATCGCGCATACAAGTAAGAAGAACAAGATTGAAATCGCAAAAAGAGCCCAAGAGAAAGGAATAAAAATTGCAAATTTAAATGTTAAAAAGACTTTAAAATCAGTAAAAAAACAAGAAAATAAAACCCCCTCCGCATCATCAAAATGAAAACGCTAAATCCTCAAAAAAGAATGGCTGCGAAAGCACTTAATGTTGGTGAGAATAAAGTTTGGTTTGATCCAGAGAGAATTAGTGAGATAAAAGAAGCGATTACACAACAAGATATAATCGATTTGATTAAAGATAAAGCAATCAAAAGAAAGCCGCATGTAGGCAGAAAAAGAAGGGCAGGAAAGATAAATCTTAAAAGAAGAAAAAAGGGCAGAAGAAGGGGCCCGGGACACATAAAGAAAGTTATCAATAAAAAAGATTATATTTATAGAATAAGAAAACTGAGATCCTTCCTAAAATCCTTAAAGGATATAAACAAAATAAACAATGAAGAATATAGGAAGACATACACGCTGTTAAAAGCAGGGATGTTAAAAAATAAAAAAGCAATTACAGAGTATATCAAGGAGAAACAGAAGGAATAAAAATGACAAAAAGAAAGATAAATAGAACAGATAAAACTGCAAGATTCAATTTACTTAAAAGTAAATCGCCAAGGATTGTTATCAGAAAAACGAACCTGCATATAATAACTCAAATTGTAACCAGCAGAGAAGCTCAAGACGCAGTGATTTGTTCTGCGAATTCCAAAGAATTAACAAATTTGGGATGGACGGGATCATTAAAAAATATTCCATCTGCATATTTGACAGGAATGCTGCTTGCAAAAAAGGCAAAAGAGAAAGGAATAAAGGAAGGGATTTTAGACATAGGAAGATACACCTCAACAAAAGGATCAAAACTTTATGCAGTTGCTAAAGGGGCAATTGATGGAGGACTAGAAATAAATTGTAATGGGAAAATGCTGCCAGAAGAAGAAAGAATTTCTGGAAAAAACACAAAAAACCCGGAAAAAACCAATAAAGAAATAAATAAGATTAAATCCCAATTAAAATAAAATGAGACCTCGAAGAAAAAGAAGACCAGAAACTTTAGAAGAGAAGAGAGAAGCAAGAGAAAGGTATTTGGGAAGTTGGTCTCCCAGAACACAACTTGGTAAACAGATTTTAAAAAATGAAATAAAGGATATTGATCAGATATTTGATAGCAATTTCAAGATATTAGAACCAGAGATTGTGGACAGTCTTCTTCCTGGTTTAGAGATGGAATTAATAAACATCGGGCAATCAAAAGGGAAATTCGGCGGGGGAAAAAGAAGAGTTTGGAGACAGACCCAAAAGAAAACTGCTGAAGGAAACGTGCCTACATTCGCGTGTATGGTTATTGTAGGGGATAAAAATGGGCATATTGGAATGGGTTATGGGAGAGCAAAAGAAACTCTCCCGGCAAAACAAAAAGCAATAAGACAAGCAAAATTAAATTTAATAAAAATCAGAAGAGGATGCGGGAGCTTTGAGTGTACTTGTGGAGAGCAGCACAGCATCCCGTTCAAAGTAGAGGGAAAAGTTGGAAGTGTTCGTGTTTTATTGATGCCCGCACCAAGAGGAACGGGATTAGTCGCAGATAAAGAATGCCAGAAAGTGTTAAAACTCGCCGGGATAAAAGATATTTACACAAGAAGTTTTGGCCAGACTAGAACAAAAATCAACATGATAAAAGCATACATTGAAGCACTAAAAAAATTAAATGAAGTAATTTAACCAAAAAAAATGAAGAAAATTGTTATTATAAGGATACGAGGGACAGTTAATGTTCCCAAATACATAAATCAAAGTTTAGATTATTTGAGACTAAGACAAAAGTTTGTTTGTATTGTAATAGAAGATAACAAAGAAAATCTTGGAAGGATAAAAGCTGTTAAGAACTATATTGCTTTTGGAGAAATAGATGAAGAAACACTCAGAGTATTAATTTTAAAACGTGGAAGAAAAGAAGGGGATAAACCAGTAGAATCTGCTGGAAAAGCTATTGACGAATTTGTAAAAAAATTCTTAGAGGGCAAAACAAAGTTTGAAGATTTAAAGATAAAGCCATTCTTCAGGCTGCACCCTCCGATAGGTGGTTTCAAAAAATCAATAAAAAAACCATTTCCAGAAGGCGTTTTAGGCAACCAGAATAAAGCCATAAATCAGTTAGTTAAAAGGATGTTATAAGAATAATTAAAAAAGAATGAGTCTTCCTTGTGTCAGTATAAAACCATGAAATTTATTTACTATGATCTTATTTTCTTAGCTTTATTTACTGTATTTATTATTTTCTTTTTAAGAAAGAACAGAACAAAAGTTAAAAAAGAGGGGATTTTCTTTCTTTACAAAACAAAGTTTGGGATTAAATTCATTGATAAATTTAGTGAAAGATACAAAAAGCCCCTAAAAATCCTTAGTTATGTAGTCATAACCTTTGGTTATCTCGCAATGGTTGCGATGATTGTTCTATTAGTAATAAATGCCATTCTTCTTATAAAACTCCCGCAATCAATCGCGGCAAAAGCTCCGCCAGTGATGCCCTTCTTACCTTACACTCCGCAACTTTTTAAAATTCCCGAGCTCCCAGATTTTTATTTTACTCAATGGTTGATCATAATCATAATAATAGCAATAACCCATGAATTTGCTCACGGGATATTCGCAAGGTTGAGCAACGTAAAAATAAAATCCACCGGTTTTGGTTTTCTCGGTCCAATAATGCTAGCTTTCGTTGAACAAGATGAAAAAAGTATGAACCGAAAAAAGAAAAAGTCACAATTATCTATTTTAGCAGCTGGCTCTTTCTCAAATTTTGTTTTTGGAATACTTTTCATTCTTCTTTTCCTTGTCTTTTTTAATTTGAGTGTGCATCCGGTAGGAATACTGTATGAATCAACCGCAATCAACGCAACAGATTTCAGAGCAATTCATTTTGATGACAATTATTTCACTAAAGAGAACATAAGTCAAATTCAAAATTTTTCACAAGATAATCTTCCAAATAGATTTGTTCTAGAAACAACAAACAATTCTTATATTATTAGCAAATCTCTTCTTTTATCTCAACTTTCTCTGATAGAAAAACCAGAAAACCAATCCATCTATGTTTTTTACGATAGCCCCGCAATAAATGCGAGCATGAAAGGAAAAGTTTTAAGTATAAATGGGTTAAACGTAAAAGACAAACTTATTTCTTCAGAATTAAAAAAGATTGCCCCTTATCAAAAGGTAGAAATTACAACAACAGAGAAAACATATGAAATGACTGCAATTCCAGATCCTTTAAACGCATCTCATGGATTCACAGGGATTGCATATTCCTCCACCTTTGACCAAAACACAACCGTTGCGAAAATACAACGGGCATTATCTCCAGTAAAAAATCCTTTCATGGGTTATGGCCCAAGATATAATCAAGGAGTATATTCCTTCTTCACATTGATATTTTTTTGGTTGATTATTGCTTCTATTGGAATGGCCTTATTCAATATGCTTCCATTTGCTTTCTTAGACGGAGGAAGATTCTTTTTCCTAACAATTTTGGCAATAACAAAATCAAAGAAAAAAACAGCATCGATCTACAAAATAGCAAACATTGTTATCTTGCTCATTTTTGCTATCATGGTATTAATCTGGTTGTTTAGATGGATTTCTGGCATATAATCCTTAAACAGAGATTTAGATGGAGTATAATTAAATATAAAAACAAAATTTTCTATTAGTTACAGTGGGCCGATAATTCAATGGCTAGAATATCCCGTTCGCAACGAGAATATCTGGGTTCGACTCCCAGTCGGTCCATAACTATTATAAACAATAAATCTCTATCTCTTTATGGAAAAACTTTCAAGTATCGTCAAATTTCTAGACAGGGAACTTAAAACAAAGAAGATAAAAGACATTTCTGTAAATGGGTTGCAAGTGAAAGCGAAAAAGACGCGTGTCTATCGACTTTTGAAAAAGCCAAGAAAGAAAAAGTCGATTTTCTAATTGTCCACCATGGTGTGAAATGGAAACCCCAGAAATACATTTCAACACAAGGAAAAAGAGCTGTTTGGTTAAAGAATAATGACATTTCCCTCTACACGGCACACGCCCCCCTTGATCTAGACAAAAAATATGGTCATAACATCGGACTTGCAAGAATGTTCAATCTCAAAAAAATAAGAAGATTTGGTAAATTTAATAGGGCGATGTATGGATTTTCTGGGAGATTGAAAAAACCGATGAAAATAGAACAGATTGCTAAGAAACGTGACATCCTCCTCGCCCTAAAGGATTGCCCTGATGGGCAACTTTTTGCTTCGCAAAAAGCGAGGCGTCCTTCTATTCAACCAAAAGCATGGTGCTGTTCTTGATTTTTCACATAATCAAAAACTTCGTCAAAGTTAGCTCCAACAGAACAGCAAAAATATCCCGCATTCCAAAAATGCCCTTTTGGATATCTTAATCTAAGATTTGGGCATATCCTAAACAAAAGATATGACGATAATCCCTTGATTACCTGCATTAACTGCACATCGCTCATTGTTCTTGGACAGTCAACAATCATGTGCGCATGATTCTCAAGAACATTCAAAATCACAATCTCGATTTTGTGTTTTTTGCAAGATTCCTCAATTGCAACTTTGCAAAAAACTTTCAGTTTTTCTTGTCTCATCATTTTATACCTGCATTTGGTTGTTATTTGCACATGTTTGTAGTTGTTTCCAACTGAATTTTCATAATGTTTGTATTCCATTTTTACCTCGAGCTCTCGCTAAGAGAGCAAAATTTTATATATGATTAGAGCTTCAGCTAATTGCGATGTGCAATGAGCTGCAACAAGCTCATTGTTTCATAATCATTCTAGAAATAAATATCTTTTATCAAGACGCAATTCATCCGTCCACTAAAGTGGACATCGCTACGGCTGGATTTCTTGCTAAGCTTTTAATAAAACATTAAAAACAAAATCAAAAATATTTAATTTTAATAAAAAAGAGATAAAAATCGTGGGAATTGTTGCTGGATCCAGCGGGGCGTGCATAGAAGAAGCTGCAAGAAAAAAATTAGACTGTTTTATCCTCGGAGAAATTCGGCTGGGACAAGTAAGACAAGCACAAGATCTCAAGTTAAATCTGATTGTCGCAGGACATTATGCTACAGAAACAATTGGACTAAAAATTTTAAAAAATGAACTTGAATCAAAATTTGATATAAATACGGTTTTTATCGACGATCCAATCCAAATTTAAGATTTTTGGCAAAAAAATCTCAAAAAGTTCTAAAATTTTATTTTTTTTCAAAAATCCATTTTTCAGATAAATATATAAAGAAGTTTTACATATCATTTGTATAATAAAATATAAAAGAGGTAAAAAGAATGGCAAAAAAGAAAGCTGCAAAGAAAAAAAAGAAGAGATAATATCTCTTAGATTATTTATTTTATTTTTTTCTTTTTTTATTTTTAATTTATTTCTTAATCAATTTTTCATTAGTATTCAACAAGAAAGATAAATCTTAAGGTCTATTAAATTCTAAAACTCAATTATTCCGTCTTTTGTTAAAGCCACAAACTTAATTCCTACCGGCAAGTTTATTAAAGCAGACAGCAAAGCCATATGCTCCTTTCCATCACCGGAAGCGATACTCAAAGCAACTTCCATTCCAGAAAATTTATCTTGTAACTTTTTCTTAAGATCCTCTATCACATCTGATATCGGCCTATCAAAATCAGTCTTAATAATTATTGCAGTTCTAGCAAAATCAAATTCATTAACTTTTGTTGCAGCAAATTCAGAACAAACAAGCACAACTTTCTCCCATTGTTGTCTTTTTACTATTCCGGCAACTTGGCCCCAAGTCCCCTTCCCACTAGATAACAATGCAACAAGCTCCATTCTAAAACAGAGCTCAGAATCTTTATAAAGATTATTAGCGTCTATAATATAGAAGAAAAAAGATAAAAATAGTTTAAAAAAGCAAAAATGAAAGAAACTGCCCTTGCCGAAATCACATTAAGAAAATACGAGAAGCCTTCTGGATTACAACAAAGAGATTTGATAAAAAAAGTATGCCTCTCTTTAGGCTTGTTGCAAGAAGCAGATTCCAGGGATGTTGTCACAGATCTGCTTCAAGTTTTAATAGAAAATTCAAAAGAAAAGAAGGCGCTTACCTCCTTCGAAATCAAAGACCTTGTAGAAAAAAACAGAAAAGAACACAATCTAGAACTTAGGGGAATAGCGGAATCAAACATAAGGAGACAATTGAAAAAACTTAAGGACCTTTTTCTAGTCGAATCGAACAACAATAAATACCAGATTACAGAATTTATGCCCCTTTCTCATCTCTTCGAAAAGAATATCAAGAATTTCTATCTTCAAAATATAGTGGAGCGAATCGAAGAATATCTCAAGGTTTTAGATGAAAAATAAAATGTCAGACTACACAGGAGTTATTATTGAAGAAAGTTTAGAAAATGTTTCTATTCTTAAAAAAATAAAAATTATTAAAACAAAAGTAGAAAAAGTAACTGAAAAACACAAAACTCCCTGGCTTAAAAAATGGACTCTGCATACTGTAGAAATTGAGGAGAATAAAGCAAAGAAGATAACGGAAGAGATAAGTCATTCTTTAGAATCAAAACATAGCTGGTATGCTGATTGTGACATCCTCCTCGCCCTAAAGGATTGCCCTGATGGGCAACTTTTTGCTTCGCAAAAAGCGAGGCGTCCTTCTATTCAACCAAAAGCATGGTGCTGTTCTTGATTTTTCACATAATCA
>JAPLYB010000035.1 GCA_026395795.1 Candidatus Pacearchaeota archaeon
ATATAATCACAATCTTTCACAAGCTTTTGAAAAACGAAGAAATTGATAAATGGGTGAAATGGTTCAATGAAGAGAGATTTAACAACGGAATTAAAGATTTTCCTGCAAATCTTTATGTTAAGTATTAAGGTTTACTTAACAGTTTAACTACCATATAGTTACATGATAAACCAAAAATAAAAAAGAATTTTATCTAAGCTTCTGTCCAAGTTGCATTTCTTTGAGCAATGATTTGATAAGCTTCTCCAGGATTAATAAGGAAATCTGCTTCTCCACCCAACATAATATACTGACAAGTTTCCTTGCTATATTCAACACTTTGTGTTAAAGGATTCCACCAAGATAATCTTTGAGTTTGGTCTAAAATAAGGTTTCCTCCACTATCAGTTATATTGCATAAATTACTTGCATTTGTCATATTAGTATCCAAAGTTAAGGAAACATAATTATAATTAAAATCACCACTTTTTTTGAAACCAAAAGTAACCGCACTCGGAACCTCCCCTGCATAAGACAGCGTGACGTTAGAACCCGGCGTCGCTCCACTTACAGAAGTAAAATAAGGTTTTCCTCTGTCTAAGTTAAATGAACCAATAACAATCGGTGCTCCTCCCCCTTGTATGCCTTCTGCAGAACCATAATATTTTTGGTCACTAGAATTCCATCTTGAAACATAATCTATTCCAGCAAGGTTTAATAAATCTCCAGATGTATCAATCCCTTCTTCATTTCCAATAAAATCTAAGTCAGTAAACCAATTTATACTGGTATTCTCTGCTGTGGCTATAAGCTCCTGTTCAAAAATAACCGAATCATCACTCCCCATTTCATAATAAACAGAATAGTTTCCTAATTCACAAAAAGAAGGAGCAGATGCATTTCCTATTCGATACACAAGACAGCCAGACTCAGTGCAATTTGTCCATAGCTCCTCTAGATAAGTACAATTAGTTGTATACCATCCTTCTGATCCAGTTCCTATAAAGCAGCAATATGGGGGTTCTATTGTAAAATACTCATCTATAGGTGTAGTAGTATAATTAAAAGGATAACCTTCTGGACAACTTATCACATCTTTTAAATCAGTAACTGGATTAGTACAAAAATCAATCCATGATCCGGGTCCTTCAATGTGTGAAAGGTTAGTAGGAATACATTGTGGTTTGCAATCTCCCAGTATTGGAATTACTCCTTTTTGTTTTCCATGTTTTATATCTAAAGTAAAATTCAAAAAAGCAAATAGTGGCGAATCGCCTGAAATGATGGTGTATTGTTGCCCGTTAGGTATCTCTACTGGAATTATCGTGCCATTAGGTTGCCTTATACTAAAATTTGTTCTTAAAATTTGTGCTTTCCAATCTGGATTATTCTGTACAAGAGACCAGCTTACATTATAGTTGCCATCACTTATTTTTTCAAATGATGTATTTATTTCAGGATAACTAGGATATTCTTCAGGAGTTTCCCCTTCTCCAAATATTGGTTTCCCACTAATACCAAAAAATTTTAAAACAGGATTCAATATCCCCCCTTCCATAAAAATTAAAACTGAAACTAGCCCCAATAGCAATACAAGAACAATTACAACTGTTAAACTTTTTGAAAATCCCTTCTTCATTTTTCTTTTAAATTCTTTTCATTTTTAAATTCTTGCTTTCTTTTTAAAAGACAGATTATAAATATAATTAATAAAATAATTATTAGAATAGTTAGTATAATGGTAACAAAGTTAATTCCAGAAGAACTTAATTGAACACTAGGCACTTGATCACTCCCATTTGATGTTAGAGCAATAGAAGCGCTTACATTATGACCCCCTTTAACAATATTGATATAAGCAACATCACCAACTTGCCATTCTGTACCACAATTTCCAATATCTTGAGCATACCAATTAGGCAGTCTAGAATTGCCACTTGTTCCAATAGTATCTGTCAAATTGCAATAATTATCTGTTCCCCTAAAAACCATGATAGTGACAATGGCCCCCTTTACAGATGTTCCGTCTTCGGCATTTTGAACATAACCTAGAATCCCATGTTGTAAACTAGCAGAAACAATTGGTAAAGTTAGTATTAATGCAAATAAAGCCAAAAAACACGTCTTTTTGATTGCCATCTTTTTGATGTTTTATTTAAAACAACCATCTTTTTAAATCTTTTTAAAAAATAAACTTTTTTAAATCTTTTAAATTTAAAAACTTAATTAAGAGAATACATGCCCCTCATCATCCAGCCAATTTCATATTTAATCTAAAACGCTTTTATCTTGATTAATACAAGTTAATTCGTTCATGATTCATTAAGATCTAATGTCTCCTTCTCTATCATAGGTTATTGAATAGAACAACATCAAATTTCATTGTGCTAAAAACAGACATCTTCTTTTTCGGCATCCCAAAAATGCGTAGCATTTTTCATGATTTTAAGATTTTATCTACCACCAACAAGTGACTAATAGGAAAGTTTAAATATTTCTTATGTTTCTATTCCTTATGTTAGAAAAATTAATAAAAACCTTGGTAGTTGCAGCAGGAATTACTTTAGCAAGTTTAGGTTTAGTGGGTAAAGCAAATGCTTCTCCAATTGTAGCATATGTTCATCCTCCAAAACTAGGGGCGCAAGTCACTCTCATTCCAGACGATAATTCAGATACTGTTAAAGTAGAAGTTGGGCTAGGTAATTTTTTTTGGTGGGATACAGAACTGTTTAATCCAAAATTGAAAAAAGGACAGAGGATTTATATTGCAATCGATAGTGGAGCGATTCATTTTGAAACTTCATATTTGATAGATACAATTGGCCTTGAAGGTTCAAATTTTCCACAAGATGGGTATCTTTCTCCAAAGACAAACAAAATGTCTTTGTCTGTTCGTGAAATGTTAGGAACTCCTTTAGGAGTTCCAGATACACCGGGCTGGGCATATTTCTGGATGGGAAAACAACCCTCAAAAAGAGAATCAGTGCAAGTTGGAAAATGGTACCAGGATTCAACATATCACAAAGTTTTTGTGGGAATAGAGCCAGACTCTTTAATAGAAGACGGGGACTGGTTTCATTATCTCGTAAAATTCGTTAAAGGCGATACCCCTGACGATACTACTTTTCAAAGGCTAGATTCTTTCGAATATAATAAAGAATTTGATGGAAATGCGAGATTAGTAGATACCGTTCATTTAGACACCATCCTCCCAGGTGCAGTTAAGGAATATCCTGAATATGAAATTCCAATTGGAAACAGAACAAAATCTTTGCAATCAATAGTTTCAAGTCAACAATATATTCAAGATTTAGTCAGGCAAGGTAACGAACTTTATGATTTATCTGGAAGAAGAGTAGACGGGGATGTGGCAAAAGGAAAAAAACTTAAAAAAGGAATTTATTTTTTAAAAGGAAAAGATGAAGAAGAATCTGCAAGAAGATTTTTGCTTATAAGATAATTTTCGTCATATTTAAACACACATTCAAGCTGAACTACATTCTTCTTTCTAATAATACAATCAGGGCGTGCAATTCTAATCCATTATCCTAAAAACAAATTCATACCAATATTAAATGCCATAACAACAATATAAAAAAAGTGTAGTGCCTAAATTAAAAGGAATATTATTCACGGGCAAGTGTATTTAACTCAACTGAGAATCAATAACTACATTCTGCTGTTTGCTCCATTCTTTATCAGAATGGGTTTTAACATAATTTGCCCAAAATTTTACAAAATTAAGCCTATCTTGATGATTAATCTCTTTTTCTCTTTCAAGTTCTTTTAAATCAAATTTTTTCATTGTATCTCTTTAAATTTATCATTTACTTTTAATAAATCAATAAATCTGATTAACTCCTCTTTATTAATTTTTTCCTTGAATAATTCGTAAATGTGTTTTGCATCTTCTAAATCTTTTTCAGTTCCAAGGAAGAGTTTGTATGCTATCTGAATTTCTATAGGGGATATGAAGATAATTTTATCTTTGATTATAACTTTTAACTTATTTTTTAAAGAATATTCATCTAGATAATTCTTAATTGTCTTAAATTCTACATTTGGCATTGGAACTTTTTTGAAAAACCTCAATGCATGTTCTTTCAAAGAATCAAATGCGTCTTTAATATTATTTTCATTTAAACATTCAAAACCACCAGAGTTTATCCTACCCCAAATAGATGAAAATTCACTAAAATCCATTTTTGGAACTAGAAGATCAACATCTTCTGTTGCTCTTGATCTTCCTAATAAAATAGCCACATAGCCAGAAATTATTACGTAATTATCTAACAATTTAACAAAGTCTAAGACAAATTTATCTAGCTTGCTTAATTCTCTATCACAAATTATCTCTTTTTTTTCTGGAAAATATTCCATATATCAATTAAACATGAAGAATATAAAAACCTTTGTTTAGATTATCGGTTGTATGTCCTTCCTTCAAGAAGATAGCCTTTTATGCTCCGTTTCTTTAGCAAAGTTATGAGACCAGAGAAAGTTATAACTTTACAAAATGGCTCAAAGCTAAACGAACAGCAATTTATTCTTTAGTCTCTTCATCAGGCATTTCTCCACCCATAACACCTTCTTTATCTTTCTCTAAATCTTCATTCAGATTAGAGAGACTGATGTCTTCTGGATCACTTGACCCCTGTCTTTTCATATATATTTCGAGATCTGCAAAAGGAGCTTGCTGCTCAAGCCAGATCTTCTTTTGATGGTCAAGATGGATTAAGGACAGAAAAACAGGAATTCTCTCATTTTTATCCTGACTTACAACAATATCGCTGAACGTGATTTTTTGCGTCTTTTTGCTTGAAAAAAGATTTTTTATCTTTGCGAATATCTCTCTAATCCTTGTTGTTAAGTTAAAAGTAAATCTTGGAAAGACGGCAAAACCAATCTCTCTTCTTAATTTACTTGAAGAGAGCGTTCTCTTGATTCTTCTTTGTTCTGTATTAATTGCTTTTTCAAGAGCATTCATTAACTCTGGAAGAGTAAGCTTTCTTGCTCTTGGCAAAGGCGTTCTAGGTACAAGTATGGGAATTTCGTCTTCATCTAATAGAATCATCTGAGAAGGATTGATTATTTCTGTTCTAAGCTTCTTCTTCGCAAAAAGTATATCATCTAAATCCCCTATACTCTCGCGCAATATCTCGGACTTAATTCTCAATAGAATAGCAGCAGCAAGCAAGACCTTGCTTGAGATGAAGAATGCTCCTTCTCCTAACTCTTGCAGTTCCTTAATCTTCTCAACATATTTTTGCGCCAGAACAGCAAGGTCAATATCCCAAGGATTTAGCTGCTCTGTTTTTATCAAATCGAATATAATCGCCTGCCAGCTAAGTTCTCTAGAAACAAGAAGATCATAAAGCTGTTCTTGTCCAACTTTATTCCCCTTGCCCCCATTTATGCTTATCTTAGAGCTATCATTAGAATTATTATGCACCTCCTTCAAAGGAAAACTCTCTTTTTCTTCTCCCATCTTTTAGTTACACTTGGTTAATTTATTAATATTCCTATGATAGAAAAATTTAAACAAACAATCTCTTTTCTCAAAGTTAAAAGTCAAGAGTAATGCTTCTATCTCTCTTTATTCTCTCCCAAATAATTCTAAACCAAGGGGTGTATTTCTCTGGATTTTTTGTTATATCCATGTCAAGCATCTCTAATGAAACCCATTTATAATCCGAAACCTCCTCTTTGTTTATCTTTGGTTTAGAATCACTGTATCCGATGAAAACATGATCAATCTCATTTTCAGTTAGATTGTCAAAACTCACCTTATAATGGAACACAAAAATTTCTTTCAGTTTGCAAACAAGACCCATTTCTTCTTTTAATCTTCTTTTCGTAGCAGAATCCAAAGATTCATTCGGTCTGGGATGACTGCAGCAGGCGTTGCTCCAGAGCCCCCCGCAATGATATTTGGATAACGCTCTTTTTTGTAATAGCATCTCGTTCTTAGAATTAAAAACGAGGATAGAAAATGCTCTATGCAAAATCCCTTTTTTATGCACCAGCAACTTTTCTCCAACACCTCCTGGTTTATCATGCAAATTGACAAGAATGACCCCTTCTTTATTCATTTTTGGATTGATGTTGTTTGAATAATCTTTCTCTATTAATAAATTTATCTCTTAGAGCATCGAGGGTGAGAAAAGTTTATAAGTCGATAGAAGACAAGTATTTTGATTTAGAGACTTCTAAATCACGGGGATATGCAAAAATGTCTACCAATAAATTTAACTTTGGGAAACTAAAGGGAAAGGTCCAATTTGAAAAGAACCTTGTTTATTGTCGTAGAGGCTTAAATGAACTTTCATTGAACATCAATAATGCATGCCCGAATTCATGCGTTTTTTGTATAAGGGACCGAGATGCAGGATGGGGAGTTTCAAACCTGTATTTATTAAAAGAACCCACTGTAAAAGAAATAACAAATGCATTTGATTCTGAAACTAAGAAGATAAGGGATTCAGGAGTTAAACTAACTAAAGTTAAGATTTGTGGTTATGGTGAACCAATGCTGCGATTTCATGACCTTTTTCCGATTTTGGCGCATATAAAACACACAAATCCCCGCGCCTTAATCCAGCTCACAACTACCGGCTGGCCATTCTTCCGATATTTTTCTAAGGATATCTCAAAAATAAAAGATCTTAAAAATGGGGGTTTAACAGATGTTTATCTCAGTATAAGCACACCAAATAAAGAAGTTTATAAAAAGATAGTAAGGCCAGGAATTGACAATTATGACCCGCTTGCATTTGATGACACTATTCGTTTTTGCATTGCTGCAAGAGATGTAGGACTTAAAGTTACACTTGGTTTCATTGATATTGCTGGATTGAAAGAAAAAGATGCAAAAGAATTTGCAGAAAAATTAAACGTTAGTTATAAAATAAGGAAACTTGAAAAATGAGAACTTACATAAGAGTTGGCGCGATAATGTTTTATAAGGATAAACTTATAACAACGCGAATGCGAAAAGGCGATTCTGTTTATCATGTTTTGCCTGGTGGGGGTGTTGAAGACAACGAAACAATTTTAGAGGCGATTAAAAGAGAGGTGAAAGAAGAATTAAATCTTAAGATTGTTAATTTAAGATTAGTCTATATTAGAGAACTAAACCTTGGGGATAAAGGTAGGGGGATGGAACTTTATTTTTATGTGGATACATACAAAGGAATCCCTAAAAAAGGATTTGATCCTGAAATAAAAGACGCGTTATTAGAGGAAATAGATTTTCTTGATTTAGATGAATTAACTAGTCTTGTTTTTCATCCGAAACAACTGATCGGGGTTCTAAAAGAGGATAAAGAGGCAAATTTTAATGAAATCAGACATTTAGGGTTACACAATTATCCTTAAAATGGAATACCAAAATTTAGAAAAAGAATACAATAAGATTTTTAATGAAAAAGTTTTGCCTTTTATAAACAAAAACATAAAAAAAGATTTTTGTTCTAATCCAGTGTACTATCTTCTAGAAGGACTTCAGATTAATAGGTTTAGAAGCGCTCTTCCGATTATCCTTGCAAGGGAATATGGAAAGGATGAGGAGAATATGTTAGCCCTCTCTGCATTTTGTGAACTAACATTTACTACAGCAATGGCGCAAGATGATTATTATGACGGAGATGAAATAAGAGAAGGACTTGTTGCAGTCCATAAACTCTTTGGTTCCAATGAGACTCTGCTCTCTTGCGATTATATAAACCACAAATGTATTTCTCTTTTAAGTGACTATTTGCTTAAACATAACATCTCAGATTCTAAACGCAATAGAATCCTCAACATCGCAAATGAAGGGATGAAATTATGGTATCTTAGCGTTCTAATGGAACTGAACTCTAAAAAAGATTTATTTTTAGTTGAAGAGGAATATCTAAGACAACTATATCTAAGCAAAACCATCCATGGGAGAATGCTCCTTGAATGTACCTTCCTTATGATCCAGGATGAAGAAAAGATTATAGAACTTATCAAAAGATATAGCGAGCATCTTGCTATCGCAGGACAATTAAAAAATGATATCTATGATTTTACGAAACACCAAAAATACAGGGGATTGTCTGATTTAAGGCAAGGACATATTACCTGGCCGTTGTACATCCTAATCAAATCCTTAGATGATTCTGAAAAAGGAGAGTTTTCGAGAAATTTACAAAACAAAAATTATGAAAATCTAATCAATTTATTCAAACAAAAAAAAGTGATAGAAAAAACACTTGAACTAATCAATTTTCATGTTGAGAAAGCGAAGGAAATCATAAAAGACAACATAGATGACTTTCCCAAGAATGTATCAGAACTGTTAAATTTATGGGCCGAAGGAAACAGAAACTTTTCCAAAGAGCCCAAACTATGAAATGGTCAATATCATAACTTTTGAAGGAGTTGATTATTCTGGAAAAACAGCAACAATTCAATACATGGCCCAAGATCTCCTAAAAGGTATGCAAGTCACTTTTAATACCGGGCCGATTTATCCTGTAGGATTAACTGCAAAATTATTGACGGCAATTAATAATGCAGATAATCGGGAAAGGGAATTTCTTTATACTATGGCATTCGCTTTAGATTCGACGGAACATGCTAAAAGACGCCCATCAGATGAAAGGATAATTATTCAAGATAGGTATTGGCCAAGTGTCGTTTCTTATGGGAGATTTTTAAATGGGGTAGGTTCAGTTCATTATGGTAGAGAGTTTAGACAATTATTCATCCAACCAGTTGTAACTGTCTATCTAACCTGCTCTCATGACACTAGAATAGAAAGAAGTAAGCACAGAGAAAGAAAGTCTCATTTGGATCAATTTTTATTAGATCATGAGGAAGAGTTTGATCGATTGGAAGAAGAAACAAAAAGATCCTTATCTGGCCTACCCAATTTATTAAGAATTGATACAACCCACAAACCGATTGAACAGGTCGCTGCTGAAGTTCAAGATTATCTTGGAAGATTAGGTTTGCTTACGGCATAAACTTTCTTTGCTCCCCATTATCTTGAGAGAATTTAGACCGTCTTCTCTTGCCGTATCCGCATTCAGGCTGCAAAAAGGTGCCATAAAAAGAGTCATAAAAACAAATAAATACTGCATAAATAGTAATTATTTAGTTAATAGAAATAGTTGTCACTACACAATTACTAATAACCGAAAAGTTTATAAACTATAGAGTAGTGCATATATTATCACCTCTTTTTCCCCAGGAGAGGCTTGAGAGCAACTCTATTTTGATCGCTTGAGAGCTTCTCCGAGGGTTTCATCAGATAAGACGAAAGTATATTTTTTTCGAAAATTTTATCGACGATAAACCTATTAGGCAAAAAAGAGCATGAAAAGAGATAATATGTTAAGCAGGGTTAATTGGGCGCAATAGCCTATTCCCCCCAATGCTAGTAACTTATCAGAACGATGAGTGAGAGCAAAGGAATAGCATATATTCTATCTTTTATATTTCTTAAATTAACCTTACAAAAAAGATTTAGAAACAACGTCAAAAATTTCTTATGTTGAGACCCAGATAATAAAGTATTCGTAAAAACTTAGAAGTATTAGATATCAACCATGCATTTCACGTTTTCTAAATCAAAGCAAGGATCACAGCTGAAATATCTTTCCTTATGTTCTTGCTCATTATCACGAAAATAATCTGGTGGTGAGAGTGTAGTCTTAAATCTAAAAGCAAATACATATGCCACAAGCAAAAATAACAAAATTGTGATAATCCAGAGATTTATTAACATTTTTTAATAGAAATTTTTATTATTTTTATGATTTATTTTTAAAAATCACCTTGTGAAGTCGGTGTAATGACACTTTCCACAGTATCTTCTATCTTTGTTTTTTGATTCTGCTAAAAAAATCCCTGCTCCGCATCTTGGACAGAATTTTGCAGTTCTTTCAATAGTATCCCCTTTGATAACATACTTCTTCCATCTCTCACTTGTATTCTTCTTTCCTTTTTCTTTTTTGTCTACCATGTTCGTGTTAATTGTTAATGTTTATGCTAGAAAAAGTCTTGCTTTTTCTGCATGTCGAAAATCCCCTGATTTTCGTCATAATATAAATTTTAATTTTTTTAGTGACGACAACGTTGTCTTGAATGATTAATGTTTATTATAATTCCTTTAATTTAACTATATAGATTTAAGCTGCAGCTCCCGGTGTTTTCTTTTCTTTCTTCTTTGGTTCAAACTTTTTTAATGATTCAGCAGAATCGTAGACATAAGCAATAACATCTGATTTGTTTGACCCGAATTTTTGATAAATATGTTTTACAACAATCAACTCTTTCTCTTTCTTAGTCAAACTTGCAAGCTCCTCTTGGATTTTTGCATTTGAAGGCGTAATTTTTTCTTCAGCAATCGCATGAATCTCTTCTCTTTCTACGAGAGGTTTTTTTTCTTGTTTTTCTATTTTTATCATGTTTCGATTTTATAATAATTTTATTAGCTTTATTTATTTTTATTTGATTACGACAACGTTATTTTTTGATTAGGACTTATTTTATTTATATTATTGACTTTTTTAGTGATCTATCTTATCTTTAAAGCGTATGTTCCTTTTTGTTTAACTGCTAGTTTTTGTGCGATTTCACTTTTCTCTGGATTAATTATTATTGCTTTTCCTTTCCAACTATCTATCAACTGTGTTCCTTTACAAAGTGGACAAGTTGTTCCGGACTCAACTATTATCTTACAGCTTTTACATGCTTTTAATTTTGCCATTTTATTTTTTCTTCTCCTTCTTTTCTTTCTTCCCTTTTCCCTTTTCTTCTTTTACAGAGGTTCTTGCAAGTTTATCAGCCATTGTCTTTGCTCTCTTCTTCTCATCTTGTATCCATTCTAACTTTCCTAGACCTGGCTGTCTCATTGTCAATCCGATTTTTGGGGGCATTGTCCTAAAACTGATTGCAACTACCCTCGCTAAACATTGATCTCCTTTCTTTAATACTCTCTTTGTATTCTTTCCAGTTAGCGTTCCTGTCTTTGAGAAATTAACATAATCTTCCATGGTTTGGCTTATATGTATCATTGCATCAAAAGGCCCGATCTTAATGAATGCTCCAAAGTTCGTTATTTCCATTACTTCTCCGTACACTGGTTCATGCAACATTGGTTTGAAAACAAGCAATTTGAATTCAGACTCATAATAAGCAGCAGCATCACTTGGGATTAAGATTCCATCACCAACATTTAATATGTCTAAAACAGCTATTACAGACCCTAAGTCTTCGTCGATGTAATCCTCATAAACTTTTTCAAGTTGTTTTTTGATCGATTCTTTTACAGGAAGATCAAACAATTTGGGTTCTACTCGAACATGATCTTTTACAGTCATTATATAAAACATTTTTATCTACTTCAGACTAGTCTTTATACGTAAGTGATAAAATTTACATTTAAAAATCTTTGTTTTTCCAGATGAAAGATTTTTAAGTGTTCTATTACAAAGAGCATTGTAGCTCGCCTATCTTTCTTCAAGATATTTCTTCTGTCTTATCATAAGCACATTAAGTCCTTCTTTCTTAAGTCTTTTTATAAGTTCTTTGTCCATTGTCCCGACAATTGCGGTTTTCTTTTCTTTCATCCCTAACTCAAGAACAGCGTCATCTGCCTTGCTGTCAATATCATTAACAAACTTCACTTTCTCTCCAATCTTTTCTAAGAATTGTAATGCAATACCGGCCCTTTCTCTATCAACAACTTTTTCACCTTTACTTTTGCTTAAAACAACAAGTTCAGCAAGAACTTGTTTAAGCAATAATATTTCTTTATAGTTCTCAATCTTGTCAAGTAATTTGAACCTAACAAGATAAATCAGAAAATTCGTATCTGGGATGATTCTGTTCATGAATGGGATAACAAAAAAGAATATATAAATGTTAATGAAAAGCCACACTATTCGAAAGGTTTAAATATAATGTTTTGTTATAGATTATAATTAAAGATAATAAAATATAATCAAAATGGTACAAAGTCTAATAAACATGAACGAGAGAGAAGATCGAGTTTTGAATATGGTAAAAGCAAAATTTGGGCTTAAGAATAAGAGTGAGGCTGTTGCTTTGATTACAAGGACATATGAAGAAAGTTTTCTTGAACCAGAGCTTAGACCAGAGTTTATAGAGAAGATGAAAAAAAGAGCAAAAGAGCCTGCTGTAAAGGTTGATGATTTTAAAAAACATTTCAACTTAAAATAATCTTTTAAAATGTATGGTTTGATGATAAGAAAAGAGGTAGAAAAAATTTTCTTCAAAATTGCAAAAAAGAATCCTAAAAATCTTGAATTTATCCGCAAAAAAATTGAAGAGATAAGAAATAGTCCTCAACACTACAAAAATCTTAAAAGTCCAATGCAGCATTTAAAAAGAGTTCAGATTGGTCCTTATGTTTTAACCTTTTCTGTTGATGAAAATACAAAAATCGTAACAATCGAAGATTTTGATCATCATGATAAGATCTATCAATAATCATTTTATTTTTATTTTTTCAGAAATGCTTTAATCATATCCGCCTTCTCTATCATTCCCAACTTTCTGTACGCTTCTTCTTCTGCCCTTAACGATAAACAAGGAATAATCATTCCATTAACCTTTATTTTTAAAGGAGCTTTGTTCACAATAATATAAGTCCCGTGATTATACTCGCCGCAAATAAGAAATTTAACACCATAAACATGCATAAAAAACTCTTTTGCTTCTCCATTATCCCGCTCTTCAGTCTCAATATGTTTAAACTCAGAGAATAAAAAAAGGAATTTTTCAAGATCCTCGTGCCCGAAAACAATCCCGATATGAGATGGATTCATATCAACTCCTTGCAATGTGCAGTTACTAGATCCAGTTAGAAACCATTTTATATCAGAATTATTAAGTCTTGAAGCAACAACTTTCAGTGCTTCAATAAATTTTTCATTTAACATTTTTAAAAATTTCACTCTTTTTTCACTTCAACATTTCCCTTTTTCTCTTTATCAAGGCTAAAATAATTATAAAAATCTTCTGATAAAGAAAGTTCAACTGTTCTGCTGCATTTCTTTCCTTTCACAAGGCCGACTTCCATCATGTGTTTGATGTGATTATATGCTTTATTCCCTCTGATTCTCACAATAGAAGATTGTTTTATTGGCTGTTTGTATGCAATTATTGCCAGGGTTTCTTGTTCAGCTTTGCTAAACTCTGCTTGTCCCGTAACAATCTTATTGATTAAGTTATGATACTGTTGTTTGACATCCATCTTATAGAAAGACTGCCCCTCAACATCTCTTTTATGTACAACAATTGCACTCTCTCCTGTTCCATATTTCTTAATGAGCTTTTCCATTAACACCTTAACAGTTATTGGATTTATGCTAGTAAATTTAACAATTTCATCAGTATCTAAGAACCTAGCTGATAAAAATAAAGTTGCTTCTATTCTCTGCAGATTCTCTTTTTCAGTAACAGAGTCAGAGTCTTGAAAAAGCGAGCCAGTATTTCCACCACTCGACTTAACCTCTTTCTCAATTCTCTCAATAATCTCTTTTTCCATAATCCTAAGCATACAATAAAGCTTAAATAATTTTCTAGAACTCTTTTTTCTGCCGGCTTTTCATTTCCTCAATCTTTTTTCTTACTTCTACTGGCAGATCTATATCATAAATCTTTGAAAGAACGAGTAAGTCTAACATAGATTGAGTTATTTCTTCTATGAGGTTGTTGTGATCATACTTCCTCATTTTAAGGTTTTTGTTTACCAGTTGTCTTGCTATCTCTCCAATTTCTTCAGAAAGATGCATGAAAACAAGCTCCGGGGTCAGCTCTGACCCAAGCTCAGACACTCTCTTCTTTTGAAGTTTGTAAATTTCATCGCTTAATTCTAGGATATCCATTTTATGGTGGATAATGGACAGCGGTTCAATTTAAATAATTTTCTGATTGGAAATACAATTCTGCAATTCAAAAATTTTAAATAGCCCTTGCGTCTAATTTTCACATGCGCTGTTAGTATAGTGGTTAGTATGCGACGTTGCCAACGTTGCGACCCGGGTTCGAATCCCGGACGGCGCATTCAACTTCTTGACATTTTGTACTTAATCTGAACAATTGATTATAGCACTATTATATATAGTTCAAATTATTAAAGGGTAATGATAAAAACATGTAAAACTTGTGAAAAGCCTTTCAAGGATAAACAAGATATGCACCTTGAAAAAAAAGTTGGCGGAGATTTTTATCTTTGCAGCAGCTGTTTTTTAAAAAAGATTTATTCAGGGTAATTGAAATAAACCTTATAGGGAAACTACGACAATAAAGAAAGCTCAGCCGATGACAGAAATATTTATATCTATCTCTAAACCCTCTTTTTAATGGAAATAGAAATTCGAGCATTCATAAACAATATTGAAGATTTTAAGAAAAAAATTCAAGAAGTTGGTGGCGAATTTGATTCTGAGAAACATATTATTGATTATTGGTTCTGTCCAAAAGACAACACCTGTTTTGAACAAGCCCAGCAGCACAAACCTGGTTCTTATGCATTGAGAATAAGAAAGAAGTTGAAAAATGGTCAGGAGATAGTCGAGTTCAATTGCAAGGTTTTGGAGAAAGAAGGAGACCATAATGCGTTTCATGAACACGAAACAACAGTCGGGAGTTTTGAACAGACAAGACAAATCCTCGAGAAGATGGGCTTTAAAGTTTTTTGTATAATAGACAAGAACAGAACAACTTACAAATTAGATCACTGTAAGATAAATATAGAAGACATAAAGGGTTTTAAACCAGCAGTTGAGTTAGAGATCATTTCTGATTCTGAAACAGAGAAGCACAGAAGTTATTTGAAAGATCTCCTAAACAAACTAGGAATAGAAGAAAAAGATAAGATAGAGAAGAGCATAACTTTTGTTTACATGGAACAGTTCTCATTCAAAAATTTGAATTGCTGACTCTTTCTCTTCAAAAAGTATTTAAATGCCTTCTGTTTTATATAAAAGTTAGATGGAGTCAGTCTGATTGTAAAGGGATAATCTAAAAAATTAAAAAGAGGATACTAAAAAATGGCAGAGTTGGGACCAGTATTTGCGGGAAAAGTATTTCATACAGGCATCTTTGATTTTAAAGAGCTATACAAATTTTTATATGAATGGTTGAAAGATTATCAATATTTTATAATAGAGAAGAAATATTCTGAGAAAATTAAATCAGATGGGAAAGAGATTGAGATGGAATGGATGAATCTCAGGAAGATAAGCGACTATTTCAGATTCAGAATAAGGATGATTACCAGAGTAACAAAGATGGTGAGTGTCGAAGTACAAGAAGAAGGTGTTAAGACCACAAAAGATAAAGGAGAAATAGAGATCAAATTCGAAACTTATCTAGAAAAGGATTATGAAAACAGATGGGAAGAGAATGCAGTCTTCAAATTCTTAAGGGGGATGTATGATAAATATATCATAAAGAGCAGAATCGAGTTTTATGAAGATAAATTAAAAGATGAAACAGATGAGTATATCAATCAGATTAAAGCGTTTTTAGTTCTTGCAGGAAAATATTAACTTTTTGTACTTTTGATAAGAATTCTTAATAAATCTTTTAAAATAAAGTGCTAGGTTTATTTTAGATACCTATTACTTTATCACAATCATCTTTTTATATAAGTGTTGTATAGTAACAAATAGCATCAAAACCGTCTAAAATGAGGTCTAAAGATTCAAAAACAAGAAGACCAGAAAAGGAAGAGTACTACATGTCAATTGCAAGACAAATTGCTCAGAGAAGTACTTGTATAAGGCGGAGATATGGTGCAGTCATTGTCAGAGAGGATAATATTATAGCAGCAGGTTACGTTGGTTCTCCAAGAGGTACACCGAACTGCATAGATCTTGGAACTTGTATACAAGAAAAAGGAAAGAAAGAGGATCAGAGTAATTGTCGAGGTGTTCATGCTGAAATCAATGCTATAATCAATGCTGCAAGAGCAGGCACAAGCGTCCTTAATGGCGTTATGTACCTTTATGGAGAAGATAAAGATGGAAATGTTATCTATGGAAAACCATGCAAACTATGCAGGCGAGTAATTGTTAATGCGGGCGTAACCGAAGTTGTAATGCCTGGAGAAAAAGCATTCAAAAAATACCGGGCAGAGTACTGGGTTAAAGAATCTCAAAGAGATCCTTTTGCAGATGCTCTAGAAAGTTAATTGTTTATTTTCTGATTAATTTGTTTTCTTCTTTCTTGTGATTATATTTCTCTAGAATTTCTTCTTGAACCATGTTAAATGCATCTTCAATATCAATATCGAGCTGATTTGCAAGCCTGCATAATGCAAAGAACAAGTCACCAATCCCATCTTTGAATATTTCTTTATTTTCTCTAACAAACCTTATTCTCTCTTTCTCAGATTTATACCTCAGATATTTAGACATCTCTATGAGCTCTTCATGTAAATGATCAAACTTATCGACATTTGGGATGTCCTTCCATCTATTTCTATCAGAAAAATATTTTACGAGTTTTTGAGCTCCCTTTATTGTCAGAATCCTGTCTTCCATAGAATGGCAAACGTTCCAACCTTATAAAAACTATTGAAATAGATTTATTTCAATTCAGAAATTCTTTTACTAAGTTTTTCTAAAACACCGTGTGTATCCCCATAGACATCTTGACCTGGTCTGCTTGATTTCAAACTGATGAGGTCTGTGTCTAAATCAAATGTATTTGTTTTAGAACTGCTGATATTCAAAGAAGTTAGTGGATCTACCTGTGGCATGATGCTCACAAGATGAATAAGTTCTTCATGAGCAGAATTAACCAGCGTTCTGGCTTTGAGGATTAATTCATGTTTCATTTTTATTTCATTTTGCGTCCTAAAAGCAGAATCTCTAAGATTAAGTACAGCATTTTTAGCTAATTTGCCATTCTCTTGAATGTCTTTCAAATCATTTGTTTCTAATCTTATAAAAACCGACATGCTCAAAAACCTCCTGTTTTTGGCACACTTGAAAATCTTCTGATTTTCTGTGTGCAGGAAATGTAATTTCCTAGCATACCAAAAATATTCTTATTTTTTAGCATTTTTTTTATGTTAATCTAATTTATCCTTTATTTAATTACTATTTATACTCTTAAACTATTTTATCCTTCAACATCAGACAAATTCTTGCTTATATCACTAATCCTATCTTTTAAGTCCTCTAAATTGCTCTTAGATTCTGCTATTTCTTCATTTTCTCTTTCCTTGATTTTTTCAAGTTGAGAAACAATTCCCTCTAACTCTTCAAGTCTTTTCTGGATGTTTTCAATTGATTCAACAACCTGTTTGAAGTTGTCGATTTTAATAAAAATTTGTTTTTCTTTTGGAACTCTCTCTTTTGGCGTATCATTTGCCATTTTTTTTGAAAATTTTTTTTCAAGTTCGTCCATACTAACTTTTGGATCAGGATTTGGTTCAGATTGCGTGTCAATTGGAGGAATTGAGCTCGAGAAATCAGATGTTTCATCCGCATATCCTTTCATGCCACTTACTTTTGGAAGGTTGGTTGAAGAAATCCTATCTGAAATTATCTGTTTTTTACCGAATCCCCTCTTGTCATCAAAATCTAAATCTGTGTCAAGAGGCTTAACCCTGCCCTTAATCTCGCTTACTTCTGGGTGTTCATAAAAAGGAGGCTCTATCACCCGTTTTTTCTTTTTCAGTAACATTTTCGCTTATTTTTTGATTTTTTGTTTAAAGTCCGAGCATATAAATACTTTTGTAGTAACTATCTCATTACAACTTAAAAAATCAAAAAACAGAAGATATAAATATTTTCTGTTCCTAACTCTAATGAAGAAAAGATGAATAAGAAAGACGAAATAACGATTTCCTTGCTAAAAGATGTCATACGAAAGATCGCTGGCAAAAACACCGAAGAGGTTGTGGATATTCTTTATGATAAGCAGAATGTCAACGAATTTAAGATTGCAGAGAAATTAAAAAAGAGCATAAATGAAGTAAGGAACATTCTTTACAAAATCTCCTCATTCAACATCATTTCATCAACTAGAAAGAAGGATAAGAAAAAAGGGTGGTACACCTATTTCTGGACATTGGATGTAGACAAGGCATTAGAGACCTTAAGAAAATTAAAACAAAATGAGATAGATGTGTTTGAACATGTTGTTAAGAGCAGGAAGACAAAAAATTTCTATGTTTGTGAAGCAGATGGCATAGAGATGTCAGAGGAAACAGCTTTGTTGCATAGCTTCTTATGTCCAGAGTGTAATGAACTAATGCAGCCAGTTAATGAAGACAAAAAAGTAAAGGAGATGGCTGTGAGAATTGAAAACTCTAGAAAAGAAGTTGCGATTATACAAAAAGAATTAGATGCTATCCGCGTGATTTCTTCAAAAGCAGCTGTGAGAAAGGATAAAAGGGAGAAAAAGAAAGAAAAGATTAAGAGAGCGACTGCAAGAAAAGTCAAAGCTTTAGAAAGAGTAAGATCTAACCCCCAGCTTAAAAAACCAAAACTAGTAAAACATGCTAAAAACATCAAGAAAAAATTAAAGCTAAAAATAAAGCATGCAAAGAAAAAATCAAAAGCTAAAAAAAAGAGATAATCTCCTTTTTCTTATAGGAATTGATTAAATTTATTAATCCAAATTCTTTATATACCCTATAATGGCATCAATATAAGAACTCCTTTAATGATAAAAGTAAGGTCACATCGATAACATTATAATATAATTAAAACCAATATACAGATAAATATAAACCTTAAAAAATAAACACGCTTGAAAATGCGAGAAAATGAACACATTTTCTGCATGCTCAGAAATGCAAAGCATTTCTGGACACAGAAAATTCGCAAATTTTCAAGCGTGTCAAAAATTAAAAATTTTTAAACATGGCAGAAGGATTTTCCTACAAATTTTCTTATGATTCTAGCCCTTATATTAGACATGAGAAGAAGCCAAAACTTGGAATATCCATAACTCTTCTTCTAGTCATTATTACTGTTGCAATTTTTCTTGTCCAGAATATTGTTGATTACACAACATTAGACAAACAAACAGGAGTTGGATGGTTTACTAGAACTTTTGGATTGATTCCAAACGACGTTCTTCATGGAGAACATGTTTGGAGTATTTTTACAAACATTTTCTTGCACGCCCCTCTTTGGGACGGAGGCCTGTTTCATATTGCAGCAAACATGCTTTCCCTAGTATTTCTAGGATCTTTTTTAGAAAGATTGATAAGCAAGAAAAAACTTTTTTGGATTTACATTATATCGGGGATTGTAGCTTCGCTCTTTTTCATCATTCTCGCATCTTTATTCGGATCAACAGCACTAGGAGCAAGATTATTCGGAAGCCCCAATGTTCTAGCTGTTGGTGCTTCTGGTGCGATTTTTGGTTTAGCAGCAGTTCTCATGATTTTAACACCAAAAGTTCCAGTTTATATCTTTTTTATTCCAATTGCTATGCCTCTTTGGGTTGGAATGTTAATTATGCTGATTGGTTTATGGGCTGTATCAGCAGTTGCAGGACTGCCGATAGGAAACTCAGCTCATTTAGGGGGTTTCATTGCAGGCCTCTTTTATGGGATCTATCTAAGAACAAAATATCCTAAGAAAGTTGCTTTAATAAGGCAGGCATTTCATAAGAATTAAAGAATAATTAAATAAAAAAAGAGAAATAGAAATGAAAAATGAGATAAAAAGAGAAATAAAAATTCTTTTTCCAAACGAAAATATTTTTGAAGGAAAAAATTTCGAAGTTCATCAAGATAGAGAGTTTCCAATCTTGGGATTTTTTATTCTTGTTCCTAAAAGAAAAATAAAGACAATTGCAGATTTTACAAAAGAAGAGTCAATAGAATTTATTGATACATTAGTCAAAATAAGAAAAGCGATGAAAATAATATTAAAAATTAAAGAAGTATTTTTTTATCAGAATGAAGATACAAGACATAACTTTCATGTTTGGATTTTTCCCAAATATTTATGGATGAAAGATTTCAAAATGCAAGCAACTCCCGCAATTCCTTTTCTAAAACATTCCCTAAAATATCTTTCTAGTAAGAAAGATATAAAAAAAGTTAAAACCACTGCTAAAAAAATGCATGATTACCTTTCAAAACAGTTTTTATAATCTTTTTTAATATATACTGTAATAGCTAATAATTTTTAAAACGTGAATTCTAATTTTAATTAGACACTCAAAAAATGTGCCCGTTTTGACAATGCGACGACTAGTGATAAAATGTCTAATAAAATTGAGAGAATTAAAAGAAGAGAAATAGTTCTAGAAGGATTAATAGATCAAGGGCAGGCATATTGTATGCGTCATGAAAGGCCCATTACAAAGTTTGATGTTACAGAAAATGCTTGTTACAATGGAGACCATGGATCCCGTTGGTGCCAACATTTCAGGAGACTTGGCAGATATCCGTTAGAACCATCGCGATAATTTTTTTTGTTCTTTTGAATGTTTTAATAATATACTTTTTTCTGTAAAAGAAGAAACGGGAAGTTTAATTCGGGTTTGGGCATCTTTAAAAGCTTCATTAATCGTATTAAACTTTTTAGGAGTTTCTTTAAAAACTCCCCTCATCAATTCACGGAGTATACCTACGCCGCATGGGCAAAAATACTCTGGCCTTATTTCTCTAAAAACAAGAACAGTTGCTTGCCTCTTTGTTTTTTCAAGATATTCTGTTATAGGCAGTTTAGCTGCGTAATACCCCCCTGTAACATTATCTGCATATGTTTTTCTTCCTTGAAAGAATTCGTAGTCTTGCCAAGTTGCTGGATCTTTTTCAAGATTCACTCCCTCACCGAAATAACCTTGATTTGAGATTTCAATGATCTCATAGCTCCAACAACCGGGAATAAGAAAGACTTCATAATAGTTCCCCAAATAATTTCCACTAAAAAGCAAAACTTCTGAAATCTGCTGGTAGTATCTTATTTTTTCCAGCAAGAGTTTTGATATTGTATCATCTGTTGCAGTCACAGCCCATCTTGTTGGGACCAGCCTTCTAGATGTTCTCTGTCCAAGCATCCCTGCACTAAGAACTTTTATTATGTGGCTCACTTTAATCTGAGAGGTATATAGCTCTTGAATTGCAGTTGTTACTTTAACATCTGTATCATTTGCAAGATAATCTACCTTTCTTTCAATCTTTGGATTTGATTCTATCTTCGCATTCTTAAGGGGAGCGGGATTTCCGATCATTGCAACAGAGGCATTCAAATCCATCTTGACAACAGGTTTCTTAAACAATTCAAAACTTGCATCAACTGGTTTTTCAGCCAATGCAATCTCCTGCATAACATCAATAAATCTTGATCTTTGTGCATTTGATTCAGTTAGTTTAATATTAGAAACAAATCTTGAATAGATCATTCTTGACCTAAATCCTAAGATATCCTGGATGCTTGCCCCATTCTCATGCCAGGATTCAGGCAAACTCATGTATTCAGTATCTCCAAATTCGTTTGGAGAAAGAATTCCAGTGTAAACATATGGGTAATTAAATTTTCCAACAAAAATTTCAGGAGGCGAGCTTCCAGAAAACTCTTTTTCCACTTTTGGTTGATATTGCTTAAGCTGGATTAATATTTTGCAAGGTCCGCCGCACATTCCCCTTCCCTTACATCTTAAACATAAGTTTGACATTTTTAAAAACCTCAATTCCCTGTTTTTTATTATTTTTTATAATAATTTCTGAAACAACAGTATAAAATAACGAAAACTATAATAATCTTTCTTATAGTCTACAACAATAAACCTTTTTAATGCTCTTTTCGTTTGGAAAAAATGTTACCTGATCTTGGAATGAGTATAGAAGGCATAGCAAAAATTATTGCTGCAGAGGATATGGACTATGGAGAAGGCAGAACAGAAGGGGGGGTGACGATATATCTTCCCTTTAGAAGTCAGGAATATACCGACGAATATCAAGTTATGATGGGACTTGTTCATCTAGTAGCAAGATACATGCAAGAAACCCGAAGACAAACCTGGGATTATGGAGAGAGGGATGCTGAAAAAGGGATTGTTTGTGGAGAGAGTCCAACAACAGGCGGGCTAGCCATCTATGATACTAGTAAGGGTCAAATGAAAGAAGATGGTCTTCATTTCTTTTTAAACAAAACAGGTGGTAAGAGGGGCGTTTCGATTGGATGGAAAGGGGGGATGGTTCTTGATGACCAGCTTATTTCACTCCTTTCCAAAGAGTTATGTGATTGGTTAAAGCAACAATTAAAAAAAGATTCTTAATCTACGAAATGGATAGACACAAAGCATTTCTCTATTGATTCATTGTTCTATTTATTTAAATCACTTATCCCAAGAATCAAGAAAAGCAAGCCGAATAAAACAAGAATGACTACAACTGCCCCGCCGATAAAAACAAGAGTTGCTTTTCCAAGTCCAGGTATCCAATTGAATATTGCTGCTAAAATAGGTACAGCCAATAAGATAAGTCCCAGCAAAATTTCAATGAATTTATTCATAAAACATTCAATGAACTAAGATTTTTAAAGCTTTTCAATAAGTATTTAAGATACAATGGCTATTTTTTGAAAAGGAAAAATGTCTCAAAACAAAACAGGGTCAAAAGTAAAGAAGACATTCTACAGCATGGGTTTTGTTAACGGAATCAGAAGAGCTGTGATGGTTTCATTGGCGATTCTGTATTTTATTTCAGTTGGTTACAATGTTATTGAGGTTACATCTCTGTTTGCAATCTCAACAATTATAATGATTCTTTTTGAGATTCCAACTGGTGCATTTGCAGATCACTTTTCAAGAAAAAAATCAATTGTCATGTCTTTTATCTTGTTAGGAATAGCTTTTTTCGGATTATTCATATTCAGGAATTTTTGGTTGCTCGGAATTTCATGGATTTTGGGGGATATTGCATGGACATTTCAATCAGGAACAGCGAGTGCTTGGGTAGTTGATAAATTAAAATATGGAAAAAATAAGAAAAATTTAGCCACTTTGTTTGCAAGAGCTTTTTTCTTTGTTCAAATCGGGCTAATTATTGGCGGACTTGTGGGTTTTATTCTGGTTTCAGTTCAATTCAGATTTGTTTGGTTAGCAGTCTCTTTAACGAATTTGATCATGGCCGTAATACTATCAAAGTATATAGAAGAGGATAAAGTAAAATCAGCTAAGTTTGAGTTTGGTATAATCTCTGGATCATTCATAAAAGCAAAACAAGCAATTGTATTCCTGTTTAATAAACAAAATAAACAAGCAAGAGGAGTAACCCTAGCCCTGTTCCTAGGCACCATTGCTACCGCTTCTTTCTTTGTTGAATATCCGTTGATTTTGTCAAATCTTGGATTAAGTCCCAGTCTAGTTTCTGGCTTATTTGCTTTGGTGGGCATTCTGGTTTTATTCGCACCATTTTTAGGGGAAAAAACAGCACATAAATTTGGTTTCAAAAATTTCCTAGGAATCTCTTCAATCATCCTTGGAATTGCGATAATTTTAATGGGGTTGTCTCAATCTCTTTTATTTGCAATGATATTCTTAGTTGTAATCAGAATAAGTTTAGATGCAACAGATGCAATCCATGAATCGGCTTTCCAGCATTCAATTCCTTCAAATTGTAGAGCAACTCTCGGATCTGCAACGAGTGTGGTCTGGGGAGTTGCAAATTCACTTGCCGTTTGGGCAATTGGATTGGTGATAACTTTTGTTGGTTTGGGTTACGCTGCTATAGTCAGTGGGATTTTTGCAGTATTAACAGCAATAACTTACTTTATGACCTTAAAAAAATGATTATTGGTCAGTTTTTGTTCAAAAGCTTTAAAAACAATGTTTTCATAACAAAATCATGAAATCATACTATAATCATTTACGTGAAGCATTCAAACAAAAGGCTCCAGCGGAATGGCAAGAGCTGTTGACAAGATGGCGAAACTCAAATGCAATAGTCAAGGTTCAAAGACCATTCCGACTGGATAGGGCTCATGCTCTTGGTTACAAAGCAAAGAATGGAATTATTGTTGCTAGAATTCGCGTGATACGAGGAGGAAGAAAGAGACCAACAAGATCTGCAGGAAGAAGAAGCAAGAGACAAACCATAAGAAAGACATTGATGATGAATTATCAAGCAGTTGCAGAACAGAGAGTTCAAAGAAAATTCGTAAACCTTGAAGTTCTTAATTCATATTATCTAGCAAAAGACGGAAGACATTTCTGGTTTGAAGTCATTCTAATTGATCCTTGCGCACCAGAAATCATTTCAGATAAAAGACTTAATTGGGTTTGCACAAACAAAAATAGAAAGAGAGCATTAAGAGGATTAACAGCATCATTCAGAAGATCAAGAGGATTACTAAAGAAAGAAAAGAAAGGAAACTAAAATGCATGAACTTCATTTTGGGGCTGTATCCAATAGTGAAAGAACAAAAGTTTTGAATGGTTTAAATTCTAGATTAAGTATTAAAAAAATTCGGAATAACTCCGATTCAACCTCCTGTTAGACCGCGATAATTCATTACAATAAAGCTTTTAACTTAAAAATTCCCCAGAAATCATAGAAGATGTTATATCAATACAAAAGAGATCTTTCAAAAGTACTCGATGGAGATAGAATTTTTTATGGAGAAGGCAGAGGCGAGACAGGGGTTTGTTTGCATCTTCCTTTAGTGAATCATGTTGCAGGCGGGGCTCAAGGAGAGGATCACGCATTGATGGTTACTCTTGCAAATAATCTTATTGAATACTTAATGTACAAAAGACAAAGAAAAGGTCCAGAAGAATGGGATTATGATGCAGATAAAGCAGGCGAGACATATGCTGTTTGCGGAGATAATCCAACTACTTCAGGAATAGTTGTTTTTGACAGAAACTATGAGGGCGGATCAAAACTTCAGGTTATTTTAGATAAAACATTCGGTGCAAATGAAATTTCAATAAAATGGAAAAGCAACATGGTTGGTGATGAATTTCTCTTGAACGATTATCTAGAGTATCTAAAACAAGCTCTTGCAACTGGAGAACTTTCTAAGTCAGAGCTTTCTGAAACAGCTGCACCCGCTCAATCAGGACATTTTCAATCAATATCTTCATCTTCTTTGCAAAAAAAGTTGGGAAATTGAAGAGCAACTGATGAAGTTCATTGCAGTAAACTTTATATACTTCTGGCCATATTAAGAGTGATGGTACAATTACAATGTCAAAAGTGTAATTACAAATTTGAGACTGCAAGAAAACCGAGTGAAATTCGAGCCTGTCCTTATTGTGGAACAGTTGGAAGTGTAAGAGAAATTCCTAATGCTTCAGATCTATTAAGAAATGCGGACGTAGATGAAGCCAGATCATTCAGAAAAACAGCATAGTTTCTTTTTGTATGAACTTAATCTTTCAAAATCTTTCTAATAGGTAAATATTCTCACGAGATGTTCATGGATTCGACTTACTGCTTCTTATCCTTTACTAGATTTTTTAGTTCACTTAACTCTATTGGTGCGTAATCAGTTTTTTCAACACTTACATTTATTCCATTAAAACTTTCTTTATCATGAATATGCCCGTGAATATTAATAAATCCAACTGAAATTTCTTCTTTTGATAGTGGGCGATGGCTAAATATGAATTTATCAATTCTTAAGCTACCATTCATGATTAGAAAGTCTGCTCTTCTGGTTGTTTTACGCTAGAAAAACGGGAATTCGCTCGGAAATCAAGGAAGATTTCCGGCGTGCAGAAAATTTTTTGAATTTTCTAGCATTTCTGCGTACCAAAAATCTTCTGATTTCCTAGAAAATTATAAATTTTCTGGACACTAAAAATTCTCTTAATTTTTAAGTGTTTTAGCATGATTAAAATGATTGTCTGAAGTTATAAAAATTTTCATTTTTTATAAGATAATTTATATTTATTTTTCTAAAATCCATTTCCAAACAGGTTTAACTTTGATTATTTTGTCTTTTATTTTAATTTCATCTTCTTGATCATCTGTTAAAATTAATCCCTCTTTTAGTTTAAATTTTTCTAAAGCTTTAACTAAGCCATTTATCTCTCTGTCTCTATTCTCCTTATTTAAATCATAACAAACTTGAATTGCTTCTGAAATTTTGGTCTTTTCTTTTACTAAAAAATCACATTCTTTTTTTTCACAGAAATAATAGATATCATTATTTCTTCTTTTTAGTTCAATAGCAACTAAATTCTCTAAAAGTTTTCCCCTATCTTCTGAAAACTTGAAGCCAATTGTGGTAATAAACCCGTTGTCTATACAATAAACTTTTCGAGGGTTTTGTATTTGTTTCTTGACAGCGTAATCAAATTTATTCAAGAAAAAAACTAAAAAAGAATTTTCAAATGAATTTAAAATATTCTTAATTGTTGATAGATTTTTTATTCCTGTAAGTTCTGAGATATTCCTGCTACTCGTTAAACTAGCTGGATTAGAAAGCAGAAATAATCCAAGTTCTTTTATTTCTCTTTCTTGTTTGCTGAATTTTTTAATTATATCTCTATACAAAATCTGGTTATAAAGCTCAGAGATAATGAGTTTATTTCCTGTAACAACTCTTTTTGGGAAACCACCAATCTCTAAAAATTCTTTGAATTCTCTCCTTATTATTGATTGCGTTTTTAGGTCTAATTTCCAATCTTTAATATTTACTTTTTTGAAACTTAAAAATTCAATGAAACTAAAGGGGGTGAGCCATAAACTTACAGATCTTCCAGTAAGTGTGCTTGAAATCTCTTTGCTTGACAACTTAGAATTTGAACCAGTTATGAAGAGAGGATATATATTTTTTATTCTATCTATCCATTTTTCCCATTTGTCAATTTCTTGAATCTCATCTAAAAACAAGAAGCAACTTTTTTTGTAATTATTTTCTTCAAGAAAATCAATTATCTTCTGAAAATCATCTATTGTAAAATTTGTTAGACTATCGTCATTGAAATTTATATAAAAAAAGTTTTTTTCATCTAATTTAAGCTCTTCTTTTATTAATCTTAAAAGGATAGATTTCCCACACCTTCTAACACCAGTTATGATTATCGGCATTTTTAGGGCAAGTGTTTCAATTGCTTCTTTTGTGAGTGTTCTTTTTACCAATTCTATTTTTTCTTCTTCTAACTGCTTTTGCTGTCTAAAAAAAATTGTGTAAAGTTCTTCTCTTTTCATAGTTCTTTTAATAAATTGAAGTTTTTAAATCTTTCTAAAGTGATACACTTTTTGTATCACTTTTTGTATTAAGTGATACACTTTTTGTATCACTTCTTTCTGCTAGAAAAACACAGTTTTTCTGCATGCCGAAAATGCTTTTCATTTTCGAGCATATTGTCAATAGACAATAGTTTCTATTGTGAATAGAAAGATGCTTTCACCGATGCTTGAAAACGGCGATTTTCGGCACCCCTCGTTCCGCTCAAAAACCTGGTTTTTTGGCGTGCCAAAAATCTTCTGATTTTTTAGCATGATGAACTTCAAGGTATTCGAACTCTAATCATAAAAGATTGACACGAGCTACTTCAAACTTTTTTCTTTAGTTAATCTTCTCTAAAATCATTTTAATTTTGTATTCTTTAAAAATAATCTGTTGGAAGGGGGGTTTTATTTCAGTTTCTTCAGTAGTTCTATCATGAAGGCAGGGAGGTCGTCTGGAGTTCTTGAAGTTATTAAATTACCATCGACAACAACTGCTTTATCAATATACTTTGCGCCTGCGTTGATAATATCATCTTTTATTGCAATAAAGCAAGTTGCTGTTCTGCCTTTTAGAATATTTGCGCTGGCAAGAACCCATCCACCATGGCAAATTGCAGCAATTGGTTTTTTCTGTTTGTTCATTTCTGCAACTAGCTGTAATACTTTATTATTTCTCCTCAAATAATCAGGTGCCCAGCCTCCGGGAATTACAATTGCATCAAATTCTTTTGCAGAAACATTATCAATTGATATATCTGCCTGAATGGGATAACCATGTTTGCCTGTATATTGTACCTTTTCAATGCCAACAAGAGTTACTTTATGGTCGGCTTCTAGCAATCTGTATTTTGGATATAGTAATTCCAAGTCCTGAAAATATTTTTCACATAATACTGCAACTTTTGCCATATCCCCCTAATATTTTTGAGAATTTAAACTTTTCTACAAAATTTTCTCTGACTTTCTGGGTGAGAGCAAAGATAGAGGGGTCAAAAGTCGCTGGTGTTGGATTTTTAACTATTCGTATCCCGCGCCTGCGGGCGTGGGGTGTGCTAAGCAAGATAATGGGCTACCCAACCACACAAACAAAAAAAGAAAAAAATGTTCTGGATCCTTGAGCTCTATTCTGCTTCAACACATTCCTTATCGACGCATCTTGGTTCAGGGGATTGTCTGCATAAATCAATCACATCTCCGCATTCTGCAGAATAATAATTCATTCTATCATAGAATCTGCTTGAATTCTCTTCTTTGTTAATATAGTGATAACAGCCAAATTCAATGTACGGACCAGCAAGGGGCAGGGTTTCGCAATCAGAATCAAGATTACAGTAATTTGCATTTTGCAGGTCTGTATCAATTTGATCATAAAGATTAGAACAATTAGCACCTGACAACACCTCTTTTGGTATGTAAGAAGTATACACCGTCTCTGTCCTAAACGGAAGGTATTCTGCAACAGCATAAATATAATTTGGGTCATTCTTAGAGATTTCTACTGCTTGTATCAATCCTAGCTGAGGTTCTACTGTTAATGTCAGATTAATTTTACCTTCTTTAATTTCTTGCAGGGTTTTTGCTAAAAGTGCAAGCTCGACTTCTTTAGATTCATTGATTATCTCTTCATATAACTCTCCATCAACCACATAAACATTTGCTAAGTGTACTTCTTTCAGATTATCAGCGTCAGAAGAATTTTCATCTGCGTAAACTTTGATTGTGTTCGGTTTCTCATAGGTGATTATTTTGTCTGAATCACTAAACAAACACAATAAGATCGTCCCTAAAACTAGGAGGACGATGATAATCATAAAGATTATCCAGAACCTTTTTTCACCTTTACTCTTCTTCTTGTTTTTATTCTTTTGTCTTTTCATGTTTACATTAAGACTAACAAGCCAGCTAATACCATTCCACCGATAATAAAACTCGCAATATTCATCACTATACTTAGGATAAACGATCTTCTCAAATTTATTATCTTCTTGTTCAACCAGTAAACACAATATGCTTCAGAAACAACTGCAAACGCTTCTGCAATAATGATTGCAGATAATGCGCCTAGCAGCTGGGGCATCATTGCGAATGCTGCAAGCAATAAAAAGAAGATTAGCCACACAAGAGGAACAGATACAGTATCTGCTATCACAACAGTCCAAATGGGTTTTTTCCATTTTTTAGTTTTTATCTTCCATTTCTTGAGAAAAATAATCAAGACAACAAGCTCTATGATTATTGTTAAAGCCAGTGCAATAAAAAAAGAAATCCATAGAGAAGAGCCCTGGTCTGAACCTGGGGGAACCTTGGGAGAAGGGTTGACTATGACTTTGTTGCTGACGTTTATATCAACATCATAAAATAATATTGGTTCTGTCCATAAAAAATTAATCATATCAGAAGTAAAATTTTCTCCATTAAGACTGATCGACAGTTCCATTTGTTTCGGGACCCTCTCAATTCTGTAATAGTAGAATTCGCAAATTCCATTTATGCAGAGAGCACCGTTATCATACTCACATCCCGTTTCTCTGCATGCAAGAATTCTTGCACTAAAATTTTCTGTAATTGTTTGATTGTTATAGGTTACATGAAAATACAGGGTTGCACCAAGATGCGGACTGGTGTCTGCTGAAACCAGCATCGGCGAAGCTGTCAATAAGACTATAAAAATTCCCAGGAGCATAAGAAAAATTTTATTTTTTGACTTTTGCATTTTCTTCACCGTTTTCATAATCAACTTAATAACCCGATTATCATTTCATATTAGCTCATCGGAACTATGTCTTCATCTCTTAATTCTTTAATGGAAATAAGCTGAGAAGTTCCGTCCTCAAAATTTCCTGAGTCAGTTTCAGCTTTATATTCTTTAAGCCCTTCTTTTTCTGCATCAAAAAAATCATAATTCTGAATCATTGTTGCTTCTAAACAGTCGATGATCTTGCCATCTGGTGAAATGTCCCAACATACAAATGCGTGACCAGGAAGAAGGACGATATAAGGGTTTATGCCTGCTGATTCCAGCGCAGATGAGAATAATACTGCGCCTTCTATACAGTTGGCAGATGCTAAATCAATTGTTTCCTTAGGCAATTTAACTCTTTGAGATGCTTCTTCATGTGAAGAATATGCTATTGGTGTGTTTATGTAAATAATATCATACTGCTCTTTGAGTGCAGTATAAATTGCACCAACTTGAAGATCAGTGTATGTCTGCCAATCCTCGTCTGTTTCACAGTCAGAACATTGATATCCAGTCATCACTCTGTCTGGATGATATTCTGCACTTATTCTGATTAACTGGTCAATTTCTTCTATGTGCGGAGTTACCCAAGCACCAATCAAGTAAGAAGTGTCTATAAATTCTTCATCTTCTTCAAATCCCCAAATCATTGTGTCTTTTGAGTATAATTTTATAGGAATGGTTTCTTCATCAACACTTGTATTGCCAACAGCCACTTTGAAATATAAATTCGCATTAGTGATCTCATTAATCTGTACAGAGGGTTTTAACAGGGGATGTTGAGAAAACACTGTTGACTCATGAGGCTGGAGCACTAAGATGTCCTTTGCTTGAGAGGTGTAATCCTGAATCTCAGAAACAAATGTCACTGTTATAGGCTTGTCCCCTTTATTTGTCAGATTGTACTCCAGCAACTGGAGATTTAAGTTAGGATATTGATTATAGACCCCGCTCATGATTGAAGGGAGGTATGTTGTTTCAAGTTCGGGAATATTTCCATCGTTTGTGTCATCAGGTGATCCAAATATGATTGCTAGAACAAATATCAAGACAATTGCAAGAAAAAAACCAGAGACTACCCATGCCCAAATAGGCCACTTCTTTTTTTTCTTCTGTCCACTATTCTCTCTCTTTCCCCTCTTTTGCATGTTTTTATTATACTTTCTCAGTTTTTAAATTTTCTTAATTTTCTCTAATACTTTGCCCATTGCTCTTGCAGCTTGTTCTGGAAATTCAAAACAAACAACACCCTTATCAGCAAGTTTTTCAGTTATGTTCGTGTAATTTCCGTAACTGCTTCTTGATGTAACAACAACAATCGGTTTTTTCTTTGATTGATCTATCTCTGAAAGTACATCAACAATATCTTCTGTTAAAAAAGGAGTTTGATACAGCAACACAATCATAATCATGTCAATATTGTTCTCGTTTAATAGTATAGAAGCTGCAGTTTTGTATCTTTCATTTGTCGTGTCTCCTAGAAGATCAATGGGATTTTTGATGCTTATTCCTGGAAGATTTTTTTCAAGTGTTTTTTTTGTATTTGAAGACAATTCTGCCATCGTCATATCATTCTTTATTACATTATCCGTGCTTATTATCCCATATCCCCCGCCGTTAGTTATAATCTGAATCCTTTTTCCATTTATTTTGTATTTGTCATTTAAGATTTTTTCAAAAAGTTTTGCAACACTGAACAGATCTTCTAGCATATCAACTTGAACAAGGCCTGTTTGTTTGAAGATTCCTTGATAAATCTGAGCATCTCCTGCTAAAGATCCTGTGTGAGATAAAGTGGCTTTGTTTCCCTGTTCAGTAACTCCCCCCTTAAACACAACAATCGGCTTTATTTTAGAAACTCTTTTTGCAATCTCGATAAATCTTTTTCCATTTCTGACCTGCTCTATGTACATGCAAATAACTTTTGTGTTTTCATCTTCTGCAAGGTACTCTAAAAAATCACATTCATTCAAATTGACTGCATTCCCATAACTAATGAATTTTGAGATTCCGTATTTTCTTTCAGCAGCCATATCAAGCAGCGTCGCTCCTAGCGCGCCTGATTGTGAGATAAATGAAATTCCCCCCTGTTCAGGTCGTTTTACTTTCTGTTTAGGTAAGAAGATTCCATCCAATTCATTGTATGAATCATAAATTCCAAGACAGTTCGGTCCGATTGCCGCTATTCCATATTTGTCAAGAGCATCTTTAAGTTTCTTGCTTAGTTCTGTTTTTCCAATTTCATCAAATCCAGAACTGATAATAACAACTCTTGGAATCCTTTTCTTTCCGCATTCAATAACAACTTGCGGAACAAAATCATTTTTAACAGCAATAACAGCGAGGTCAATTTTGTCTTCTATCTCCATAACGCTTTTATAACATTTTAATCTCATGATTTCGTCTGCATTAGGATTGACAGGATAGACTGTCTTATTCACCATCAAGTTCCTTAAAATGATGTGTCCAATTTTATTCGGTTCTCTTGCAGCGCCTATAACCGCAATGTTTTGTGCTGTGAAGAATCCATCAATCTTCTTTTTACCAGCACTGCTGGAACCAGCAGTTCTTTTTATCACATCTTTCTTAATTTCTTTCTTAACAATCTTTTTAATTATTCTTTTTGCCATTCTTTCTTCATCCTTCAAACACAATTCTCGCGTCAACAACTTTTCCATCATGCTCATTTAATATGAAAGGATTAATATCAAGCTCTTCTATCTTCATGCCTTCTTTCGTCAAAGGAAGTTTGCTCACCGTAACAAGTGTTTTTTTCAACACATCGAGATCGTATTTCTTTCCTCTTGCTCCAAGCAATATTTTTTTTGATTTTAATTCATCGATCATACTTTCTGCATCTTCCATTGTAATCGGGCATGCTCTGAATGAAATATCTTTTAAAATTTCAACAAAAATTCCTCCGATTCCAAATGCAAGAACGTGTCCAAACACATCGTCCTTTTTTATTCCGATTATTAATTCCTGCCCACTGACAAGCTCTTCAATCATAAATTCCCTTGCTTTGAATTTGTCAGCTGTTTTTATCATACTAGAAAGTGCAGAAAAAAATTGGCTTTTATCTTGCACAAGTTTTACCGCACCTACATCTGTTTTATGAACGATATTATCAGAAACAATCTTTACAGCAGCACAAAAGTTGAATGTTTCCAGTTTCTTGGCATATTTTGCATAAATCTTTTCATTAATCTTCTTGCCTTCAATCATACCTTTTGCATCTTTCAGATCAATCATAAAGTTTCGGGGAATAGTCAAAGAAGGAGCATATTCTTTCAAAAATTCTTTTGCTCTATATTCTGGAAAGACGATTCTAGAGTCACATCTCTTCCCTCTTTTTTCATCTCTTTGCATGTTATACCCAAAATAATTAAGGTTTTATACTTTTCTATATTTCTAATATTTTACATAAAATTATAAATACAACCTTATCCTAAAAGTTAAAGAGTTAAATTTATATTACTGTAAAAAAACACAAAAAAAGAGCAAAAAGGAGTGAAATATGTCTGATTTTAAGGATTTTAAAGAAATTATAGAAAAAGAGAGAAAAGAGAATAAAGAAGAGGGTAATAAAGAAGATAATGGGAATAACAAAGAGTCTCAGACAGTTATTCCTGCAGGTGTTTTCAAACCCCATCTGGATCTTTCAAACCTTTCTAAGATAGCCTTACCTGGATTAAACATATCCAACTCAGCAAGTTTAACAGATCTTGATAAAAAAACAATTGTCATTCAAACAAAAGAATTCTCAGATATCCTGAAAATGATTTCTTTTGGAACGCCATTAAGAAGCGCAATAGAAAAAATAGCAAAAGCAAGAACAGGGGCATTAATAGTGGTGGGAAATGAGGATGTCCTTAAACTCATTAAAGGGGGGTTTTACATTGATTGCAAGTTCACCCCAAACAGGGTTGCAGAGCTGGCAAAGATGGATGGAGCAATAATACTAAATAATAAACTATCAAGAATCTTATATGCTGCAACATTGCTTGTTCCAGACCCAGAGATAAAGACAACTGAAACAGGTTCGAGGCATCAATGTGCAGAAAGAACAGCCAAACAAACAAACCAACTGGTCATAGCAGTATCACAAAGAACAGGGAACTTGACAGTGTATTATGGAAATGTCCGATATCAGCTAAAACAATTAGAAGACCTTCTTTCAAGAACAAGAGCCACCCTGAATAATTTAGAAAAATATAGAAAAGTGGTTGACAATCTGGTTTCAAAACTCAATATGCTTGAGATAATGGGTTTCACAGAGATATATGATGTAACACTGATAATTCAACGTATGGAGATTGTGTTAAGAATTGAAAAAGAGATAAGGAGGTATATACTTGAGTTAGGAAAAGAAGCAGGCTTTTTGGAGATGGAATTTAAAGAACTCATAAAAGACGTTGAAAAAGAGTATCTTCATATCATCAGAGATTATAAAAATAAGACTTCTGCAAAAAGAATCAGAAAATATCTCTCAGAATTTTCTTATGATTCTCTTCTAGATTTAAACAACATCTCAAAAATCTTGGGATATAGCGCAACTAGTGAGAAAATATCTGCAAAAGGTTACAGGCTTCTTTCTAGATTAAAGTCACTTTCCCCAGTTAAAATAGAACTTTTGCTAAAGAAGTTCACATTACGAGAGATTTTTGATATGAATGCTGAAAAACTCGAAAGACAAGGTGGAATTGACAAAAAAGAAGCAACTGTCATAGTGGAAGAGATAAAAAAACTCAAGAATGAATTAATTTCTAAGTTATAATCCTGAGAGGAGATATTTTAACATAAGATTAAGATGATCTATCCCTATGTTAAGTAAACCTTAATACTTAACATAAAGATTTGCAGGAAAATCTTTAATTCCGTTGTTAAATCTCTCTTCATTGAACCATTTCACCCATTTATCAATTTCTTCGTTTTTCAAAAGCTTGTGAAAGATTGTGATTATAT
>JAPLYB010000022.1 GCA_026395795.1 Candidatus Pacearchaeota archaeon
ATTCTTACTCATGTTTTCTCATTCTTAAGAGAGAGAAAAGAGAGAGACAAAAAAATAAGAAATAATTAATATTTAAATCTGCCGATGAAGAAGTTTTATTCTAAAATTCTAGAATGTTAAGTTTGATTGTTGGCTTAACAATGAGCAAACTTTTAAAAAACATCTTCTCTTTAATAAAATATGATAAAAATATACGAAATTCCATCATCTTCTGTTGTGAATATCAAGAATATCTTGGAAGTACAAGAGACACCCAGTGGAGAACTTGCGGTTGAGATAGAGAAAGAAGAGGGAAAAGGGAATTTTGAAAAAGCAAAGGTCTGGAAAGTAAATGAATTTAAGAAACAAGGATATATACTGAGGGATGCTAAAACTTTAGACATCGAAAAAAAGGTGTTTTATCTGTACATTGATGCTCCAGAAGATTTTTTTAAAAGAAATGAAAAGATATTAACTGATAACGGGGCAAAGGTTTTGGATAAAACAGAAATGGAAAGTATCAAAAAGAAGATTGATGATGCAGAATCAAGTGCTTCAAGCGGCGTTGGATTTATCTTCGGTTGATGTTAAGTCTCTCTCTAATCACCACTAAAACAAGTTCTATTGCTATGAAATAATCAAGAAAAGTTTATATACAGAAATGAAATTACCATTTAAGACGGGCCCATAGTCCAGTGGTTAACTTCTTAGAAACCTATCTAGAAGTCCACAAACGACGACTCTTTGACGTGGAGTAGATCGCTGGTTCGATCCCAGCTGGGCCCATTTCTTTTTTTCTTTTAAAAAGTTTTATATACTAATTTTTCTTCTGTTTCGTGTCGATAAAAAGGGGAAAAATGTTGAAAAATAGAAAGGGCCAAATTACGCTTTTTATAATCATAGCACTTGTAATAATCGTTGCAGTACTTTTAACACTTATTTTTTTGGGAAAAATAAAAAATCCGCTAGAAATTGCTAAAAAAAATGAAGTTGAAATAAATTTCGTAAACTGTGTAGACCAAAGGGTAAAAGAAGCTATAGCGACGGCGGAACTTCAGGGCGGTTATCTTAGTTTGCCTGATTTTGAGTCAGGATCTGTTAATTTTCCTTTTTCAAACTATCTAAACTTTTTAACACTCGATGTTCCTTACTGGTTCTATGTTTCTGGAAATGGAATTCAAAGAGTCCAGAAACCAAATGCAACAGAAATAGAAGAACAATTTGGAGAATATGTAAAAAGATGGGTCCCAGAATGTGCTAAATTTGAAAATTTTGCAAATGCTGTCGATTGGGAGATTGCAAAGGGGGATGTTGGTGATGTCCAAGTTAAAATTAATAATAATAATGTTGAAACACGTGTAAACTTGCCTCTGTCTGTACAATCTGGAAGTTATAAGAGTACGATTACAGAACACAAGATATCAACTAAAACTCCATTTGGCTCTTTGTTAAACACTGCTTCTGATATATTCAATGCACAAAATGAGAGAACAATCCTTGAAAATTATTCTATAGACATTTTAAACAGCTATGCTCCAACAAATGGGTTTGAAATTACTTGTGCTCCTAAAATCTGGTCTAAAGAACAAGTTCAGAGTGACTTGAAAGTTGCTTTGCAAGAAAACGTGGCTGCATTAAAAATCAGGGGTTCGAGTTACACGCTAAAAAATCCAGAGAATAGATACTTTGTTATCAATATAGGAAAAACAGTTGATGAAAAAGTTAATTTTCTATACTCGAGAACATGGCCAACAAAAATAGATATCTGGCCAAGCTCTGGAGGAATTCTAAGAAGTGATCCTTTAGGCACCCAGGCAGGACTGGGGGCAATAGGATTTTGCTTTGTTCCATATCATTTTGTTTATGATTTAAGTTTCCCAGTATTAATACAAGTAACTTCCGGAACAGAAATGCTACAGTTTCCTGTTGTTGTTATAATTGATAAGATGGTCCCAAGACAGTTTGACACAAACGAAACAATTCCTATTGATATTGATATATGCAGAGCTCCTGGTCAAATTGGAACAGTTTTTACTTCTTATAATTCAGAAGCAGTTAAGGCAACTATTTCTTTTAAGTGTTTGTCTCAAAGTTGTGCAATTGGTACAACAAGCACTGATGGAACAAAGGCGAGGCTTACAACAGAATTTCCAAGATGTGTTAATGGATACTTGACTGTAGAGTCTGAAGGGTTTAAACCAAAAGAAGCAGTTGTTTCTTCTAATGAACCATTTATCTTAGATATGCAAATGGAACCATTGTATTCACTTCCAGTTGAAATGAATTTAGCAAATAACGAGAACGCAATAATCTATTTCACATCAGAAGATTATTCTCAAACCTTGTTTTATCCTAGAGAGAAGACAGTCAATCTTTCAGAAGGGACTTACAAGATTGATGCACAAATATCTCGTCAAGGAGAAATATCCTTCGGATCTGGAGAAGTTGAAAAATGTATTAAAATCCCAAGCGAAGGGATTGGGGGAATATTGGGAATGACTTCTGAACAGTGTTATAATGTAACCTTGCCTTCTACTAAACTTACGGAGATATTGGTTGGCGGGGGAAGCATGAACTATTCTTTTAGTGATGATCAATTAAGAAGCGCGAGAAAGATGACCATCAGACCAGATACAGTTGATACTCCTACAACCATAGATGAATTATCAGAGGTTTATGATTTTATCAATGCAAACAATTTGGTGGTTTCATTGAGTTAAATTAAAAAATGAGAACAAAAATAATGAAAGAGGACAGAATATACTTGATAGTCTCACTCTTGTTTGTATTAACTATAATGTGTTCTGGTTTTGTTAAAGCAGAAGAATCAATACCCGCATCAACTTATTCTCCAGAACAATATTACTACCCCTCATTAAATAATCCTTCAAATTTTATGACTTGGCAAGATGACTTTTGCAAAGATTCTGCACAAATGGATTTTATTGTAGAATTAACACCTGATGCTTGTCAGCCAAATCCCGTAACATCTGATCTTCTTGAAGAACAAGATGTCCCTGTTTTATGCAGATTAACTGGAGTAAAGATTAATCCATTTATACAAGTGCCTTATATAAAAAGGGTTGAAACAATTGTTGAAAGTCAATCTAAAGAAATATCTTACATAAATTTTTATCCTGCAAGAAGTGCTCTCGGATATTACCAGTTTGACGATTCTGAAGTTAAGAATTTGGCTGGAGTCCCAACTTTGAATAATCTAGGCTACCTTACTGTTTATTTGAAACAACAACCACTTGAAAAGAATATGTCAAAAAATGTTTCTGCCAAAATTGCAGTCAATATCACATATGACATTGCAAAAACATATGGAATTAATACAAATCAATTTGTCTTGCCTTTAATGAACCAGCAACAATGGATGGAGAGTTATAAGAAGTATGGCTTTTGGAATGGAAAAGGGTACTTGAGAGTTATTGATATTAAAGATAAAAAAGCAAAAGTTTCTGTTTATACCAATCCTTCTGGATACCCCCTTACAACTAGAGAAATAACCCTTGGTGGAGATCCACTAAAAATAAAACTCCCGGGATTTTATTGCCAGGGAGAAGCAACCATAAGATTAGATGACATTTCTATTCCAAAACCAAGAGCAAGAATAATTATGAATGGAGATGAGCTGCTTGTCGAAGAAGGAAGAGAAATTGGAGAGTCTGGTTGTAATTTATCAAAGATTAGCCAAGATGCTTACTCTTATGGCGGGGAAGCTGTTGTGAAATGCGACAATGTTGCAGGTTCTAGTTCACAAGAAGAACTCAGATTGAGAATAGCCAATTCCCTTGCCTCACTTAAGATTACTAGCGGAGGAAACAGTATAACAGAAGACAAGTCTTTAGGTGATGAAGTAGAAGTAAAAAATGGAGAGAAAGTAGAGCATTATTATGTTGGTTATGTTGGAGGGACTTCTGGAACAGGAAGTCTGACCACTAATGAAGAAATAAAGAGTATTATTATACTTTTTGCAAAAACTGGAAAAGTACAACTAAATGAAAATGAAAATGAAAAAACAAAGTTTGTGCGAGCTTTCCAAGACTATCTAAAAAATAATCGGAATGTTATGGGAAATAATGATGAAATCAAGACAGAGATAAACAAGGATGCTAGGATTAAAGGGATGATAGAAGATGTAATTATGATAAGGGGAGATGGGCCTGCATCTGAAGTTACAATAAAAGATACAAAAATTGAGATATATTCAACAAGCGGGTTGAAACAGTTATATTATTCAAAAGAAATTGAAAATAAATATGACGAAGCAATAAAACAATACAGGCAAATTGCCAGACAATTTAAAAATCAAGAAAGCCCCGAAGGATCTTTCTATGGAATTCAAGCATACAAGAATGCTGCTGAGCTAGCATCATTCATGTTTAAAGAAAAAGATGAAGTACTGATTCTTCAAGACCTTATTGAACAATACAAAGATTCTGCTGATCAAGAAGTTATGGCTGAAGTAGACGACGCAAGAGAGATGATTTTGGCTTTGACATATGGTTCTGGTGATCGTTCAATTGCAGTACAGACAGATCAAGGAAGTTATTTTATGACACTGCTTTTCATTGAAAGAGCTAGTTTTGATTCGCAAGAAGCTAAACTTAAAGTTGATAATTCTGTTGTTGAAAGTTATTATCTTGGAAGTCAGATAGGAAATTGGATTGTACAAGGTATTGAAGATAATGACGTAATTTTCTCATCTGGTGAAGCAACAAAAAAAATAAAAAAGGGGAGCATAGATGTTCTTGCTCCAAATAATAAAGTTGAGGTTGTAGACATAAATATACAGAAAGAAGCAACTGTAACTGTTCTTCCGTTTAGCAAAGAACAATACACCACTACTAATTTTTCAGTTGTAATAGGGATTGAAAAAAGGGCCATACAGCTAACACCTGAACAAACTAAGAATAGAATCAAAGAACTCAATAAAACAATCGATGCCATGAATAAGTACATAAAAATACTTAATACAACAACGCAAGCATGGAAGACAGCATGTTATGCAGGCGGAACTGCACTGTGGGCTAAAAATTTTATAACCGGACTAAGCGGAGAATCATTAGCAAGAAAGATTGTAATGAAAGCATGGACAATAAAATGTGCTTCTGAAGATTTTAGAAAACAAGATGACAGGATTATTGGAATTTCTGAATGTTACAGAAAGAATGAAGGTACAATAAATCAAGATATCGCTTCTGTAAAAGATATTGTATCTCGGGCTAATAGTTTTATTAAAAAAGTGAAAGAAACTCCGGGTGTTATCTTGAAAGGCGGGATATTCGGATTGTCAAAACAGATAGATGACGAAGCATTTGTCAAGGCTGCTGAAGATCTTTTCCAGAGTGACACGTCTGGATTAAATGTAGAACATATTAATATCCAAATTGAATTGGGAAAAATATCTAGACAACAAAGACAAGATTTGAGTGCGAAAATTAAATATGTTCCAACTATGGATGATGGAAGCAAAATATGCACCGATGAAAAGGGAGAGAGTTACAATTTAACAAGATTAATGGGTCTTACAGACAGCCAGATAATATCTGATAAGAATCTTAAAGTTTGCTCAATAAATTTTCCAGTAATTGTTAAGACTGTTTTAGGAAATTTAACTAAGCTTTCTCAAGAAGGGATTATTTATACAGATAATGTAAAAGAGATTTATTACATGCTCGCCCTCAATCAAAAAGCATCTAGTAATGAGATCAGCCAGGTTCTAAAAGATTATAATAATGTCCAAATATTTTCTAAATTTCCTTATTACGAATCAATAATAAAGAAAAAAGTAAATGAAGACAATCTAATTCAAAAAACTGGATTGGATGTTCAACATTATTCTACAGATTCAGTAAAAGCGCTCACTGTTTCTTCTATTCCTTTATTAAGCCAGGAAGTTGTCTCAACTAAATTTTCAGGAGACGATCAAGGCAATCTTACAGCATATATTGGAAAGAATAAATATTTGATTATTGCAACAGATTATGAAGAATTCTTCGCGATTCTTGAAGAGACAACTGTTGGAAAGTTCACGTACAAAAAAGTTTTTAATATAACAATTGATGAAGCAGGAGGAATTAAACTTCTCCAAGAATTAACTCTCTCACAGATTGCTGAGAGAAAACTTCCTCCAATTCTTGAACAAGATATAAGCAAATGCAAACATACAATGAACAAAGAAGATCAAAACATAAAGTTCTGGGAAACAGGGCCTTATGAGGGATTTGTTGCTTACATGCCAATAAACAAGGGAGATGGTTGGTATTTTACTACAAAAGGTTATAGCGGTACTGAAGGAGACTTGGTTTCTTGGAAAGAAACAGGACAATTAAATGAATACTGGATATGTAATGTTGGTGAAAACGGAAAACCAGATTTCAATTTTTACAAAGGACCAGAAGGAGATGATAATTGTTGTTATCAAATCTCAAAAACTACTGGGATGGAAATTGCGAAAGAAGTTCAGGATATTGCAAATAAAGTTGAAACAGATTGTGTACCTAAAGCAGTTGATAGCTATCAGAAAAAGGAGAACCCTGTAAAAGCAGGATCGTGCGGGACATACAGTTTAGGAAAACCTCCTGTTTTAATCCCTTCAACTCAATGCGAAGATTTCATGAGCCCAACTGATTGCTTGATACTTTTCAATTTGTGTGATCCTGTTATTTGCCCTTCAAGCAGATGTGACTTTTCTGGAAGATTTCCAGTAGACAATGTTATACAAAGCGGGATTGTTGGATCATTGCTTTTATGTTCTGGAAATTCAAAAGAAGTCATCATGCCAATATGCATCACTGGTTTGTATAATGGATTGGATGCTTTAAACAACATGGTGTTCAAACAGTATGCACAATGTTTACAAACACAACTTGATACAGGACAAACAACAGGGGTGTGTGACTATTTCCACTCTGTTTATTTATGCCAGATGTTGTGGGGGAACTTAGATCCTTTTATCAAAGGCGGTTTGCCAGAAATAGTCAGCTCAGTAACTCAAGGCGGCGGAGAATATGCACAATTTTCAGAAGCAATAAAGAGCAGTGAAGAATCTTATCAGTACTTCACAAATTATTATGGGGCAAATGCCTTTGCTGCATTCAAAGAGAGATCAGTCAACCAAGGTGGAACAAACATCTGCAGTAGATATGTATCAATTGTGACGCCAACATCTGCAAAATTCTTTGAAGATTTGACAAAAGCAGATTCTTACTATCAAGTTTTTGCATCTGTTGATGAGATTCCAATGGGTGGCGGAAGTCCTGAATCACAATATAGGGTATTCTATAATATTTATGCTGGTCAAGAACAAGCAGTGAGTTATTATGTATACTTAAAGAAAAAATCAACTCAATCATATGCTTATGAGTTACAACAACTTTCTGTAAGAGATGCTGTTGGTTTCCTCGGAGCAGGGCAAACTGTTGCTGAGAAAAAAGATTTCACTGCACCTTCTGGATATAATGAAGTCTGCATAAATGTCAACGGAAAAGACCATTGTGGTTTTGGAACAATGTCAACTTCCTTTGCGGTACAAGAACTACAAAATGTCTATTTGCAAGATCAAATCAAGAAGAACATTAAAACAGAACAAGAATGCAAGGCTGGCTCTGCAAGCATTGTTCCAACTGCAAATTTCAATTTACAAAGCCAGATTCAAGAAAAGTTGCAGCCAGAGATATACAGGAGAGGCATTGTAAGACAGTGTGCTTCCGAAAATCCAGGAGCTAGCACAGATCCTTCAAGGTATCAGAGAATAGGATATTGTGGTGATCAAAAAGTTGCTTGTTGGTTGGATATGCAGAGTGTAGATGCCAGTATTTCTGATTTAGGAATTGTGGAAGATATTACAACTTACGCTGAAAATCAAAATATGAAACAAATGATAGATCAATTAGGACTAGACACTGTTGAGCAAAGTCAGAGCAAACTCGATGAGGCTCAGGCAAAAATAGAAACAGTTGAACAGGATGCCAATCAATTTATTGATAGAGTCAGAGAAAAGTTCGCACAATGGAAGAAAAGTCAGGAGACGCAGACGTCTGGAACAACCACAACAGGAAACGCGATTTTACCTCTGACTGGACAAGCAATCTCTTCTGTTAATGATATCCAAATAGAATTCCCTGATGCAAATATCCCTTCAAACGAATATGACTCATTAAGACAGAAAATTAGGGGAACTATAACAAATTTATTGAGCAACGTCATTCTATCTGAAAACTTACAATATTTTCCAAGCAAAATAGATATCTACTTGGGCAATCCTACTTCTAATGTTGCTGGATTAGGATGCGATAAAAATGGATTGATGATACTATCAGTGAAAAAGAATAGTGGAACAGGAGTAGTGGATGGACCAGATGCTTCAACAACGCTTCATGAGATTTTGCATTGCATTATGCTCAACAAGGGATATGACTTATATTATACTACAGACTTTTCAAATAGTCTGAAAACCTTTTTGGCATCAACTTCTTTGAATAAATACCAAGCAAATACAAGAGATACTTTAATTAAAAGATTAACTGATTTGGGAGTGGATTATCTTTATACAAAAAATTATGAGGGAGGATTGCCACTGATAGCTCAAGAATCTTTTACATCAATTGGAGAGTATCTATATGGAGAATATGTAAACCCTAGCAACAAGTATGAATTCCCAGAAGATATCCTCACGGCATATAATGGAATTCTACGTCCAGGCGTGATATCTGTAGGAAAGAACGGACAAGGTCCAGATGTTTCGCCGATTACAGGAACAAGCACAACAGGAACAACAGTAACTGGAAAATGGGACACTGTGACATCTCCTGAATTGCTTGAAATACAAAAATGGGCTAATCAAGAGACAGTCAAACTGGGTGAAGAAATAACAAAACAAATTATCTCTTTAAAGGCAATAAGTGAAAAATGCGCGAGACCAGATGAAAAAGCAAGAGCTGAGGCGTACATTGCAAAATTGCTTGATTTAAGAGCCAGAATGTATTCTGTTGTTGACATCGAAAGGGAATTAAAATGGATAGAAGACCAATCCAAATTAAAAAGTTGCGGGGATGTTGGAGGGACATGGAAACAGAATTGCGGAAGCGATGAATCAAACATCATTGAACAAGTGACAGATATTGCTGATAAAGAAAGCAACACAGGTAAAAAATGCTGTTCATCAATCACTCTTGGAGGAACGTGCTGGCCTGTTAACGGATACCAAAAAGTGATTACTGCTCCTGCGTGTTCACAAAGGAGTGCATCGGGAGAATGCACAGAATGTAATATTGGTGCAAGGTGCTTTGGCAGCTTAAGAACAGAGGATGGAAGGCTCCATGCAGGAATTGATTTGCTTACAACAAATGAAGAGACAATTGGAAAAAAAGTTGTAGCAATTGAGGGTGGAAAAATCACAAATATTTATTCTTTCTATGAAGGCACTTGTGCTGTTCTTGTTTATAATTCAGAAAGGAAGAGAACAATCAATTATGGAGAAGTTGGAGTTATTGAAAATGGAGTTTGTTCTGATTTAGGCGAGAAAATCATAAAGGGGAACACAATTCTTCCTGGAGATAAAATAGGGATAATACATAGACAAACTGGAGGAAGCGCGATGTTACATTTGGAACTCTATGAGAGAGAAGTTACAACAAATAAACAATGGCCTATTGGACAAGACCAGCCAGAAGGATTGGTAAATCCAGAAGAGTTTGTGTCTCAACTTCAAACTAATGGACAGGAATGCAGTGGTCCGCAAATTGTTGCGAGCACAACGCCTACAAATAAAAATTTGATTTGTATTGATCCAGGACATAATGACAAAACAAATAAGGGAACTGTTTCAACATGCCAGAATGTTATTGAATCAGTTCACGTTTTAGCTGTTGCTGAAAAATTGAAGACTGTTTTAAAAAGTAAGAGCTATGAAGTTTATTTAACAAGAGAAGGAGAAACAAGGAATATCGGAACAGGATATCTCAGCGATGGCTGTGATGGTGGCTGGAGAGCAGAAGATGTTAACAATAGAGGTTGTGCAATCACAATAAGCTTGCACAGTGATGGAACAAGTAACGCAGGAGGGGGGGATAGTGATGGAGCAAGCACATTTATTTGTGATGGTTCACAACAAAACAGGATTGATCAAACAGGGTGCAAAGGTTCTCCTCTTGAAACTTATTTATATGATCCTGGAGCAACTTTCCCAAGAACTTACACTATCTGGAATCCAACGGGTGACAGCGAGGCTCTTGCTGAAAAATTAAATGTAGAAATTAAATCAGTTTATAATTCAAATGGAATAAGTTTTGGTAATACTGTAAAACCAGATACGCAAGCAGGACTTGTAAGTTCTGGGCAAGCGAGCGCTATAGGAATATTATGTCGGGCTAAAATGCCTTCTGTTTTACTTGAGATTGGAGGCCATAATAATCCAAGCCAGTGTCAAAAACTTGAAGATGCGACATATCAACAATCATTAGCAGATGCGATTGCTACTGGTGTTGATAATTATATGAAAGGAACAGAAGTAACAACCCCGCCAGTAAGTGGTGCGATTACAGGAGAAGCAATATTGGTCTCCAAAGTGAATGATGGGGCTTTCACTAGGACTAATAATATAATAAATTGGGGAGATAAAATAAGAATTTGCGCAGCAATAAATATAAATGGAAAATATTACTCAAGCGACGAGGTTTCTTTTTCTGGTATTGCTGCATTGAATGGTTTCTCATCTGTTAAAGTAAGCTGGTACAAGATTGATCCTCTCTGGAAACATTCTGACTCAATAAGCACTTCAAGTTTACCAATAGTATATGGCGGACCTTTTGGATATTATCAGAATAATGTACAATCTGTTTTATGGCAAAGACCTAATGCAGACACGATACAATACTCTCAAGAGTTAATTTCTAATGAGAATGGGGGGTGTATTGATGGGGTAGATTCTGCTGGAACTTATTATTACAGAGCTGAATTAACTTATGAAAATAAAATATACTCTTCTCCAGGATACTCTGCTAGTTCAACAGATGTCGGAAGCGGAAAAACGTATCCTCAGAGTTTTTCGGGTTTATCAAACACACTACTTGCTCCTAGTGCTTATGATAGGGGAATAGATTCTTCAATTCTAAGATTTGTTAGATTATCAAATTATAACAATGATCAAGCAACAGACAATGAAGTAAACTTCATAAGGCATGTAGAAATGTACAAGAATGTTCCTTATGTTCTAAACACAGTGTATGGGACCTTGATGGAAGCGTACACTGGTAATTTTGTGGCAATTGAATGTTTATCTTTGTTAACTGGTGCTGCTAAATCAACCGGGCATTCTGTTCAGATTGCAGCAAGTGGAGAAGAGCTTGTTCAACAATTTGGAACGCTGTCTTTAAATGGAAGAAAAATAGAGATGATAAGTCTTTCTGAAGTTCTTGGCTTAGGCATCCCAATAAATAAAAGTAATCCTAATGCCATGCATATAGGGGACATAATCCTTTTACATGACGGAACCCATTATTATACTGCTTATGCTTTGTATAAAGACCAAGCGCCATTAGGAACTTTTGATTCAAATGATCAGGTAATCTATGTTTCTTACACATGCCATGCATCTAATAACGGGCAATTGTGTTATAACAATATAGGATATGCTTTATCATATGGTTCGAAAGCTGCTATCGTAAGAATTATTTGAAATAAAAAAGTTAAAAAAAATAAAAAAGATTAATTATTTTCCATCTGGAGTTCCACAAGGGATCTTTTTCAGTTCTCCTTTCTTAAACTCATATACAGACGTTGGTGCGGCGCCGATTAAGTTTCCTTGAATTACAAGATTATTGTCACCTTCGACTATTGCTTGATTACTCTGTACTTGAGCTGGAACTGGTGTTGGAACTGCATAAGGCACTAGCCTGTCTTGATAGACTATTGTTGGTGCACAACCACTTAAAACATAAGCTGCGGCTAAAGCCACTGCTGTTTGAACTGGTTTTCTGTATATGCTCTGAACTACATTAACTGCTCCTTCTTTAACAGTCTTTGCGACTTCTCCTAATTTGTTTACTATAGATTTCATTTGATTTTAACCTCCTAATTATTATAAACCTCTTAGCTTTATAAACCTTTCGTTTTTGTTGTCACTGTATAGAGACAAGAAAGATTGGCTTTTTTACAACCTTGCGGTTGTATCAAAACAATGAATTTAGCAAGATGCGGGAGAGAGGATTCGAACCTCCGCAGGCACTAAGCCAAAGCGTCTCTCGTAAAAATCTGATTTCTTAAAATTCTTAGCTTGAGCGCTTCTCGTTTGACCGCTCCGACACTCCCGCATATAAATCATAGGGGTTTAATGTATTTTTAAGTATATCTCTTCTTTGTTGCAATTTAGTGTTTGGAGGACAAAATCCAAATTTTTTCCAGATAAGATACTTGGACGAGCAAAAGATTTTTAAAGGAATATATCTAGTGTAAAATGAAGACGATCATATGGAGTGGAAACACCTGTTCCCGTCAGATCACAGAAGTTAAGCACCCCATGTTATAAGTGGTACTGGTTAAATATCGGGAACCTTATAAATTGTCTTCGACTTTTTTATTTTTTCTCAGACATTTATTTAAACGCGTTTTGTTTAATAAAAATATGAGAAAACAAATTTCTGCAGAAAAATCAAGAAAGATTGATAATTTATTTATCAAGGCCGAAAAAGAAAAAAACATTGAGAAAAAAAGAAAAATGATAAGAGACACGAGAAAATCGGCTAAGCGAAATAATCTCTCAATTCCAAAGAAGTGGAGAGACTGTTTTTGCAGAAACTGCAATACTTGGTTTAATGGAAAAAATCAAAGAATAAGAGTAAGTAATGAAAAAATTTCCAAAAAATGTTTAAACTGCGGAAGAATCTATAGAAGAAAATTAAAATAGAACCTTAATCTAGAATTTTTTAAACTTACTTGTTAATTCTAAAAGATCTGTGTGCCCGATAAAGATTGCCCTGCAGCAATATCTTTCTACACCAAGGTCATCTAAAACTTTTTTAGGATCTTCTCCTTTTGCAACTCTTGTTTTGAACTTTTCCCAAAGATGGGCAATTGGTTTTCCGCAGCTCATGCATCTAACCGGTATTATCATAATATCTCTTCTAAATGTAGATATTTAAATCTGTCGATGAGAATTTTTGGACAAAAATTCTAGAATGTTAAGTTTGATTATTGGCTTAACATTCTGAAAACATTTAAAAACTTAAGATGTTTTCAGATGTATGGAAAAAGTGGTGAAAAAGAGTGCAAGTATTTCTGGACGTTCTCCAAAAAATAATAAAAAAACGATAACCCTCGTGTTAGGGGGTTTAGCTGTATTACTTTTGATTATTGTGGTAATAGTATTAATTTCTTTATCTCAAAAAGGGAAAGAAAATGAAGTGCCAAAATTAACCACGTGTGAATTGAATAATTATAGCTGTTTTAACAACTCTTGTCCAACAGGATATGCAGAATTGGACATGGCTTGCAAAAGTGGACAAGTGTGTTGTAACAAAATTCCAGTAGGAGAAAAAAGCCAGTGTGAAAAAGCGGGACTCGGTTGTTATAAAACTAGCTGTCCATTCGGATATGCAGAAATCGACCTATTCTGTTGGGCAGGCGGTGCTTGCTGCAAAAAGATAGTTGTAGAAGACAGAACAAAATGCGAATTGCAAGGATTCCAGTGTTTTGGAAGCATTCTACCAGAACCGGCATGCCCTATGAATTATGTATCAGTTAATCAATCTTGTAGTGTCGGAGAAATATGCTGCAAAGAAGCCCCTCAAAAGAATAAGACCTTTGTTATTTACGGCTATGTAAGAATAAAAGAAGGAGATTGTATGCCCCCTATTGGACCAAATTGCACAACTACACCACTGGTAACACAAGTGGCTGTCTTTCCAAAAACTTCAGAAAGTCAAATGAGTGGTTCTTATTTCAGAACTGCTGCCGGACCAATAAACATGATTAATTCGAATGAATCTGGTTATTATGAGATGGAGATTCCTTATGGAGATTATAGTGTTTTTGTTAAAGATCCAAAAGGGAATAATGATTATTACTGCAATACAGTTACTTATGGCGGTGCAATGTGCTATGTTGCCTTGACAAATTCAAAACAGTTCGATATTCTTATTGATCATTCTACGCAATAAGCAGAACAACACTTTCTTTTTTAGAAAAACTTATAAACTAAAAACAATGTTTTTATCAAGAGGTGAAAGCCTCAGAAACTTATTCTGAGTAAAAATAAACTATTTAAAACTAAAAATGACACAAATTTTGCATCTGAATAATGTTTGTAAAACTTATTTCTTAGGAGAAGAAAAGGTTTCAGCTGTTCGCAACGCAAACATCAGGATAAACAAGGGAGATTTCATAGCTATAATGGGTCCAAGCGGATCTGGAAAATCAACACTGATGAATCTTGTTGGAGTACTCGATATCCCGACTGAAGGGGAGATATTTTTAGAACAACACAATATCGCAAAACTCTCTGAGTCTGATCTTGCGCAGATAAGAGGAAGAAAAATAGGTTTTATCTTTCAACAATTTAATCTTATTCGAACACTAACTGCTAAAGAGAATGTCATGCTTCCGATGATGTTTCAAAACATCCCCTCTGAAGAAAGAGAAAAAAGAGCTTTGATGCTATTAGAACAGATTGGATTGAAAGATAGAAGCAATCATAGACCGGGAGAGTTAAGCGGGGGACAGCAACAGAGAGTAGCTATTGCAAGAGCACTCGCAAATAACCCAGACATGATATTGGCAGATGAACCAACAGGAAATTTAGACAGCAAAACAGGTCATGAGATAATACTTTTACTTAAGAATCTCAATAAAAAAGGCAAAACAATAATTATGGTAACGCATGACATAAACGTGGCAAAAGAAGCTAAAAAAATAATTCATATAGTCGATGGGGAGATAAAATGACAGAGGAGATAACAACAAGTCTGCAAGAAGATACTGGAAAAGCAACGGTTTACGCGATAGCATCCCAGACTCTAGAGGAGTTAAGATTAAACTTAAAAACAAATAAGCTAGAGTCAGTTTTAACTGGTTTTATTTTATTAGAAGGCGCTACACTTGTCCCTCTTTGTGTTAGCGCATCCCGCCACAATAATTCTTTGATCTTAGCAGGATTTGCTGCATTTTATTCTGTTTTTGGACTTGGGTATGTGTGTGCAAAAGTTTATGATAATAGACAAAAAGAAAGAGAAAGAATTGAAGGAACCAATGGAAACGTTTAAAAACATAACTACTTTTTAATTACAACAAATTCAAATGAAAATGAAACAAAAAATATTTTTCACTTTTTTAGCAAGCATCGTCCTTTTAGCAGGACTCTTTTTAATCACAAGCGAATTTGCTAATGCAGCCCCTTTAGATGTAATCTTTGAGCAAAATCCTTTTCCAAGTCATGCTGGTGAACAAGTGGTGCTTAGTTTTCATGTAACAAACAATGGAAACACAAACCTCACAAGTGTTACTTTTAGTTTGGATGTAAATGACCCTTTAATTCTCAGATCTGCTAAAGAAAAAACAGTCTCGTTGCAAGTAGGAGAATCAAACACAACATCCTACAATGTTTATGTACAAGAAGATGCTGATGAAGGAAAAGAAACGATTACCTTAACCTATGACGTAAACGGAAACTCTTATGATGAGGATTTTGACGTTCAGATTGCATCAAATCAAGTTTTTTTACAAGTTGAACAAGTAACAAGCAACCCCGAGTCAGTTGCTCCTGGAAGTTCTGTTATAATAATAATCCAAGTAAAGAATACTGCAAATTCTGAAGTAAAAGATGTTGTATTAGGACTGGATGTAAGCAATCTACCTTTTGCTCCAGAAAGTGTAACTGAACAAAGGATTGGCTCAATTGGAGATGGGAGCAAGTCCAGTGTTTCCTTTAATCTGATTGCATTATCAACTGCGAACATAGCAGTGTACAAAATTCCATTGACACTCACTTATTATGATATTTATGGAAATAAATACCAAAGACAGGACGTTGTATCTGTAAATGTTTTTGAAACACCAGATATCGATCTTCTTCTTGATAAAAACAGTTTGATTATAGGGCTGTCTAGTAATATCAGTGTCAAAGTTCTGAATAAAGGGTTGGGAAAAGTAAATTTTGTTGCCCTTACTGTAATTCCTTCTTCTGATTATGACATTAAAGGAACAAGTTATATTTATGTTGGGAGTGTTGAATCAGATGACTATAGTTCTGTTGATTTTATGTTAACTCCAAAAGCTAAAGAAAACGTTATCACATTTAATTTAGAGTACAGAGATGTGAACAATAAAAAATATGTTATAACTAAAACATTAGATGTTAATGCATACACTGCTCAAGAAGCTCAAAGAATTGGATTATTGCCTGGATTTCCTTGGTTTACCATTATAATCATCCTTGTGATTATTGTATTAATAATCTTTTTCATTTCAAGAAGAAGGAAGAAGAGAAAGAAATTAATGTCCTAAAAAATCAGGAGATTTTTGGGACGCCAAAAAACCTCTGTTTTTTGAGCGCAACATCAAGAATAAAATGGCTGAAGAAACAAAACCAAAAGCAAAAATAAGAGTTGCAGTTATTGAAGATGGATTAAGACACGGGGAAATTAAAAGAGGCATATTTAATTTACTTGATATTTACATAGATATTGTAGCCTCTCCTTTTGCTCTTCATGAGATTGGGGGTTATAATTTAATTTTGATAAACCCCGCAATATTGCCAACGCATAAACTTGGATTAACTCTTGAGAGAATTGTTAAGACAAGTCCACAAACACAAGAAATTGCTATTATTAAACATAGACCGGGGCAAGTAAAAGAAAGAGTTGTTTCTGGCAAAACTCTTTCAGTAGTAGAATACAGAGACATTAGCGGATATATTAAAAGTTATGTTGACAGAAAACTTGCAGAGGCAAATGTTTCTGGAGAAGCAAAATGATTCTAGATTATTTTAAGCTGGGATTTAAGAATATAAGAACAAGAAGACTGAGAAGTTGGCTGACTATGCTCGGTATTTTCATAGGCATTGCCGCTGTTGTAGCACTAATTTCCCTTGGTCAAGGATTACAGATGGCTGTAACACAACAGTTTCAGCAGCTTGGAAAGGATAAAATCTTTATTCAGCCAGGGGCTGTTACTATGGGTGCTCCTGGAACAAGTTCTGGTGTATCTACATTAACAGATCATGATGTCAAGATAATAGAAGGTATAAGAGGAGTTGAAAGAGTTGGTGGTGCAATATTTAAGATAGGCCAAGTAGAATACAGGGGAGAAATAAAGTATGGATATATAACTGGTTTTTCTTTTGAAACACAGGATTTAATTGACGAAGCTCAAAGCTATAAAATTGTTTCTGGAAGAAATCTAAAGAAAGATGATAAATATAAAGTGGTTATAGGATATGGTCTAGCAAGTGGGGATATTTTTCAAAAATCAATTAAAATTGGAGACAAAATCCAGATTGGCAAGAATGGACAAGAATTTGTGGTTGTCGGGACTTTAGATAAAATTGGAAACCCATATGATGACGGGGCAGTCATCATTCCATTAGAATCAGCCCAAGAAGCCTTGAATACTACTGACTATGACATGATTACTATTCAAGTAAAAGAAGGAGAAGATGTAAATAAAGTTGCTGAAGAGATCAAAACAAGATTAAGAAAAGATCGTGGAGAAAAAGAAGGAGAAGAAGATTTTAGAGTTCAGACTTCTGAACAATTAGCTGAAACATTTAATAGTATTTTTGCGATTGTTCAGGCTGTTTTTATTGGAATAGCTGCTATTTCTCTTGTTGTTGGGGGCGTGGGGATAATGAACACTATGTACACTGCTGTTCTTGAAAGAACACGAGAGATAGGGATTATGAAGGCTGTTGGAGCAAGAAACTCAGACATTTTGACATTATTCTTGATTGAATCTGGAACCCTTGGATTAATCGGGGGGGTTATAGGAATTATTTTAGGAGTTTTGTTGGGGATGGGAGCAAGTTTTTTTGCAGGACAGGCTCTTGGAACAAACTTATTAAAAGCATATTTCCCGGCTTATTTGATTGTGGGAGCATTATTATTCTCTTTTGCAGTTGGATGCGCTTCTGGAGTTCTTCCAGCAATCCAGGCTTCAAAATTAAAGCCAGTTGATGCGCTCAGATACGAGTAACGTCTCTGGCGCCCCCAAAAACACTAAAAAATCCGAAGGATTTTTGGTGTCCAGAAAATCTTCTGATTTTCTAGGACTTCTGTTTTTGCGGGCTTTGCGTTATGAATGATTATATAAACTCCATATCCTTAAAAAAAGATGGCAATAATAGCATTAACAGCTTCCAGCTTGATTATGGCAATATTGACAATTCTGTTTGGAGTTTTGATACTGGTCTTTCCAAAGCTTTTGCGATGGATTATTGGATTGTATCTACTTGTAAGCGGACTTGTTGCACTAATACTTCTCCTGATATAAGCTAGATAAAAGAAAAGAAAGGGAATAGGAAAAATCCTATTCTCCTAAAAATTTTAATTTTCCTCTAGCTTGCTCTATAGACTTATAGCCTTTTCTCTCTAAAATTTCTTCAAGTTCTCTGTTGATTCTTGCAAAACAAGCTGGTCCCTGTTTTTCAAAACAAGTTCCAATTTGAACAGCATCTGCTCCTGTCAAGAGAAAATCAAATGCATCTGAACCAGAACTTATCCCACCAACACCAATAATAGAAACTTTTCCTCTTAAGATGTCATAAAACATTTTAACATTTCCAAGAGCAACTGGTTTGATGCATCCACCACAAAGAGCACCTAACCCTTTTTTTGGCCTGATAAGGGGTCTCTCTTGTGTTCCGTCTATAACTAAAGCATTTGGGATGGAGTTAATGCAAGTTATAAAAGAAATCCCATATTTCTTGACGATATCTGCCATCTCTTGAATTTGTCTTTGCTCTAGATAAGGCGGAAGTTTTAACCCAATTGGTTTTGGCTGTTTTGGAATTTTATCAAGAATTCTCCTAACCTGATCAAAGTCGTATCCGATTAATGCTTTTCCTTCTAGATTCGGGCAAGACACATTCACTTCTATTGCATCTGCTTCACCATCTTGAAAAGCGCCAACTAAGATAGGATAATCTTTCTCAGATAATCCCGCGACACTTGCAAATACTGGTTTTCCACATCCTGTTTTGATGATTCTTGCAAATTTTACATACTTTCTATATCCTTCATTTGGCAAGCCCATGCACTGCAAAGAACCCTGCACCTCTCTGCCTCTCGATGAGCCCAAGATAAAATACGCATATCTGGGCTCGGGATTTCCTTGTCTTGGTTCCATCGTGCTGGATTTCATGACAACTGCTGAAGAACCTGAATCTGCAATAGCTTTAAGTTCTTCCAGTGTTGTATCTCGGACACCTGATGCGTTCATAACATATGAATCGAATGCTATCCCTGCAACAATTGTTTTTGTTCTTTCTCCCATCTTACATTAAATTATCTTTATTCACAACAAAAGAGCCTGCTGCTCGAATCTCTTTTGCTCCTAAAAAAGACTGAAACAATCTGTTTTTCCCCATGCCAAAACCAGCGTGCTGGATTGGGTGTTTTTTGACTATCCCCATGTACCATTCAAATCTTTTCATTCCTTCTTGTTTAAGTTCTTCATAACTTTTACCTTGCATTCCAGGTTCTTTTGCAATTGCTTTTGTCATAAGTTTTAACATTAAAGAAGAATCTAGTCTTCTGCTTAATCTTTGACAATCTTCTTCTCTTTCAGCTGCTCCTAAAGATTCTCCCGCATAAGGCATCAGTAAATCCATTGAGTTAACAACTCTGGGATCATCTCGATTTTCTCGCATATTAAAGAACTTTATTTCTTGCGGATAATGTGTTACAAACAATGGTTTTAATTCATTTATTCTTACAAGTTTTTGCTCATTATCTGAACTTAAGTCAGATCCCCAAGGCAGGCCAAGAGAGTTTATTGCTTGTTCATATGTCATAACATTGTAGGGTGGCTCAAGAGAATCTAACCAGGATTTCTCTATGCCTAGCAAATCTAACTCTGCATTGCATTTTCTTAAATTAAAGAGCATTTTATGAATGATTCCCTGTGCATGCTCTCTTAATTGGACTAGGTCGCAGTTAGCAACTTCTATCTCACACAATGAGAATTCTATTGCATGCCTCGAATCAACACGCTCTTCTTTTCTAAAGCTGGGGCCAATACAAAACGTTTTTGGATGTTTATGTAAAAATGCTTCTAAGTAAAGCTGGCCGGTTTGAGACAGGTATACTATTGTATCTTGAATCTCTGTACTAAAAATAGTATCAAAGTTTTCACATGCACCCGTTGCTCTTGTCAAATGTGGCACATCTATACATAAAAATCCATTTTCTCGACAATACTCAAAAAAGGCCACCGTTATTTCTGATTCAAGATGAGCTAGAGCTAAAAATTCTTCTGAGTCAATAATCATCTCTCTTCTTTGAATTAATTTTGCTTCAATTTCTGGTTTCATTTTTTTAACCTCCTGAAATTTAGTTGTTGATTTCCTAATAGGTAAAAAATAAAACAGAAGCCCTCGTTTGCGGCCAGCGGGCCGCAGAGTTGTGAATAGATGATGTGGGCCATAGAATTTTTTACAGCTAGCGGTCTTTGGTTTATAAACACCGTTATAATAAGAATTATACAATTGTTATCACCATAATTTTATAAATATACAAATACTTCATATTAGATGTTTTTTCTGCTGATGACTAAGATTTAAAAGTTAATTTGATGTTGGTTTACATGGAAAAAATAGGGAATATTCATTTTCATGGTGATAGAAAGAAGAAACAAATCGCCTTAACATTTGACGATGGGCCTTCTAAGGAAACTCATGAGATTCTAAAACTTTTGAAAAGAGAAAAGATTAGAGCGACTTTTTTTGTTCTTGGCAAAAAAGTTAGGGGAAATGAAAAACTTTTGAAGGAGATTGTTAAAAACGGTTCTGAAATCGGAAATCATTCTTTTGATCATTCTGTTCTTATGTTTAAAACTAAAAAGAAGATCGAGGGGCAGATAAGAAAAACTGACAGGATTTTACAAAAATTGAATATTAAAACGAGGATCATTAGACCACCAAGAATTTTATTTGGTCCAATCTTGATTCATGTTGGAAAAAAGTTAAACAAAAAAATAATAATCTATGATGTAGATCCTGCTGATTGGACTCGACCTGGAAAGAATATAATAATAAAAAGGGTATTGAACGGCGTGAAAAATGGCTCGATAATCGGTTGTCATGATTTCATCGAGACAATCGGAAGAAATTATGATATTGTTAGTGCATTAAAAGAAATTATTCCTCAACTTAAGAAAAGAGGCTACAAATTTGTCACAGTTTCTGAAATTATAAAAAGATAAAAGTGTGATCACTTTACATAAACTCTCTTAGTTCTATCAAATTTTGGATAACATATTGCAAGCAAGGTGACGCCTCCAAGATTCTTGTACTTTGTTCCTTTGGGCGAGATTATGAAGTCACCTTTTTCTATCTTATACTTCTTGCCATTGATAAAACTCGTGCTCTTGCCTTCTAGAACAAGATAGATTACATTAGTTGGATCAAACCCGATCTTCTGATCGTCTCCAATCTTCTTGACAATCGCCATACTTACTGGAAAATCCTTTTCATTTAAAACATCCTTGACTTTCTTATTAGGAAAAATTTGCTCTTTGATATCTTTAGAATGAATTATGCCTGCTTTCAATTTTGTTTTGTCTATTTCTAGAAAAGCTTGTTTTATTTCTTCTTTTACACCAGGAATGAATTCTAAAGTAGAGCTTTCAATTTGTTCTTTTGAGAGAAACTTGAATTCAGAATGCTCCTCACTTATTCTTGGAGTTTTTCCGTTGACAAATGATTTTATTTCACAAACAAATTTAATTCCTGGAATTTTCTTTTGCTCTAATTTTGGAGTAGGGATTTGATATATTCCCAAAACTTTTATCGGATTGATAATAATGCCCAATTCCTCTTTGATTCTTCTTTTAACTGCTTCTTCAAAATTTTCACTAGTATTAACTTGTCCTCCCCCGCATTCCCACAAGGAGGGATATAATCTTTTTGCAGAGCTTCTTCTAACAACTAAGACCTTATTTTTATAAAAGCAGATTCCTGCAACATGCACTTCTATTTTATTGACTCCGTTTTCACGCATGGATATAAAAAGAGAAAGAATATAAAAACCTTTCTTGAAGAGAATCACCTATATGACTTTTGTCTTGCTGCTCTTGCTTTACTGTCTCCCCATTTTCTTGATTCTTTTCTTCTTGTATCTGCAACAAGCAACATTCTGTCGTATTTTAAGAATTTAGATTTAAGTTCAGCTAACTTGAACCAAGCAACCAATGAACGAGCGATTGCGAGCCTTGCTGCCTCAATCTGACTTTCTGCTCCTCCGCCAGTCACGATGACCGCAACATTCACGTCCTCTAGCTGGTCTCCTAAAACTTCTTTTGCAAGAATCAATGGTTCTCTTAATGTCAATGATTGAAAATGATTGAATAATTGAAGTGGTTTTTTGTTTACTGTAAATTTTCCGTTACCATCTGAGATTGTAGCTTTTGCAACTGCTGTTTTTCTCTTTCCAAGAGCAGTTATTACTTTTTTCTTAGGCAGTTTTATTTCCTTTGTTTTTCTTGGCATTTTTATTTCTGGTTTGGTTTAATTAATTTTGAAAGATCTTGAAGGGTTATAAATTTTAATCTGTCCCGTTTTTCAAATGTTACCCTCTTAGCATCTTTATACTTTTCAGGTACGCCTTTTACACATATAAGCTGTCTGTATGCTTCTCTTCCTCTTGTTCTCTTCCAAGGAAGCATCCCTCTAATACTTTTTCTTAGAATCATCTCAGCTTGATAGTAAAAGAAAGGCCCTTTTTGAACTCCTTTTCCAAGTCTTCTTTTTTTAAGATAGTCTTCTAGAATCCCATGTCTATCTCCGACTAGAATGGCTTTTTCAGAGTTAATAACAACTATCTTTTCTCCTTGCAAGAGTTTTTTTGCAACTAATGTTCCAACCCTGCCAACTGTTGCCCCTTCTGCATCCACTATAATTTCTTTTGTTGCTTCCTTTTGTATTTTTTCCATTTTTTAGATTATTATTTTAATGTCTTTGGCTTCAGGATTCTTCTGTAACAATTCTTTCAAATCCATGTAAATAGACCCTGATTCTTTTATTTTTATTTTTGCCTGCTCTGAAACATTCAATGATGAAAGAATTAACTTTTTAGTTAAGTCCCCCCTGCTTAAAATTTTTCCTGGAACAAGGATAGTCATCTTAGGCTCGCCATACTTGTTTATCTTGTCTAGATTGACACAGATAGTCTTCCTTTTTGGTCTTGAGATATACTTTGCAATCTTAACCCAAAAAGCATTCTTTTGTTTTTTGAGCAATAAGATTAATCCGATTCTATCTTTATTTGTTTTTTTGCTCGCTGCTTTGCTTATTTTTGTTTTACTTATTTTTATGATCATGCTAAAAAACCTCCGGGTTTTTGGCACGCCCAAAACACTAGAAAATCCGAGATTTTCTGTGTGCCCAAAATTTGATAATTTTGAGCATCTTCTGATTTTTGAGCGTTTTTTTATATGGCTAACGAGAAATAACAGTACAATTTTCTCAATCTGAAAATTGTTTACCCACTGTAGAAAATGCTTTTCATTTTCTAATCACCAAACAAATGTTTTTGTTTGCTGTATCGCGTTAGCTCGCAGGTAAAAGTTAAAGATTTTCGGGGTTTTTAAAGTTGTTGCTTTAGACAGTATCTCCGAAACAACAAACAAAATAGGATAGGCAGACCTATCCCATTATTCAAGACCTGAATAATGCATGCCCTCCCTATAGACCCCAATATCCCTATAGAAAGATTATTTCTTGTCCTGAACATTTACCCACTTCTTAGCAGTA
>JAPLYB010000019.1 GCA_026395795.1 Candidatus Pacearchaeota archaeon
ATATAATCACAATCTTTCACAAGCTCTTGAAAAATGAAGAAATTGATAAATGGGTGAAATGGTTTAATGAAGAGAGATTTAACAATGGGATTAAAGATTTTCCTGCAAATCTTTATGTTAAGTATTAAGGTTTACTTAACATCTTTAAGCTGGCAAACCTATCTTTGTTCCCGAATCCATTAATAGGTGTAAAACATATCCTACTGCTAAGAAAGAAATCCAGAAGAAAAAACTTGAGAGAAAACCTAACGCAAAAGAGACTATACAAACAATAGCACTTATCTTTAATGCTCTCTTGCTGTGGAAATGTCTTCTATGCTCCCAAGCTTTCCTTTCTTTATTTTCTATTGCAGGTTCGAATATATCTGGCAAAATAGCTCCGAAGAATATCATCAATGTGCCACCAATAGCATTTGAAAGTTTTAGCCAAATTAATAGAAAGAACATGACAACTGCTAAGACTAAAGCTACTCCGAGATGTTCTTGTTTATTTGGCATTTGATTGAATGTCCATTACCACGTTTTCTTTTTTCTTTGTTCTTGTGCTTCTCTTCTCTTTTTAGCTTCCATATTACATGCTAAACATCTACCTGCATGGCTTATTGGACGACCACAATCTATGCAAAAAAGGTTCTTTTCTGCCATATTTATCTATCTTTTTCAAGAATTTAAATCTTTTTCTTTCTATTTACCTTCTAAGATTACTTTTACTAACTCTCCACATCTCTCGCAATAGTGCATCTGTGTTACTTCATTATTCTTATCTTTTTCTGGTTTTGCGTACTCTTTCCATTTATGTTCTTCAAAGAAACACCTTAAACTAAACTTTTTGTTTTTTTTAATTTCCTCTAACATTCTTTCTCTTTTTCTTTTTTGCCTATACTCTAATTCGTTTAAAGGAATGTGCTTGTCATAATCCCTAGTTTCTTTAAGGTTGTCTATCTTCTTTCTCTTTTCCTCACAGATAGTCTGATTGTGTTCCTTTCTCATCTTTTCTGTTTCTGGATATTGATATTCTACATATTGTCTATTCTTAGTTTGATTTTCTTTTATAATATCATTCAATTCTTCTTCAGAATAATTCTTAAATTCTCTTGGAGTATCGTTATTGCCTAGAGTTTTATCTGGATAGTTTGATGAAAGTACTCCTTGATCATCTGGGATTCTACTTTTCAAGAAATAATCAATTTCAGAAGTATCAAAAAATTTTCTCAGTCTTGCTTTTTGTTCTTGATGTATAAGATTATGTTCTGCTTGAGTACATATATACAGATTTTTAACAGAATTATTGAAAGTTTCTCCGTCTACATGGTGTACAACATAGTCATGTTTCCAATTTAGAGGGTATTTATCCTTATGTTTAAGATAAATATAGTTGTATGCTACCCGTCTACTTATTTGATTCCCTTCCTCATCAAGAAGATAGGGCTTATAATTATAATTAAATGTCTTAGTAAAAGGTTTAGACTTAACCATAATTTTTTATTTCCTTATAGAATTTAAATCTTGTCTTTTAATTGTCTAAAGAAAAATATTTAAAATTTTATTCTTGTAATGCACTGCATTTTCTTAACTTTGCTTGAATTTAAAACCCAACAACACCAGTAAGTCCTATTCCCGTCTTGTGTGTTCCAGTATCGTGAGTTACTCTTAAACCAGCTTCATAACTTCTGTTAGATGCTTGTCTTTGATTGCCAGCTCCTGTTGTTCCGATACCCCCAATTAATGAAAATACGTACAATATTGTTCCTCTGTCCATATCCCCTTGTGGAAGTGTGACATTTTGTCCGAAATTTACTGCACAATATGTTCCCATTTGATTAAGTAATACTGCGTCAGGATTTCTAACCATTGCTCTCCCACCCCAATTAACGCCAGTAGTTTTATCTCCTGGATGTAAAATTCCTTTAACAAATAAACCACTTCCTCCTGCTTGATATCTTCCTGTTTGTGCTCGATCATCATCCCACCTTTGCATAGGGCTTTCAGTTTGTCTTAGGGTCTGCCATACTAATCTTTTCCAAAAACCTTCTCCGTTTAGTGCTCCAACATCCATGCTTGCAGATAAGTAAAGTGCATCATCTAAAATGACATATCCAGCACCCATATTTGCAGCAAATGGGGGAACTCCCCTCTTCTCATTTGGTAACCAATCATGAGCAACTAAGAAGTATATTTCTCTATTTCTTCCTTGATATCCGACAGCTCCTCTTGGAACAATTCCATTTGAAAGATCAGTTTCATTTGGTGAACCCCATGCTAATAATGCACTCAAATCTGCTCTTGTGTTTCCATTTGCTCTAGTAAAAAAAAGCCCACTGCCTGCATTCAAGATAAAATCTGCAAGTTTCCCTCCTTCTGAAAGAACATTGAATGTTGTAGTGGGGATTAATTCATTTGATCCTACTAATGATAATGCCGCCCCTGCCCCAACAGTTAAAATATGATTTGGCACAGCCGCATACTGTCCTCCAACTCCTAAGTTCCAGTCTGTTTCTTCTTTTCCAGTTAAATCTCCTCGACCGCCATATGCATTCCAAATTGCTCTTGGCGTACTTTGTTGTCTTATTCCAAGCGAAGTTGAATTAGATGCCAACTCAGCGAAAACTTGTGTTCTAACATCTGTAGGTTTAGATGGTTTTGTTAATTCTGTTAATGAAGCTCTCTTTCCTCTCTTTCCTCTTGTTTCATAAAGTGGTTGCTGAGTTTCTCCTGGCTTAGTTCTTGGTTCTTGTCCGCGGTCTCTTACTATCATTCTTGGGCAGCCATCAAAATGACCAGCACCATCTGAAACATTAACTCCCTCATAAGATGGGTAGAGAATATTCCCCTGATTCACAACTACACTATCATCAGAGTCGTCACTTAAATCAACATAAGATTCACAACTCTGATTAGAAGATCCAGAAGATCCACTAGAAACATTAGATTGACTAACAATAACTTGATTTTGTCCGCCCCGTGATTTAACACTAGAGGCATTTCTTTGTCCCGTAGGACAAGGTGCATAGACGGCAGCTCTTCCAGAGTTTGAAATCAGAGGAGACTGAATTATAACAGGAGCACAAGAAAAGAGATCAAATAAAAATGCAGAGAGTACTGAACCAACAATTCTAACATTTCTATGATATTTGTTTGATGCTTCACTTGGTTCATATTTATTTTTGTCCATTTTGTACTCCTAGGATATATAAAGGTTATTTATAAGAATTATGGGGTTATAACCTATAGATTAAATATCTTTAACTTTCATTCATAATTTGTGCGATTTGGTCTGTAAAGCTTTCAGATCTCCTATTTTTTTCAAGAAGACCCAGAATAAATCTCTCGCTCACTTCTGCAACACTGCAATTTTGTGCTTCAAGAATCATGCAATTACTGTTGTTTTCATCAACATATATCCTGCTTTGTTCTGAAAACGGTCTTAACAAAAGAACAGAAACTGTTTGATTAGCATCATTACAGGTTTTTATAGGCAAGGTGTTATTTGAAAAATTTTCAACTGCTGTCGCTTCAATATCCCCACCAAGAACTTTTACAAACTGCGCAATCTGAAATGCTGCAATTAAAGTATCCCCTCCGCATTTTAATGTGTCTGAATTAACTGAAAAATATCCCTTTGCATGCAATGCCGAGATGTTAACTGGGATGTTGTCTAATTTTCTAGGATCATTTCTTAATACCAAGGTGTAAGTAAAAGGGTTTGGTTTAGCAATTGTTATATTTGTTTGATAGACAAATATCTGTCCAAATAAAGCCTTTTCAAACGTCATTCCGTGATAATCAAAAGTTTCAAAAGTTGTTTTTCCAAAAAAAATCATACTTAAAATTACAATTAAAAGAATAACAACCGCAAGTATGATTATCCCAACAATTATTTTCTTTTTATTTCTTTTAAAAAAGCCGTCCTTCTTCTCTTCAGTTTTTTTATCATCCAAAACTTCTGTTTTTGCAATGGTATTTTCATTTACACTACCCGAGACTGCATCTTCCTCCTTGTTTTCACTATCATTATCAGGGATATTATCTGCTGGTTTTTCAGAAATGCCTGATTCTATTCCATTTTCATCATCAGCATCTTTTTTATCTTCTATTTCATTCATTTTATAATTCCAAAAATCTTGAATATAAAGTTATCTACAGCTATTTTTAAGTCTGCACTTTGGGCATTTATTGTCAAACAATTGTTATAATATGTGTAAGACGCTGGCTCAGTCACATTAGAGTTTATTACAATGACTCTTGCAGTATTGCTTGAATTGACATCTTCGCAGCTTTTTATTGGGAGGCCGCTTTCCTGGCAAAAACTGCTGTTTTCAGCTTCTGGCTGGCAAGCAAACTGGCTTCTTTCTGCAATATTATTCAAATTTCCAAGTTCATTTACATCATATACCTCTTCTTGACTTCCAACTGCTATGTATACTACTTTACCAGTAAAATCAAATGCATAAACATTGCTTCCAGTTACATTTAACACTTCTGTAGGAAAATAAGAGGTAGTTATAGTCTGCCCTTGTACAGTTGTCTGCCATCCACTGCTTGTTGAAGTGAACTTATATCCATTATAAACCGTATTATCTACAACTTCTTGATTATTTTCAATCATAGCAAAACCAATTGTACTAAGAATCATCAAAACAATAATAATGATTCCAATTACAAGTTTAGTCCTTCTTTTCTTTCTTTCTGAGTCCTCTCTTGTTTCTATTTTTTTTGACATGTTCAAGTGTTTTCTAGCATGAGAAACATAGGAAAAGTTCATTTAAAAATATTCTCTGAACCAGAAGACTAACTAAAAATTACATTCAAGACATTAAATCTTGTTTTAGAGATGTCTCCAACAGTCATCCTTCTTGTTATCCCAGACTTCTCTCAAAGAAGGTTCACTGAATTTTATAATATCTTCAAAATCATCTTTTATTTGATTACCTTTCATTTTCTGTTAAAGCCTTTGATACATCGGGAGGATACAACCAATCTTTTCTCTTTTAGATGTTCCCTACTTGACTACCCTTTTTTCTTAACAAGTTAAATAAACATAAGAAGAGCATAACTATATTTAAGCCAGAAGAAAAAGCCCAAATATAAATTATATGGCCCATATAAAAATTTAAATAAACAATTTTAAAAGAATCAATGGGAAAATGATAAAATAGAATAGAGATTATATTTAAACATGAAAAAATAATCTCGAGTATTGGTAAAAGTTTAACAACCCAGTCATATCTATATTTGTTAAAATTTATGATTGCAAAAATACTTAGAACAAAAAAGATAAATTCTAATACATATGGAAAATAGGAAAAGAATGAATCAAGACTGGGCGGAAATTTGATTGAACTAAAAGCAATCAGATTACTGAGGATAAATGAAAATAATACTATGACCAGTACAATCCGATAATACATATAAAAAACTTTTAAGTTTTTTTTACTGTTATCTTTCTCCTCTTCTTTCATATCAAGTAAAAGAGAAATACCTTTTTAATACTTCTCATCCTGTTAAGCAAAATATCAAATTTAACATGAAGAAAATTTATAACATTTTAATAAACTCTTCTTTTTCCATACCAATCTGGCGTATTATTTCTAAAAGAGTTCCTTTATCAAGTTCATCGTGTAAAGGCACCACCGTAAATTTTTTTCCTTCTTGGGTTTCTTTCAGCATAAAAACATGGCTACCTTTTTGTCGTATCGATTTAAACCCAATATCACAAAACCAATGGTTTTGGGATTCCCAAAAAATCCGAAAATGTGGATTTTTTTAGGATTTAGAAAGAATTTTAATTAACTCTTTGCCAGACAGTCTCGGAAGTTTTTGCATTTGTTACCTCAATACTTGAAATTAGTTGTTCTTGGTTGCTTATCCCTTCTGGCAGACCCATAACATCTATTCTTAATTCAACAGCTTCTTTTAAATTAGAAATAGATTCTTCTATTGTTTTACCTTGGCTGACTATATCTATCTCGGGGCATAGAGCTACATAATATTCTTCTCCCTTCTTTATTATGGCAGTTAATTTCATGTTTGATTAAACTATTTTACATTTATATAACTATCGGTAATTTGGTGCGTACAGTGTCAGGAAATCACACTCGAAATGGACAGAATCCAGATTAAGCAAGTAAAAAAGAAAATAAAAAAAGAAAAAAAGAAAAAAAATAAAAAAATAAAAAAAGTTTTTTTGCACTCAACGCTTAGATACTAGCTTCTACAACGTTAATCGTATCGACAAGTACCTTGGTTTTACCCGCGGCAACGTCGGCGAATTTGATGGTCAAGAAATCTGCGGTCTTTGCTGTGTCTGGTCCTTCATAACCAGCTACTAACAAAGCGTATTTTCCTGTTGTATATGGTGAGGCAACTAAATCAAGTATACCTTTACCTGCTCCATCAACTCCTGTTGCAGTTCTCCAAGCTGTTTCGCTTCCAGTGACTACAGTGTTTTCATCAAGTCCCAAGATTTTTCTTGCGACTTTGTTGACTGCTGTTCCACCAATTGCGATAACATTCTTGCTTGAATAAGCTGTTGTTTCGGAATCTTTTACAGGGGTCCATGTGGTTCCTGATCCTCCACTTGTTCCTGCACTTGCGGCTGCAAGATAGACATTTCCATACACTTCTTCACCATAGTATGTTGCTTTTGCGGAATATTCTGTTCCAGATTTATCCCACTCAACAAATGTGGCTAAGTCTGATGTAACGTAACCTGATTCATGGTCATTATCTACTGTTGGTATTGTTGTTACTCCAGTGATACCAATAACAGTTGAGTACGTATCGCCACTTGTAAAATCGAATAAGTACTTTATTGTTGCTCCAGAACCAAGATTTCCATCTTTATCAGCTTCTACCATAGTCAAGTTCCAACTTGCACTTTGTGTAGAGTTGGTTATGTTAATTGCTCCAGCATTCGTGCCAGGTAACAATGTACTATATGGTAGATAGATTAAAGCTCCTTTAGCAGTGTATAACTTGTTAAAAGAACCTCCTGTATTAACGGTTACATTAAAGAAATCTTCACCAACTTCATTAAATGTAAGTTCTGCATCTCCAATTTGACATTCTGTATCATTTACAGACTCAGAACAAACATCTTCATTTGTAGCTTCATTGTGTAAAGTTACAGTCCATCCATCAGTTTCATCTCCACCGCCTAATTCAGCAGACATGTAGTATGATTCTGCTATATCTGTTTCAGCATAAGATACTACAAAATAACTATCACCTAACGTTTCATTGAATATCAATGTTGTTGTGTTAGATGTTTTCAATCGGTCTGTTGCTTCAGCACCAAGAGAACTAAAGTAATTTGCATCTGAAACTTGCGAAAGCAATGGAATTGTTACGGTATCATCTTTTATAGGTACTGTAATTTCAAATGCATCATCGCCAGATGGTCCAATTTCGATTTCTTCACCAGTTGGGAATGTCATTTCAGTCATCAAAAACTTTACTGATTCGAAACCAGGTAAAGTTATATATGAATCAGGTGCAACAAAGGATTCTTTACTAAGATCCCATTGCAATGTGATACTTTTTAAGGTATCTGTCTCATTTGCAATAAAACCAGTTAATCCTGTTACAGCTTTTCCATTGATTTGGACTGTCTCTCTATCACTGATATCTATTTTTCCATTTCCAACACTAATTTCTGCATTGCTTGTTCCAGTATCGTGTGCATTATAGAACACATCTTTGACACCTATGTAGGTACCATCACTTAACTTGTATGTTCCACCAACGCTAAGCTTGGTTGTTGTTTCACTACCAACCATAAGTTTTACCTTACTATCACTGGTGACATAAAGTATTGAAACAGTTTTGCCTCCAATTGTAGCAGTTTGTCCTTCTACGACAGTTCCTGTTACACCAGTGTCTAACAATGTTAAAGTCTTGTTAGTAGCTGCATTGCTTCCAGCATCACTAATGTAATAATCTTTTCCAAGAATATTTATCATTGTGGTCTCTAACTGGGTTGAGCTAAATGTTGGTTTATCTGTAAAAGTCAAGGTATAGTTCATAACAGGGCTATTATCTGCAAGATCTAAACCCAAAGCAGGTGTTTTTTCTCCCTTGTATTTTTTGTCTGCAAAGTAAGTCAAGCTAAGTCCAGTTCCGATAGTGATTTTTTGTGTATAATCATTATCATTGTTGTCCGTATCCTTGTATATACCATCTGCAAGTGTAACTGGCATTTGATCTTTGGTTATGGTCCCTCTGATTTCATCTAGTGCATCACGTGACGAGTTAAGGGTAAGTAAAGTACTCGTTTTTTTGAACAAGTAGCTTTCTCCTGTAACTGACGTTGATCCACCAGATGTTGTCGTGTCAATACCAACTGCGTTTGCGATAGCAATTGCTGCGGTTATATCATCTGTACCGATGTTGCTTCCTGAACCTACAACAACTGCAGTGTTAGCTGCGGTAAATGTACTTTTCCAACTATGGATGTCAGCTGCTGCTGCCATCGATCCTACCATCAACGCTGAGATTGCGAAAGGTGCAATCTTTCTTAATAACTTCATTTTTTTAACCTCCTTTCAAATATTGTTTGTGATTAGACCCATTTTATTAGTTATCATTTTTTTTAATTTGATAACAAACCATAAGGTCATATGCAACGCTAAGTTGCTTAATTAGGTAAATATTAAATCGTTTTTAAAGCTTTCGGAAAACCCAATAGTTATTCGGTTTTTTACACTTTTTCTTTATAAATCTTATGATATCATTCTACAGTTACTCTGGTTCTATTATTTTCTAGTGCCCATATGTATACGGAAGATTTTTAAACATATATGTACTATTAATACAGATAAATCTGAAGGTCATAACCATTATACTTCATACTCATAAAAAATAAAAAAGTTCTCCGTCGTAGAAAATCACAGGAAAATGGCAAGGAAAAAAAAGGAAAAAAAACAAAAGAGAGAAAGAGTCAAGAATTCACTAATTACTCTGGAAAAGGATAAAAACGTTTTTAACGTATTCATAAGACCAATCATTCCTTTTGGGATAAGACAAGAGGTTTTAGAAGAACCTGTTTTAGAGTCAGAATTTAAGAAAGATAGCATAAATCTTCAGCTAAATCAGATAAAGAATGTTAAACAACTTCTGAGCAAGGAGAAAATAAGGATAATTTATGCCATAAAACAACGTAAACCAAACTCAGTTTATGAGTTAGCAAAGCTTCTTGCCAGAGATTTTAAGGCAGTGAGACAAGATCTAAAAGTTCTAGAATCTCTTGGTTTTGTGACCATAACTAAAACAACAATTAAAAACCGAGTTTGTTCAAAACCCATCCTTCAAGTAGATAGAATTAACATAAGTATCATCATCTAGCACAAACCGAATATCTTTTAATCCTTAAGAACTATTCCCAGTTCTTTTGCAACTTGCTCTATAGGCTTTACTTCTCCTCTTTTAACATTATCTAATCCCTGTTTTATTTCTTCTATTTCTTTTTTACTAAGTCTTTCTTCTTTCATATTCAAATCAAGTATAACTATTATATAATCCTTTTTATCATTAAATATATGGAATCTCGCTATTTTTCAGAAAACACACTATCAAGATTTATTTATAACATTTATAGCTAATTCTTCAGTTCTCCTCAGCTGTAATAGAATCTTGTTGTAACATTAATATCTCCATTATTGCTTGGAATAAAAGTCAGATAAGAAAAATAATTTCCACTTAAGTTTCCTTTTTCAATTATCAATTCTCCATTTGGAATACCTTCTCCAATAAACTTAAATCGATAAGCATGTACAAACTTATCAGACAAAGTTATGTCCGTTCTTCCCATCAGTGTTGCTAATGCATCAATTACTGTGTCATTCAAAACCCGACAAGCCATCTTCCCACCACTATTATCGCATTGTGGATTGTTTACATTACAATGTGTAGCCAAGTCCCATACAGACTGTGGCATTGTATTAATACTGCAATTAGTAGTATAACTTAGCAAAGCCCAGCTAATATCTGCAAGTTCTTGTTGTTTCTGCGTGGTTGAGCTTGGTTTTCTTATTGAAAATGCAAGAAAGACAACACCAACAACAACAACTATCATGACAATTACAACAAATCCGACCATCTCTTCTTGTCCTTTTCTATTTGCGTTTATTTTTCTCAACATTTTTTTGTCTCTTTCTTTTCATATTTTCTAGCTATAGTTAAATCATTCTCAATTTTTCTAGTCGCCTCCGCCTTGTCTTCTGAAATTGGTTTGTATCCCCTTTCATCATCTATTTGTTTAACTCTTCTTAAACCATCCCCGTTCCCAGCAGCACGAAAATATTGTCTAGCAAATTCTAATTCTTCTGGTTCCCATTTAAGCATTCTTTCAACGTAACTCCATGCGGCCATGACACCTCTCTTTGGTTTTTTGACTCTTTCCAGATATCTTTCTGCTACAAGATTCAATCCAGTAGGATGATTTGCTTCTTCAAAACATATACCTGCGATAAATAAATCATCTTTTTTTTCACTTTTTAAAGCAGCATTCCCCACTTTTATTAAAGCAGGCCCATCATTAATTCTTTTGTAAGCTTGCATTGCTGGACCATAAGCATCTCTTTTAAAAAATTCATCTCCAGCTGTTTTTATAATTCTGCTATCTTCTGTGTCTAAGTAACAATCCATGGCCGCCCTTAGGTTTCCCCCCTCAAGATATATATCACCAAACACTTTAAAACAAAAAGGTCTTGCAGCATTTTCGACTCTTTCCAAGTAGAGCATCCTATTGAGATATCTAATCTTTTTTTTATTGCTTTCTAATGTTAAAAGATGGTCTTCTATATCTTGTTTGTTTAGTTTCCACATTTTTATTTTTTAAGTTTTATTTGGCATTATAACAGTAACTTTAATTTTTCCAATTGAACATATTGGCCCTCTGTCACTTTCAGAGCATAAAGCAGAATATGTTGCGTATGTCCTTGTTGATAGATCTTGTGTATTCCCAAGACTGTAGACAATATAAGAAGGTGCAGGAGAACTTACAGGATAGACTTCTTGCACTTCTATCTTGCTTATTAATGCATTTCTCCATAAAATGGCATATTTCTCTTGCATTGAAATGCTGGAATTAAAAAATGTCAGCTTGTCTCTATCAACACAAACAGCTTCAGAAGTTGAACTGAAACTTGATGAGCATCTTAGTTCAGGCAAGGCAGACACCACCTCAAGGAAGGTAATTGTTCTTGCTTCTCTTTGTTTTATAACAATCTTTTGTGTCTCTCTGTTCATTAGCGAGGTAAACATCAGTAAAACTAGTACAAATAAAAATACCACTGCGAGCAATACAAATGCCATTTCCTGTATCTTCAACTGTCCTTTCTTATTTCTTGTCATCTTTATCATTTTATATTATAATCTATTTATGTCGACGTTGTTTTTTTGTTTTTATCTATGTTAATTTTAATAATAACTTATAACTGGTTTTTTACGACGTCACAACAACAGCCCGATTTCACCCATTTTGTTCATGCATTATTAATTCTCTTTTTTTCCTTATATTTTATTTTTATAATTTAATTTTAATAATTTAAAATAGTTTACATGCAGACATGTCGTTCTGATACTTTACTACATCTGCCTTGCTTTTAATATCAGAAAACGCGCCCTTGATTGGATTCCAAATATTCTGTTTTGATCCTTCAATATTGTCAAATAGAGTCTTAGCAGAAATATCCAATCCATCTAAAGGGATATACATGCCACAATTCTGACCCTGATTAAGGGATTGCATCTTCGCGTTATATATCTCAATTTGATATTGCAATCTTTTTGTCAATCTTTGCATGTTGCAGTAATATACTTCAGGATCAGAGAAAATGGCAGCATACATCTGTGCGTCATCTGAATAATAAAGCTTCTTTAGCACTCCACTATCATTCTTCTTTAACACATAATTATCATTACCAGAATATACAATGATATCACATTTCGAGTTACTGGCACCGTTCTCCCCGCAGATATTAACAACCTCTCCATCTGGAGGGCAAAGATTAATAGATTCTGGAAAATAAAAATTGCTTATATTCATTCCAGTATCATGCTCATCACTCTCATCGCTTCCGAACTCTTTTCTTGTATCGTCAAAATTAGGCCCTATAAAGCAATATTTGATATTTCTTGGAAAGAAATACACAAGATCAGCAACCCTCCAGGGCATATTAAATGACTTGCTGATTATCTGAAAGTTCTTGCTTTCTATGAATCTATCTGAAAAAAGATATTTATCATAAACTTTTCTTGGCTGAGTTGCTTCTTTTGTCCAAACTGTTATGCTGTCATAACCAAAAACTTCTTCTGTTTTGCAAGAAAAGTTAATTTTTTCAACAGTGCTCAAATCCATTGTTTTAGCAGACGTTGCTCCAAGACTTCCAAAATACGAGAATGGATTGAATAATATGTCTAGACTATGCTCTGTCATCAGGCTCTTTGTGAGATTTCCTTCTAGTAACTTAGACCCGATAAAATAAAATGCAAAGAATAGTATCAATGCTCCAACAATGAGCGCAAAAATCCAGCTAAATTCCGCTTGTCCTCTAGAATCTTTTCGGATTTTCATTTTCCCTCTTTTTATTTTTTAGATCATCACTATAAATTCTTATTAAGTTAAAACAGGAAGGATTTGTATCTTGCTTGTTTCATTTTCCTTTAATAATTTCATCTTAACGCGTCCATCAACCACTTTTATGCAATTCGCAGTGCTGTTTATTGCAACACATGATTTCAGAGTTTCTCCAGCATTATTGCACGATATGGCCTGAGCACTCTTAACACCATATTTCTCTGCTCTTCCAAGTGGATAAAAGAACATGTTGTACGGTTCGGTGCTTGATCTATAAGAATAAGTTATATTCTTGCAAAAAGAAGAGAGTTCTGAATCATATGGAGTTATTCCAGAGCAACTACTAAAATTTGCAAAACAAACATACTCTATCTTATTGCTTATGGGCAGAGAGATAATCTGACTTGCAGAGTCTTGTCTCCATATGTCTAACAATCCGCCATCACTATTCTTAAGCTGCTCTGTAAAATCCAATAGCTTAATTTTTTCAGTTTGATCCAAAAAGATTTTGATCACATAAAATCCAACAAAAAACACAACAGCAATTAAAATAATAGAAAAAATAAACTGAAATGATAATTGAAAATCTCCTTTTTTATTCATAAGTATCCTATTAAAGGATTGTTTAAATAAGTTTCCTTTAATCGCTGTTGTCATACAATTACTGAGCCAAAGAAAAATCAACATCCAATCGTCTTTCTCATAGAAAATAAAGAAATTGCTCAGTCATATAGACAATATTTTGAGATTCTCTGAAAGGCGAGTAAATAAAATTTAAATCTATCATATCCATAAAAACAATCGTTTTTATAAAATAACAATCGTTTTCTATTAAAAACAGAAGGTTTATAAAGATTAAAATCGATAACAATCGTAATTGAGGATTATAAGGAAGTTAATTTTTTTAAAAATGGAAGAAATAATACTTTTAAAATTGACTAGTTTTTTTTTAGAAAACTCTTATGAAGAGTTTTATTTAAGAGAATTATCTAAAAAATTAAAAATAAGTGTATTTGCAGTAAAGAAATATGCAGATTATTTATTGAAAGAAGGGCTTATCCAAGAAGAAAGGAAAGGTAATCTAAGATATTTCAAAGCAAATCTAGAAAACCTATTTTTTAAGCATCTTAAAATCTCTAGAAACATCAATCTGATCACAAAATCAGGCCTAGTAGAGTTTTTAAAAGAAAATCTATCAAATGTTTCTTCTATAGTTTTGTTTGGTTCAGTTGCTAGGGGAGAAAATAACAAAGAAAGCGATATTGATATCAATATAATTGGAAAAGAAAAAACCCTTGATTTGGAAAAATTTGAAGATAAACTAAATAAAAAAATAAATCTCCACGTACTCAGTTGGAGTGAATGGAATGCAAAAGTTAAAAAAGATAGTGCCTTTTATTTTGATGTTATCACTCAAGGGATTTCACTATATGGGGAATTACCAATAATAAAATAATTCATAATAAAAGATGGAAATAAATACAGTTGAAGACTGTTTTAAATTTAGGCTATTGAGAAAAATAAATCCAGATTTAAAGAAATCAGAAAGATCCATGGAAATTGCAAAGCAAAGTCTTAAAGAAGCTGAAAACGCAATTAAATTAAAAATTTTTCAATTTGCGGTTCTTGAATCCTATATGGCCATGTTTCATTCAGCTAGGGCCTTGCTTTATAAAGATGGAATTCAAGAAAAAAGTCATTTTGCTGTTTTTGTTTATCTAAAAGAATTATACAGCAGTAAAATTCCTTTGCATATAATAAATTTTTTGAATATACACAGAATAGAAAGACATGAGACCATGTATGGTCTAGAATATAAACCAGAAAAAGAAGATGCTTTAACAGCACTAGAAGATGCTAAAGTTTTTGTAAATCAGATTGTGAAAATATCAATAAAAGTATAAACATATAAATCTATTAAATTAATTGGAAAATGGATTTTGAAGAAAAGATAAAAGAGGCGATTGTCAAAGCAGTTGGCCCGGCAAACATAAAGAAGGAAGAAGTCTTTCTTGAAAAGCCAAAAGAAAACTTTGGAGACTATGCTTTCCCCTGTTTTCCATTAGCAAAGATTTTCAAGAAAAATCCTCATGATATAGCCAGGGAACTCATTGAAAAGATGGAGAAGGATCTAAAAAAGACTCCAGAAATTGAAAAAGTCGAGGCAGTTGCAGGCTATCTGAACTTTTTTATTGATAAAGAAAAACTAATCGGTACAACATTAAACTCCTTAAGCAAAAAAATCCCTGCAAAAAAAGGAATGAAAGAAAAGAAAGAGACAATTCTTGTCGAATCTCCAGGTCCAAACACAAACAAGCCCTTGCATGTTGGTCATTTAAGAAATTTATTTATCGGAGATTCCATAGCAAGAATTTTCCAGTTTTTTGGAAATAAAGTTGTCCGAGTTGATGTTATAAACGATCGAGGGATACATGTTTGCAAATCAATGCTTGCGTATCAAAAATGGGGGGATAATAAGACCCCTGAACAAGCAAAAAGAAAATCAGATCATTTTGTCGGAGACTTTTATGTTTTATTTTCTCAAAAATCAAAACAAAATCCAAAACTTGAAGAAGAAGCGCAAGAAATGTTGAAAAAATGGGAACAAGGAGATAAAGAGACAATTGATTTATGGAAAAAAATGAATAAATGGGCTATTGATGGAATGAAGCAGACTTATGCCCTCTTGAATTTCAAACATGATAGACAGTATTTTGAGTCAGAAACCTACAAACAAGGAAAAGAGATTGTTTTAAATGGTGTTAAAAAAGGTATTTTCAAAAAGAATGAAGATAGTTCTGTTGGCATAGATTTAGGAGGAGAACTAGGAGAAAAAATTCTGCTTAGACAAGATGGCACAACAGTTTACATAACTCAAGATTTGTACATGGCTAAGAAACGTTATGAAGATTACAAATTTAACAAAATGTTCTATGTTGTAGCAAGCGAACAAAACTACCATTTTAAAGTATTATTCAAAATCCTTGATATTCTTGGATATAAATGGTCAAAAGAATGTTTCCATATTAGTTATGGGATGGTTAATCTTCCTTCTGGAAAGATGAAATCAAGAGAAGGGACAATTATTGATGCAGATGATTTAATCAGAGAAATCAAAGAAGATTCAAAACAAGAACTCAAAAAAAGATATCCAGAACTTAATGAAAAAGACTTGGACTCAAGATCACTAGCAATTGCTCTTTCAGCAATAAAATTTGCTCTTCTCAAGGTTGATCTAAAAAAAGACATCTTATTCAACAAAGAAGAAGCATTAGACTTTGAAGGCTTTTCAGGCCCATATCTTCAGTATAGTTATGCAAGAGCACGCAGCATCCTTAGTAAACTAAAGAAATCAAAGGTGACCTCTAGATCATCCTTTAAAGATCTTGATGAACAAGAAATAATTTTTGTGAAAAAACTAGCTGATTTTTCAAACACAGCAGAAAGAGCAAAAAACGAAATAAAGCCTGATTTGATTGCTTTGTATGCTTATGAATTAGCTCAGATTTTTAACAATTTTTATCATAATTGTCCTGTTATTAAAGCAGAAAAAACAGAGCAAGCAAGAAGAATTGAGATGATTCATTCCTTCTCCAAAACAATGAAAAATTGCCTTGATATGCTTGGGATTGTTGCCTTAGAAGAGATGTAATTTAAAAATACATTAATTCTCGTTTATTTATACTAGAAAATGCCTTATTCAATTTATTTAGAAACATACGGATGCACAGCAAACACAAATGATGCAGAGATGATAAAAGGTTTGCTTGCGTCTCACGGTTTTAACATAACAAACAATGAACATATTGCAGATGTAATTATCATTAATACCTGTGTGGTCAAAGATCCAACAATAAAAAAGATTGAAATCAGGATAAAACACTTTTTAGAATTGAAAAAAAAGTTGATTATCTCGGGATGTATGCCCGAGGTCCAATCAAAGAGACTTGAAAAACTCGCACCGCAAGCGTCTTTAGTTTCTCATTATCATATCAAAGAGATTTCAAAAGCAGTTAAAAACCTCCTTGAAGGCAAACACATGGTTCTAATAGGAAAATCAAACAAAGACGAGACAAAACTTGGTCTTCCGAAGGCAAGAGAGAAGCAGATAATTGGGATAAGCCAAGTTTGTCAAGGTTGTTTAGGGAGTTGTGCATATTGTTACACAAAACAGGCAAAAGGTTCGCTGTTTTCATTTCCAGAAGATCAGATTATTAAAAACGTCGAACAAGATATCGCAGCAGGTTGTAAAGAGATATGGCTTACTAGTCAAGATAATGTTCTCTATGGCATTGATTTTGAAGAAAACACAAAGAAAGTTAGCCAACTTCCCAGACTTATTAACAAAATTTGTGATTTAAAGCATAAATTCTTTCTCAGAGTTGGGATGATGAATCCAGAATATATCCTGCCTGTTTTAGACGAGTTAATTGAGTCTTACCAAAATGAAAAAGTATACAAGTTTTTGCACATTCCAATTCAATCAGGCAGCGATAAAGTCTTAAAGTTAATGAACAGAAAATATCAAGTTAAGGATTCTCTTGAAATTGTTGATGGATTTAAGAAAGAATTTCCATCAATCACAATTTCAACGGATATAATTGTCGGTTTTCCCGGTGAGACAGAAGAAGATTTTCAAAAAACCTTGGGCATTATCTCAAAAATCAAGCCAGATGTTTTAAACATATCAAGATTCTGGGCAATGCCAGATACAGAAGCGGCAAAATTGAAACAACAGATTTCTCCCAGCATCAAGAGAGAAAGGGCAACAAAATTAATGAATCTGCATGCAAAAATAGCTCTAGAGAATAAAATCCTTTTAATAAATAAAGAATATAAAGTTCTCGTTGACGAAAAAGGTTTCAAAGATACTTGGCTTGCTAGAAATGAGAATTATCAACTTATAATCCTAAGATCTCAAGAGAATTTGCTGGGAAAGTTTCTCAAAGTCAGAATCAAAGAGGCGAAAGCGCATTATCTTATCGGAGAGCTAGTTCAACTTTTCTCTTAAGTTCAGGCGTGGCTCTTTTCACCATCTCTTGTAAAGAGTTTAGTTCACCAGGCTTAATTAATTCATAAATATGCCCCGATTCTTTAAGGCATTTCTCTATTGAAGGCACTTCTGTTTGTGATAATCCGCTGGCATCAACAACGATGCCTGCACCAACCCCAACTAAACCAACTAAAGAAACCCCCGCGCATCTCTTAGCAAGTGTTGCCTCTCTTAAAAATTGAGAATAATTATCATGCTTAATCAATCTTAGACCTCTTGCAATTTCCTCGGAACTTAATTCAAGTTCTGGCTGAATAACAACCAACGAAAGATGGTCTTCTGGTGCTCTCGCTTTAGTTAATGCATTGCATCCTTGTGAAAAATCATATGCAAATTCAGTATTATCATAATGATGCATGCTGCGTACTGCATCGTAAAATTGGTCTGCTCTTCTTTCTCCACAAACAATCAATGCGTTTTTCATTGGAGATTAAAAATCCTTGTTTTTTAAGCATTTATGTATCAAATCATAACTTTCTTAAACTCTTTAATCTTCTTCATTTTATGCCAGAAAAGAAAAAATATGTTAAGATCTGCCCTAATTGCGGGTCACTTGATATTCTAGCAAGTAATTATTCTCCTTCAGCTGTTGCCTTTGGAGTTCCAGTTCCGTATAGATGCAGAAGATGTGGATTCACGTCTCCAATATTCCCAGAAGTTGATGTTAAAGAAGTTGAAAAATTAAATAAAGACCAAGAAAGAGAGAAAGAAAACAGAGGAGAAGAGGAAGAAGAAAAGAAAAATGATTGAGCTAAAACCAGCATTTAAAGAATATCTTGAAAAACTATTGCCTGATGAGAAAGACCGAGAAGCTTTTTTCAAAATTGCAACAGCCCCCACTAGAAAAATCATAAGATGCAATACAATAAAGACATCTCCAGAAAAATTAAAAAAAAGACTTGAGTCTAGAGGGTGGAAAATTTCTCAACCGTGTAAAACAAATCCTGAAACTACGAAAATGGATAATTTTCGGGGTGCCGAAAAAGACCCTTTTTCGAGCATCATGATAATAGAATCTGAATTAAGGCCCGGAGAATTAGGAAAGAATATAGAACACCAACTTGGCATGTATTATGTTCAAGAGTTATCAAGCATGATGTCTGCAATTGCTCTTTCTCCAAAAGAACATGAGTCAGTTTTAGATATATGCGCTGCGCCAGGAAGCAAAACAACCCAGTTATCAGCAATGATGAACAACACAGGTCTTCTTCTTGCGAATGATGTTAAAATTGACAGACTTTCTGCTCTCATTTCAAACACAGAACGTTGTGGATGCATGAACGTTGTTGCTACAAGAATGGATGGAGTAAGATTATGTCAGATTTTTGAGAAAAGACAAGTTCGCTTTGATAAAATTCTTGTTGATGCACCCTGTTCAGGAGAAGGAGTAATAAGAAGTGATCATAAAGTCTGGAAAATGTGGAACCCTAGTATGATTCGTGGTTTAAGTGCTTTACAAAAGAAACTTGTAGCATGTGCTGTTGGATGTTTGAAGAAAGGAGGCGCGCTTGTATATTCAACATGTACCTTCGAACCGCAAGAATGTGAAGAAGTAGTGCAATTTGCTATAGACCGTCTGGGGCTTGAATTAGAAGAATTCCAGCTTCCCCTAAAGACAAGAGAAGGTCTAAGTGAATGGAATGGCAAAAAATATTCAAATGAAGTAAAAAAATGCAAAAGAGTCTTTCCTCAGGATAATGATACAGAAGGGTTTTTTGTTGCTAAATTGAAGAAATTATAAAAAAATGATAAAAATAAAAGCAGTTTTGTTTGACCAGGATGGCGTTATCTTAGATTCAGAAGACACGCATTATAAAGCAGAAAGGATAATATTCGACCGAAATGGGATTTTCTTTCCAGAAGAAGAGCACAAAAAATTTCAAGGAAGGAACATAAGAGACATTGTAGAAATGGCGATAAAAGGACAAAATGTCAAGAAGACAGCTCAAGAGCTTGTTGACGAAAAAAGAGCCCTCTGGAAAGAGATAGCAAAAAAAGAGCTTAAGATATTTCCAGGGTTCTATGAGCTGATTGCATCACTAAATAAAAAATACAAGATAGCTCTAACAACGTCTGCTGGAAGGATAACTCGAGATTTTGTAGAAAGTCTTTTCCCAGAGCAAAAAGGGATTTTTGATGTTGAAGTAACAGGAGACGAAGTGAAGAACACCAAACCTCATCCAGAGCCCTATCTTTTAACAGCATCAAGATTGAAACTCAGACCAGAAGAATGTGTTGTCATAGAAGATTCAATAAACGGCATAATTTCTGCAAAATCAGCAGGCATGAAAGTCATTGCAATAACCAATTCATTAGAAAAAGAGGAGCTGGAAAAAGAAAATCCAGATAAGATTGTCTCTTCATTAAAAGAAATAAATCTTGATTTAATCCAATCTCTAGAAAAATGATAAAAGCATTAGATAAAAAAGAAATTGACAAGAAATTAGAAAAGATATATGGAATGAAATTGCCAAGAGGGCAGATTATTCAGCAGTCTAAAGAAAAACTTCGGATTTTTACAGGAGATGTTTCAGAAAAAGAGTTAAATTTTCTTTCAAGCATCGTAAATGTTGAAGTTATAGGCCTTTATTTCGCATTTCAAAAGGAAAAGGAGTTCAGGCTTTCTTTTGATGCTCTTTTCCTTGCAGATGAAGCAACAAAAAACATCCTAGAGCTGGATGATAAGCAGTTCAAGGAATGGATAGCTGGAGGAGAGATAGATATAGATACAAATAATATAAAACATGGGGAAGACGATTCTGAAGATTCAGATCAATCAGCTAAAAAGTCAGATAACGAGTACATCTTCTTGAAATATCACGACAACGTAGTAGGCTGTGGCAAAGTCACAGAGAACAGAGTTCTTAATTTTGTGCCAAAAGAAAGAAGACTTTTGAAACTATAAAGCTCCTCGAGAACTAATTTTTCAAGAAATTCAATAACTCGTTATATGCATATTTGCCTTGATGTTCCCATGTTTTTCTATGAGTTTGAATAATCGCATATTGCTTTGCTCCCTCTTCAGTTCTATGTCC
>JAPLYB010000002.1 GCA_026395795.1 Candidatus Pacearchaeota archaeon
GCTTATGCCAGCAACCTTTCTTGCTTGATAAACTGTTTTTCCATCAGCTAGCTTTCTAAGTGTCTCCGTTATCTTAGATTTGTTCAATTTCATAGGGCTAACTAGAACAGCCTTATGAAATAGTTTCGGGATAATACATTATAAACATTAAACCAAACATTTAAAAAACATCTTCTTGTTTAATATGCATGTCTATTATTGTGAAATCTAAGTCATTTATAGAGAAATGCGTTAGAGTGCTCAAAGTAGCTAGAAAACCAACCAGGATAGAAGTGATGCAAATTGCAAAGGTATCTGCTATTGGGCTTGCAGTAATCGGATTGTTAGGGTTTGCAATAAATATTGCAATGGTACTAATATTAACATAAAATAAAACAACAAAAGATTAAAAATGATATTCGTTGTCAAAGTCATAACAAATAAAGAAGATCAAGCAGCTGAATTAATTGCTGGAAAAGTAGAGAAGAGAGGTCTTCAAGTTTATTCTGTAATCAGACCTCATGGATTAAGGGGATATATCCTTATTGAAGCAGAAGATTACGATTCTGCACAACAAGCTGCACTAAATGTTCCTTATGTAAAGAGCGTTATATTCAAATCACTTGAATATAAAGAAGTTGAAAACATTGTCGAGCCAGTTGTGACCGCGATTAACATAGAGAAAGGGGATATTGTTGAAATTCTTGCAGAACCTTTCAAGAGAGAGAAAGCAAAGGTTGTAAGAGTTGATAAACAGAAAGAAGAGGTCATTGTTGAATTGCTTGAAGCAGCTGTCCAAATCCCAATTACAGTTAAATTAGACAATGTCAAAGTTATAAGAAGAACAAAAGAAGAAGGCGAAGATAAAGACTTCTAAAAGATTTTATCAGTCATAAGATTTATTTCTCCCACAAAACTAACCAAGCTAATAAAAGGAGGAATGCGATAAAAACGGCCATCAGGAAGTTTATTATGATCCCTGGAGAGCTGATTAAGAAAACCATAAATCCAGTTAAGACCAATGAGAAGATCCATAATGGACGAGAACTTAATAATAATTTAAATCCATTTCCAATAGGGATTAATGATAAAAAGCCAAGTAACACTGCGTAAAACGCAAGATTTGTCAAAGAAAGCAATCTTAATATCAAACCAACTATTAACATGGCTATCGGTCCTGCCACAGCAATTTTTCCGATATCAAATTCGCTGATTTCATGCCATTTTCTTCTAAATCTTCCTTCTTTAGGTTCTGCATCGAAATTAAGTATAGCAAGCCAGACAAATTTTCCGAGAGTGATTAAGAATAAGAATAATGGCAAGAATAACCATAAAGGAAATGACCAATTTAGTTTTAATCTATCATCAAACCAATATTGTTTAAATGAAAGCCATTTGGTTTTTGTACTGCAGTCTAAAAGAGCTGCAACAAGTTTTTGAGCAAAAATAAAAATGAATAATAGAATCATTGCGAAGGCGCTGTAAAGCAAAACACTTAAAGGATCGATGTAAAGAAAGTGACTTACAATTTTAATGGACATAAGGAATCCTAAGAATATTGATGAAACAATCCATATAACTACTTCCTCGAAATCAAACATGAATAAGTTATACAACTGGCTTTTATTAAGATTTCGCTTCTTTTTTTCTAAATGTTAAAAAGGAAAGATTTAAATATAAGTAAGATTTGTCTTACTAATGGAAATAGGCATCACAACAATAAGTTCAAAAGGCCAAATTGTAATTCCTCAAGGAATGAGAAAAGGCTTGAAAGAAGGAGAAAAAATGATTTTGATAAAAAGCCGTAAACAAATTATCATGAAAAAAGCAACTGATCTAGATAAAAACTTGAAAGAAGATTTAGAATTTGCAAGAAGAACTGAGAAAGCATGGAAAAGTTATGAAAGAGGAGAATTTATTTCCATGCCTGCAGACAAATTTCTTAAAGAACTAGCCAGATTGTAAAAAGAGGGAGAAATGATTGAAGTAGAATACAAACCTGAATTTTTAAAGATAATCGGTAAGTTGGACAATTTTGTAAAAGAAAAAGTAAAAAAACAAGTTGCTAAAATTATAGACAATCCAGAGATAGGCAAACCGATGATGCATGAAAGAAAGGGGACTAGAGAAATTTACATTAAACCATTCAGATTATCTTACGCTTATCTTAGAGAAGAAAATAAAATTGTTCTGTTAGATTTATATCACAAAGACAAGCAATAATGTTTGTGTTTTGTTTCCAAAGATTAGGATAAGCTTTTTATAGATAACCTATTACTGAGTTAGATGGAAATAGAAAGTTTGAAAAAGGAAATAAAAGAAAAATTCTTTGCTAATAGTGGATGCCATGACTTTGACCATACTCTGAGGGTTCTCAATTTATGCATGCATCTTGGAAAAGGAGAAAATGCCGATATAGAGATTTTAAGCATAGCGGCAATTTTACATGACATTGCGAGAGAAGAAGAAAAAAAGTCTGGAGGAAAGATTTGCCATGCAGAAAGAGGAGCAATGCTATCAAGACAAATTCTTGAGGAAAAAGGACTTGAAAGAGAAAAAATAGAAAAGATTATTCATTGTATCGAATGTCATAGATACAGAAAAAATAGAATTCCTGAAACAAAAGAAGCCAAGATTTTATTTGATGCAGATAAACTAGATTCTATTGGGGCTATAGGAATAGGAAGAGCATTTGTTTTTGCAGGAGAAATAGGCGCAAGAGTGCATAATAAAGATATCAAAGTAGAAGAAACAGAATCATATTCAAAGGAAGATACCGCTTATCGAGAGTTTTTAGTAAAATTGAGAAATATCAAAGATAAGATGTTAACAGATGAAGGGAAAAAATTTGCAGAAGAACGACATCAGTTTATGTTTGAATTTTTCGACAGACTAAATAAAGAAGTCGACGGGGAAGTCTGATTACCTTTTCCTCTTTATTTCTTTCTTCAACCAATCTTCCCATTCTTTGAAAACTCGTTTGCCTTTTGGTACACCAAGCTCCTGCTGGATTTTTTCTGAAATTTCATGAAAAACATTGCTTGACTTTAGAGTCCATTCTGCCTCAAGCATCTCTGGCATTTTTGCCTTGATGCTTGTTTCAACTAAAGCTTGTTTAACTTTTGCTCGAAGAACAATATTATCCCAAACAGCATCCCAAGAACCTGCCCAGCCCTTGACATTTGAAGCAATTTCTTTTAGAACTTCTGATTCACCATTAACAAGATCCTCTGTTGCTTTCAGATCATCTTTTATAACATCATATTTCATTAAATCGAGAAATCCTTTTTCAACAATAGGATCTGTTTGCCATTGTTTTCTTACTTCTGATATCTCTAAGACTCTCCTCCATCTATGCAGTCCATCTGCACTTTTAATAGGATTAGCGACCATAATAATGTCTGTTGCTTTGAAACTTGTTGCAGGAACTTTCAAGTCATTAACAACTCTATCAAAAACACCATAAGGGCTTGCTCCATGAATTGTACCTGCGACCATGTTTGCTAACGCGCCAACTCTCATTGCTTCGTAAAGTGCAAGAGCTTCTGTACTTCTTACTTCACCAACAATCAAGCAAGAATCTCCCAGTCTTAATGATGTTCTAATACCCTCATCAGCAGCCATCTCTGTTGTTTCACGAGCGAGAGCTTCTCTAACTTTCATTCTTAAGATATCATAACCAAGGTTTCTCATTGCGTCAACAGGCAACTCCATTGTTCCTTCTACAACTATAACCCTATTTTTTTGCATGATTTCGAGCATACATGCTCCAAGCAAAGATGTTTTTCCGCTTGATCTCGTTCCAGCGATTAATAATGTTCTTCCACCGTCAATTAAAAAACTTAACAAACCAGCAGCCATGGGATTTAACATTTTATTTTTAATAAATAAAGGCAAAGTCCATGGCTTTTCTCTGTGTCTCCTGAATGCATATGCTAAACCATAAGGAGAAAGAGGCTGTTGAATGATTGCAACTCTTGCTCTTGCTGTTCCAAGAATTAATTCTGTATCGAGAACGGGATTTGCTTCATCTAAAGCTCTTCCAGACATCATCCTAAATTTTGCTGCCCAAGAACTTGCATCTTCTTGACTTGGAATAATATTTGTGTCACATTCATCATAGTCTTGGTGTCTCACAAAGAGAGGAACAGATCCTGCTGGAGAGTTAAGAACAATATCCTGCAATCTTTCATCCTGCAATAAAACTTCAATAAGACCAAAACCAATCGTATGTCTGACAAGTATCGTGGCTAATTTGCTTACTTGTTTGTAATTAATTGTCATTTTCCTAGAATTTGAAAGTTCAGAGATAAGATCTCGCGCGATGTTAAAGAAAATCTGCCTTATTCTTGAAGGATCTGTAAATTCCTCTGCCTTTGGTTTATGTTCTAGAAGAACATTCCTTGCTAAATTAACGAGGTTTTGCATTTCTTCATTTAGCGTGTATTCTGGAGGAGTTAGATGATAAAGATATTTATTTTGATTTTGAACTTTTAAGATTGTTACAGTGCTCCTGTCTTCTTCTGGTCCAATTTCGTATTCATCTATAATTTCTGCATTAGCTGGAAGAGAAGCCATCAATTGCGTGAAAGTGAAGTTTGGAATCACTTCTGACCGGAACATCTCTTTGTAGAACGCCCTATCTCTTAGTTGATAATTCCCAAGCCTATCTTGTACTGATTTTATTAACGCTGTTTTTTCCAGCATAACAACTAGTTTGCCAAGAAGTTTCAAGTAACCTGTTTCACATTCCGGACATTCTTTTACAACATTTTTAGGATTTGTTTTCTCTTCTTGATAAATTCTTCTGGCTTCCATGTAACATGCAATAGGGTCTTGTTTCAGTAAAGTCAAGATAAGATAACGCATCGTTTCATATCTTTGAGCGATACACCTTTTACAGATGTAGGGGGTTAATGCAGATGTCAACAGAACCTTTTCTTGTTTGATGAAGTTCTCGTATATCTTTGCTACTTCAAGTAAAAGAGAAACTTGATTATAACCATAACTATAATTTCTTTGTTGAACAAAGACTACCTTAGATGCATTTGGGTTTTCTATTAAGTAATCAACGGTTCTAGCCATTGTTATAGGGGCATCTGCAATATCTGGAACATTTGGAGCACCAAGATAATTGACATATAGGACATCTTGAGCAGCCTCTCGTTTAACTTCATAGGAATATAACTTGGTTTCTGGTTTAAACATCATTTTACAATTCTCTGTTACAATGCCTCTTTTTACAAAATAAATATGGTTTTACGATTTTTAATTGTTACTATCCTGTTAAGCCAACAATCAAACTTAACATTCTAGAATTTTAGAATAAAACTTCTTCATCGGCAGATTTAAATATTAATTATTTCTTATTTTTTTGTCTCTCTCTTTTCTCTCTCTTAAGAATGAGAAAACATGAGTAAGAATATAACATTCTAGAATTTTAGAATAAAACTTCTTCATCGGCAGATTTAAATATTAATTATTTCTTATTTTTTTGTCTCTCTCTTTTCTCTCTCTTAAGAATGAGAAAACATGAGTAAGAATACTCATTCTCAGAATTAGTTAATACTTTGAAAGGAGGTACGAGCAACTTAGAGAATAAGTTGCTCGAGTAAAAACGACAAGGTTAAAACCCGAGCAACGCCGATTAATCGGCGTTTTAGTAAAGCAAAGAATACAAATAAATGTTATTGCTGTAACCTTTTCTTGTTCTAGGCAAACAATTTGGTATTGGAAAGGGAAAGATCTAAGGACGAGGTTTGATATTCCTAGGAACTATAAAAGCAAGATTACAATAGAAGCTGAAGCTTCTATTCTTTTCTTCAGAAGCTTGGGATATGGCTGTGCAAGAATAAAGCAGAGATTGTTTTGTGCTCCAGAAATAGAACTCTCAAAAATGGAGATTTTTGTTCAGGGATTGACTATTTCTAGAACAACAGTCAATAATTTTTTGAAAAAACACAAGCTTAATGGTTATTGTAAGAAGAAAAATCAAAAAGCCTGGAAATTTTTTAGGGCAAAATGTCCTAACGAGCTTTGGCAATTAGATATGAAAGAGTTTAAGTTTGAAGGAAAAAAATACTATTTTATAGTCTGTATTGATGATTATAGCAGAAACCTGTTATGCTTGAAATTGCTTGACCATTCTCCCAACATCCCTGAAATTTGTCAAGCAATTTCTTCTCTCATTGAAAAATATCATCCACAAAAAATCCTTACAGATAACAATCCCTTCAAAGAAAATTGGAAAAACTGGTGTTCAGAGAATAAAATTGAAGCAGTTTTTGCTCATCCTTACTATCCTCAAGATAAAGGAAAAGTAGAAAGAACAAA
>JAPLYB010000037.1 GCA_026395795.1 Candidatus Pacearchaeota archaeon
GTTGGTACAATGATGTTAAGCCGCATAAATCTTTAAAGTTTGATGAACTAGAAACACCGTCACAAGCTTTTATAAGAAAAATGAGAAAATGAAAACCCGAGAAAATGTATCGTTAGGAAATAATAACGGGATAACACAGATTTCAGCTCGAGGGTTTAAAATAATTTTTATAAAATATATTAGGCAAGAAGAATGAAAAAAAGAAAAAAAAGAAAAAATAAATTAAATTTAATCAATCTTAAGCAGCATGCACTTTCTTTATGAACTTAAAGGCGTAAGGGTATACTTGACCGTTTAATGTATACGTTCCACCAGTCATAGAAGCATCAAATGCTTTTCCTGCACCTATTGCTGTTCCAGTACATGTAACTGTAAAGGTCACACTTGCTCCAGCGACCACGTCTGTAGCTGCTGCAGGTGCTGTTACCGTACATCCAGTTTGTCCTTTTACAGTAACCCCTGTTGGAACTCCGGTGAATTGCACTGTATCTCCAAGGTTATTTGTAACCACTATTGATGCCTCAAGACCTGTTGCAGTTGCAGATGCCATATCACAAGTAACTCCAGTGATTATTGTTCCGCCAACTCCACAAGATTCTTGGACACTTGGATTTAATACACCAAATGCAATCAAAGCTGCAATCGCGATGATAGCAATAAGTATAGCCCATCCGTAAGTCATCAAGAACTCCATAGCTGCCTGTCCTTTCTTAGACATTCTCATTTTTATTTTACCTCCTTTTTAATTTAATTCTCTTTTCTTTTGTCTATCTGCCTGATTTAAGCATCAAATTGAAACTCAATCAAGCTCAATCATGATATCGCTCGAGCTCGCTTCGCTCGCTCTTGCTTAAAGAGCCAATCAAAGATTCGCTCTCGTCTTGCTCCACCTCATTTTCAGTGTCGCATTGCAAAGATTGATCAAAGCATTCACGCATGCATGCGATATCTTGAATATGATATTTTTCCATGTATATAAATATATTGTTAGTTACTCGGTTTATTTTATAATATTGATCATTTAATCTGATTAGTTTAATGATAATAAGATTATTTATGTATTATAAATTATTTATTTTTAATGACGTCACAGCAAGGAGCTATTTCGTTTATTTATAAATTATTAATTTGATTTTAATTTATTTATTCTGGTTATTTATTAATGAGATAATTTATAATTTAATTATTTTTTATTAAGCAAAACAGGTCCAATTCATATCATAAAGGCTCGCATTTTCAGCCTCGTCTTCGTACAATCTGACTTTAGTCATCCCGATAACATTACCTTCCCCAAAAATCTCATTAACAAACTCAAAATCAACAACACTATATTCTAGGTTTGGATTATCTATGCAGTTACTCAATTTGGAGGTATCAATTAAACTCTCAATACCTTGCCCGTAAGGATCTGCAGTATAATTCCCAGCAAGTCTCATTAAATAAGATGGTGCTCTAAGAGAAGGAATATACATTGAACCTGCTGTTCCACCAGTTGCGAAGAAAGCAGTAATGTTTGTTAAATTACAAGGGTCACTAAATCCTCCCCGTAATATTGGTGTATAAACATTAGAAGAAATTCTATTTCCGCAGTTTGGCCCGAACTCAAGGACATACAAAGGATCTTCAAAATTAACAATGGGGATCAAAGCAGTAATTTTTATATCTCTATGCCAACTAACACCAGAGATAGTATCGGTTAAATTATACCTTACTGGAAAAGAAAGGCTAATGTACCAAGGATCTGTTTGATTTACAACAAATTCACCTGGATCAATTGCATCAAAAGTCGTATTTAGATTTACAGCCACTGCTAAAGCATTTACTTCTCCAGTCCAATTGCTTATTGTGGCTCCTCTAAGAAAATCTTCTGCTTCAGGATAATTTAAACTATAATTCAAAGAACTATTAAATAGGGCGTCCGCAAAAACCATTTGGACAGTTGGTCTTCCATCTTGACCATCAATTGGTTCTGGCTTAGTATTATTATGCGTCGTTGTCAAATAAGCGCTAATGGCCAGCATTGTTCTATACCCTGAAATATAAACTGCTCTTGAAGCATCTCTCTCAATACTTTTCACAAAGTTATTTGCTGTTATTATCCTTGCTTTTTCTCCTTCAGAAGTCATATCCTTTCTATATTGAAAAGACAACAACAAAAGGAGGATTATACAGAACATCACAATCAATGTAAAGTAAAATGCCTTTTTGTTCTTGCTAAAAGTAAAGACTTTTTGCAAGTTAAAAATCTGCTGATTTTTATTCTCAAATAATTTTAATTTCATTTTTATCTCCAGCTGACAAAGTTTGCCTTTGTGTAAAAAAGGAATGGAACCGATGGAAGCAAGATTGTATTTATATTATAATCTGAAAGTTTTGTATCAACAATACAATTATCTGGATTAACATCATATTTTCTTAATAATAAGTAAGTAGCTTGTGCAATTGCATCATATTGAAGTACGTTGTTCGTTCCATTTGCACAACCCCCGCTAACAAGGGCACTATAATAACAGATATCTTGTCCAGTATAATTCGCAGGAATTGGTGTTATAACAAAGTTATTGTCATTAGTTCCATCTCGATATTGTATTGTCCAGTTGCATCCTGCTGCATTGCTAGTAACATTTGAATAAGAATAATTTGAAAGAGTAAGAAGTGTATAAAATATTTTATCTGAACCGCTTGCGTGAACTTCACTCGAAGAGTTAGCGATAGTTAGATTAAGCGTATTATTATTCCCCACATTTACAAGAGGGATATTTATCCTGAAAGGGTCTCCAAGAGTTGGATAATTAATTCCATATTCATTTAAATTGTAAACTGTAACAAAATTAGTTCCATTTATACTATTGTTATCAATTCCCAGCCATTTTGACCACTTTGATCCAGAATAAGATGTAACAGCAACTTCAATAGGGTAACCTTCTTGGAAACTAAAATTATTCAAACCAGTTGCAGGATTAAAATACCCACTTTCAAAAATAATAGTGCTTCCAAATTTCTTTAAAGTTTCTAAATAATCATATCTAAGGTCACAAATTCCTCCGCAATCATCATAATGATATTCAATGTACGAATCATTATATAAAATTGAAGAAAAGTTACCTGTTAAGTTTGTTCGTTGTTCTGCATAACTTAAGCTAGCAATATCTTCTGCCCATTTTTTCATTATATCTCTTAATTGTGTAGAATTTTTGCTAACTAAATATTCTCCGTTTCCTGTTTCTGCGATGTCTTTCATTTCTTCTTGAGCAAAAGGACAATATTCAATTGGACCAAAACCAATTGCATAGGTTTTATTAAAATTTGTCAGTGCAGCAACTTTTCCAGCATCAGATATCGCTTGATCTGCTGCATGATTTGAAACAGCATCTCCGCAGGTTTTATACCATTTTCCTGAATCCCATGCAAAGAAGAAAGGTTCATATTCACTTACTCCTAATAAAATATACCACCTATTATTTGTTAAATTATATTCAAAATCAGGAGTATAAGCATAATTACTATCTCCAGCTCCTGAAAGGCCATTAACATAGGCAGATTTACTCTTCCAAGCACTTCCATTCCAATAGAATCCTACAGGGCTTGTTGAAGAAGTTCTTCCAATAATCATTGTCCAGTTTCCATCACCAGTCACATTAAAAGCAACTGCTGGAAAAGTATTAGTTCCTTGATCTCCAATTCCATTAACAATAGAGGCATTTGACGCCCATCCTGTTCCGTTCCAAGTATAGCTGGAAATAAAACCACTTGAATTTCCAGCAAATAAGGTGAATTTTCCGTTATTGCTGAAGTTATAAACAACTTCACCAACAGCATATGCTGCTGGCAAGCCAATGACAATACTTGCACTTGACCATCCTGTTCCGTTCCAAGTATACCCGAGAGGACTTGTGCTTGAAAAACTTGAAGTTATTATAGTTAATTTTCCATCGCCAGTTAAATTGAAGATTGTTGCAGAATATCCTTTGCTTGTGAAGCCAGAAATGTATGTGCTAGAATTAACCCACCTTCCATCACTAAAGTTGAAACCCCTTTTATTATTGCTTTCTCCAACAACTAGTGCATTTGGAATGTTAGAAATAGACAAGCTTAAATTGAAAATTTCTCCTCTCCTTTCAAGAGAATTAAATACAGGAAAAATATAATACAAGCAGCCGAATCCATTGTTTGGACGACAGTAACTATTGCTATAAGTGCATAAATCTGGACTGCAGACACTTAGACTTTCATTATTTACATCATTACATTGATAATTTGTTAAACCATCTGTCATGACCACTAAAAACTTTCTTCTTGAAGAATTGCTTTGCTGCTGGAGCATAATCCTCGCTTTCCTTATCCCTGCGCAAATTGCTGTTCCGCCGTTTGCAGTGTATCCTGAAATTCCAGAGCTGCCATTTACAATCAAAGTTAAGTTTGAGGTTAAATTTACATAAGACCGTATTGGGCTAGCTTCATAAGCTACCAAACCAATTTTATTTCCAGAAATGTTTAGAATAATTGTTGCAAATTCTATATCTAGACATCTTGCTAAACTCATTCTTGAATTATTACTCCAGAAAATTTTATTATTTGGATTAGACAAATTTCCACATTGTGATGCTGGAAAGTTATTTGGAGCGCCACTATCATCTTGACCAATGCTCCAAGCCATACTTCCAGAAACATCTGTAACAATTATAACATCTGCAACCCCGTCCCCCGTACTGCCTGCAAACTCTCCAAATCCAAGTCTAACAGGGACTGTTTTATTGCTTAGGTTAGCATAAGTCAAGCCGCCGTTAGCAAAAAGAGAAGCACTTATCTCAGAATCAGTTAATATTCTTACAAAGTCATTAACAGACCCTCGAGTTTGATTCACATAAATGGTTGTGTTTCCAATTCTCAAAGACAGGGTTGTATTTTGGTCTGCAGAAACATTTATTTTGTAATGCAATCTTGCATTCATCGAGGTGATGGTATTTGAAGAATACATAGAATCATAGAGGTTGATAACTCCCTCGATTCCAGGGAAATATTGTTTTTGAGCCACAGTATATCCGGGATTAGGAGTTTTATATGCTATCTTTACATAGCCCCCAGAAATTGCCAGCATCTCACTCGTATTTTTAAATTCGATTAGATTTGTTCCATTTTCAAAATAATTAAAAGAACTTTCTGGAAAAGATATCGTAACGGGAGTTAAGAAATTTGGATCAGAACTGCCAGCATAATTCCCGACTGAATGATTATTGATGCTCAAATCAAATGGATGATTTATTGCAAGTTCAAGAGTCACATTTGTTATGTTTGTCACATTTGATAGATCAACTGTAGCAGTAATATTCCCGTCTCCAATATATCCTCCGAAATAGAATAAATTTATTCTCTCTTTTCTTTGTAAAAATGCTCTGGCGCTGTATCCGCTTATTTCTCTCCCTTTATAAACTCCACTGATAAATTGTTGTGAGCTTACGATATCTTCTGCATTGCTAAATAAGATATTGCCCCTAATAAAAACAGGTTCAACTCCACTCCCATTATTAAAAAATATTCCGAAATTATCCCTTGGTCCAATGGCACTCCCAAAAAAGGAGTCTGCTATGGCTGCTGCATTATCAATCCTCGACACTCCTGGCCCTCCAACACCCCAACTGCTTGAGTTTGTTGCCCATAGTTTAGAAAGTGTCTCAATAAGAACATCATTTGGATAAAGGGTTTCGTTATAAATAGAGTTATTTACAATATTGTTGATAGAGATACTGTTAATATCAGAAGTTTTTATGGTAGAAAGTATTTGCAAAGCATCCTCCTGAATGTAAGACATCTGATAATGTTCATCAATATTCGAAATGCTGGTGTAAGGAAGAAGTGCAATAACAACAAGAAGCATTGTCAATGCAAACAAAGCATCCAATGTAAAATAGAAACCTTTTTTATTCTTCCGGTTGTTCAAAATTTTCTTAAATTCCATTTTTTAAGCTGATTCGTTTGTCCATAAGTATAAGTTTAATTTAACTGGTTTGACAAGATAAGATGACTGGTCAGAGATTGTATCATTGTACAAAATAATTCTTTGAATCTTCACAATTTGCTTTGGATTTTCACCATTAAAATTCCAGCCAATGTCTGCTAAATTCTCATCTGAAAAATTAATGTAATAATTATATTTAGTGTTGATTTTTCTTTTTGAAAGAGAATAATTAGCAACATTAAGTACAGTCGTATTTCCAACCCATGTGCTAAAATTGCTTAGTTTCATAGGGTCTAGAAAACCTCGGTCATCAAGTAAACCAAAAGAATATGTTTGGTTTATTGTTGCAAAACTCCAATTATAAGGATAACCTGTACTTACCAGAGCTCCAGAGGCATAGCCTCCCTCAGCTATCATCTTATTTACCAGTGGGTCTTCTGGAGCAAAACTTATTGAAAAATTATAGAACAGAAAGATTACGCCAATAAACAGCACAAGTGAAATAGACAAATCAATCGCCCATACTTGTCCTCTTTTATTTCTAGATAATTTATTCTTAACAATCAAGTTTTTTATTGTACTTTTCATTTTTATTATTTTTATTAATTAGGATTAACAAATATCCCTGTTTGGTTTTTTATTATTGAATTATTTCCCGGGATGTTGAATTTTGCAGATGAGTTATAAAGTAAAGGTATCCCCCTAAAAGACGCTGCTAGAGAAGTATTGACAGCTAGTGAATAATTAGACATGTGAACAGTATAATCCTTGCCTCCAATCTGTCTAGGCAACGAAAATGTTCTGTTGTATCCATCCTCTACCTTCGAAGCTAGTATAATCTCTTGTTGAATAAAACTTGCCATGTTGTCAACTCCCTCTTGTTCATTCTTTGTTCTCCCTTGCGACATGTTATAGAAAATTGTAAAGAGAAATGCTGCAACAAAAATAGTAAGGATTGAAAAAACAAGAAGAAATTCTAAACTAGCTTGTGCTTTCCTTGTTTCTCTTGTTTTTCTTTCGTACATTTTTCATTATTTCTGTTTTTCAGCATAAGGAAAATTTAAAATTTAATCTTAACATAATTTCTAATCAATTCATCAAAATGCCGATACCAATGTTACATTTGAGTTCTCACCAGCAGTTATGATCAAATGCTTTAAGCCAGCACTCTTAAAAGTGTCTTTATCCAATGGTTGATCAAGGGCATCAACTCCATTTATGTTTGCTTTGAAATAATAAATTGAATATGCATCCCCTGTTGAGCCCGTAAATTTGAAGGTTATACTTTTTGCAGCCCTATTAATCAGGATAGACTGAATATTACTTGGCATTGTCAAATCAATTGTTGCTTTTGAAGGCGGCCCAAGATAATAAACAGTGTCGGTGGTTTCAACAATTTTCTTCCCCACTTTATCAATTTGATTCATAATGATTTGATGTTTAGCAGAAGTAGAATAAGAAAGAGCAACAGCCACAACAATTGTAAGAGCAACGATTATCAAACCAATAACTAAAGTATACTCAATACTTACCTGTGCTTTTTTTCTTAAATTTTTACAAGATTTTTTATCTGATTGAACAATCCTTTCGTTGCATAAAACGTTCTCCATTTTCCTCTTTTTTATTGCTTTTTTAGTAAGATTTATAAAATGCTTACTACTTGATAATAAAAAGAGGATACTTTTAAGTTTATAAAATTTTGCAAATGGACGATAATGAAAAATTTTTGAGAAATAAATATGATCCAGAATTCTTAAGAGAAATATTCAATCCGGAAGTTAAGAAAGTAATGATTCTAGAGACATATCGTGGGGAGATTGTTATAGAACTTTTTCATAAAGATGTCTCATTAACAGAAGATGTTTTAACAAAAGCATTAGTAGGGGAGTATAATGGAATCACATTTCACAATTGTAATCCTTTTTTTGTGCAGATAAGAAAAAATTTCGGAGAAACAGAAGGAAAGAGAAGGATAATAGTCCCTTACCTTAAGAATACTAGGGGTTATGTCGGGCTTGTTAATTCAAAAAAGAAACCAGAGAACTCATTGTTAGATCATTTCTATATATGCTTAAAAGACATCCCAGAATTTAATGAAAGATATACGGTGATTGGAAGAGTTGTAAAAGGATTAGACGTTCTAAACAAAATTTGGGATGGAAACACTGTAAAAAATGTAAGAATTGAAAAAGATTATGATAAAAAACGAGGTGTGAAGTTCAAGTTCAATTTACTCTTCTGGTTAGGTTTTATCCTTTCAATAGTCTCTCTAATAATATACCTGTCAACAAAGATCAATTTATTAAAAATTGCACAAGACACTCTTTTCAAAAAACAGATAACTGATCTAATCCCGGCTAATATTTCTTTGCTCATCTTGGGTGCAGGAATCATTTTAATGTTATTCTCAATTATATTTGCCCCACTAGCAAGAAAACGTGTAGAAAGACAAGCAGAACTAGAAGCAATTCCTGAACCAAAAGAGAGAATTTTCCCAGAAGAAAAAGTTCAGCCTTCAGAAGGAGAGCAAGAAAGTCTAAAGAAAATTGAACAAATAAGAATCAACGCAAGCCTTATGAGGGGGAAAGAAGAAGCAAGGAGGAAAGCAGAGGAAGAAGAAAAGAGAATACTAGCAAGAAAAATTGTTATGGAAGAGGAAGCAAGAAGAAAAGCAGAAGAAAAGAGAAGAGAAAAAGCTGAAGAAGAAAGAAGATCCCGGGAAGAAGCAATAAAAAAGAAACTCGAAGGAACAAGACAATCTAAAGAACAGCAAGAAAAGATGAAAAAACTAAAGGCTTTAGAGATAAAATCAAGAGAAATTATGCAAAAAGAACAAGAAAAAGAAGAGAAAAGGAAAAGAATGCATGAAGAACAAGAAATCAAGCTTTTAGCAGAACAAAAGAAGATTGAAGAAGAAAGAAGGAAAGAAGAAGAAAATATGATGAGACAAGAAGAAGAGAGAAGAAAGCTTAAAGCTCAAAAAGAAGAGAAAGAACAGCAAGAAAAGATGAAAAAACTAAAGGCTTTAGAGATAAAATCAACAGAACTTTTCAAGAAGGAGAAATCAGAAAGAGAGAACTTAAGAAAAGAATTTGTCCAAAAGATGGATACTGGGGGAAATATTGGAGAAGAAATAAAGAAAAAAGGTAAAGAAGAAATTAAAGCAGATATCCTTCCAAAAATTGCAAAAAGAACAGAAACACATCTAGATGTTTTGTTTGATCTCTTAGAAAGATATGGTGTATTAAAAATGAGTTACATAGTTCAAACATTTAACATAGACAAAGAAGAAGCCTTAGAATGGTGTAATATATTAGTTGAACATGATTTGGCAGAATTAGACTATCCAGCTTTTGGAGAACCAACATTGAAAAAGAAAGAGCAAGAACCAGCAATAACTGAAAAATAATTAGTAAAGATTAATAAACCAAAAAATATAAAATAAGAATATAGGTTGATTATTAAAAATAGTTTTGTAAAGAATTTAAAAAAGAGGATAAGATGAAGAACAAGAGAATCATAAAAAGAAGTCAGAAAAGTATTGCTCATTCTCACAAGACGAAACATCGCATATTTCACAGAATTCCTGTGCCTCTCCCACTTCCTACAAAAGAGAACCCTACTGATCTAAAAGAAGAAAAAGCAGAAATAGTAGATGCAGGTTCTGAAGTCACGCCAACAATAACTGGCTCATCGCCAGAAGATGAACCAGTAGCTTCTCCATATTTACAACAGAATCATGAGGAAGTTGCAAAAAGGTATGGATTACCAGGCCCAGTTATAAAGAAGTTGCATCTTGACGCAAAATCAGAAGATTATACTGAAAAAGAGACTAAAGAGAGGATATCGCTTTCAGATTCAAGAGAAAGAGCAATTCAAGCAAAACAACAACAAGAAAGTAGTGGTGAAACACCAAAGATGCTTACTGGAAAAGAGATGGTCGAACAGATGGTGAATTATATAAAAGATGGGACCATCCTAGAAGAATACAGGGTTAATGCAAACCAAGTTAATGTTAAAGTAAGCATTGCGAGCACAAGTGAAGGAAAGTTTTATTTTTTGAAAATCCCAGAATTATCTATCCCAACAAAAGCCTTGTTAGATACTGTTAGACAAAAGCTCGTAGCAGCCATTGAAGTTAATTTTGAGATCACAGATGTCAATGCAATTGATAAACTAACAAGAAATCTTAAAGAAAGAGCAGAAATAATCTTAAAACAACAATTTCATCTGCCTGAAGAAAATATCAATCTGCTTTCCGGTATCCTTATCAATGAAATGATTGGTCTGGGAAATATTGAGCTTCTTGTAGCTGATCCAAACCTTGAGGAAATCGTTGTTACATCTGCAACAGAATCGGTCCGTGTTTATCACAAGAAATACGGCTGGCTGATAACAAATGTTCTTCTAGAAAGTGAAAAACAGATTGAGAATTATTCAGCAATAATTGCAAGGAGAGTTGGAAGACAGATCACAACATTAACACCGATGCTTGATGCTCACTTGATAACAGGAGATAGGGTTAATTCCATTCTTTATCCAATTTGTACAAAAGGAAATACTATTACAATAAGAAAATTTGCAAGAGAACCCTGGACAGCTATCGACTTTATTAATAATAAAACATGTTCTTTGGATGTTTTCGCATTAATATGGACTGCGATGCAATACGAACTGAATATTCTTTTCTCTGGAGGAACTGCATCAGGAAAAACAACCATACTTAATGTATCATCATTATTCCTCCCGCCATATCATAGAGTTATCAGTATTGAAGATACAAGGGAGTTGCAGCTTCCAGAGCACTTATACTGGACGCCATTAGTCACAAGAATGCCTAATCCAGAAGGAAAAGGGGCAGTAACAATGCTTGACTTGCTGGTTAACTCATTAAGAATGCGTCCAGATAGAATCATCCTTGGAGAAATGAGAAGACAGGAAGAGGCAGAAGTTCTTTTCGAAGCCATGCATACCGGTCATAGTGTTTATGCAACAGTTCATGCAGATAGTGCTGCCGAAACAATCTCAAGACTTGTCAATCCACCAATAAATGTTCCTTCAAATCTTTTGAAAGCAGTGCATCTTTGTGTAACAATGTTCAGAGATAGAAGAAGAGGTATGAGAAGAACATATCAAGTTGCAGAGTTTATTCCAGATGAGTCTGAAAAAAATGGAGTCAAACCAAATATCTTATATAGATATGAACCGACAACAGACAGCATAATCAAACATGGAACCTCAATAAGAGTTTTCGAAGAACTAAGCAGACACACCGGTTTGAGTATAACAGAAATAAATAAAGAGCTAGAAAACAAAAAACAAATCTTAATGGGGTTGGCAAAGAGGAACATAAGAGATATGAATGGGGTAGCCACGGCAGTAAAAAAATATTATTTAGAACAAGGGGTATTAAATTCATCAACAAAATTAAAACAAAGAAAAAATTAAAAAGATGATAACTTATTCAATAAAGGAAAAACGCACAAAAATTAGAAAATTTTTGGCTCGCCGAAAATGCAATCATTTTCGAGCGGAGGCGTAAATGTTTAAGATACCATTTTTGATACTTCCGTATAAAATAGTAGACAGACTCTCAAATATATTTCTAAATTTTGGAAGATCGGTTGTAGCCAAACAAAAAAATTTTAGTTTATATTTCCTTCAAGCAGATATCCCTATAAAACCAGAGAAGTATGTTGCAATTGGAGTTGCTTCTGCAATAGTTAACTTTCTTATTTTTAGCATATTCACAATAATTTTGGCTATTCTTGGAAAAAGTCAATGGTTATATGTTTTGATTGCATCAGTAATAGTTGTCTTTTTCATGTATATGCAACAAATGAGCTATCCAAAACTTGTTGTCTCAAAAAAAGTGAGAAATATAGAAGCAAATCTTCTTCCTGCACTAAGAGCAATGACTGTTCAGTTGACAGCAGGGGTCACTTTCTTCAATGCATTAAAGAACATAGCAAAAAGCAATTACAGTGTAATCTCAGATGAATTCCAAAAAGCAATTAATGCTATGGAATCTGGAACTCCAGCAATAGAGGCGCTTGAGCGAGTTTCTCGAGACAATCCTTCATTATTCTTTAGAAGAGCAATATGGCAGATTATCACGGGAATGCAAGTTGGAGCAGATATTTCCGGAGTTTTAAGAGAAATTGTCAAATCATTGATCCAAGAGCAAGTAACAGAGATTCAAACATATGGTGGAAAATTATCTCCATTAAGTATGTTTTATATGGTCATCGCGATAATCTTCCCAGCACTAGGCATTACATTTGTTCTCGTACTTTCAACATTTGTTCAAGCACTTGGAGACAATTACAAAACAATCTTATTTGTCATTATGGGGACAGTCATATTCCTGCAAATAATCTTTTTAGGCATGATTAAATCTGGGAGACCGCCTTTACTATGATTATTTACTTAAATAAAAAATAAAAAAAACAAAATAAAAAAATGTATCCATTATTAGCAAGACTATTTCCCTGGTACACTAAGATCATTGAAAAGATGGCTGTGTATGTAGATATGAAAAAAGATCCTAGAGAATACACTAAAGTCATAATTTTAGCAGGAATCATAATTGGAGTAATCGGGTTTGCAGCTGTATTAATTTTTTTAAATTGGATGTTTGCCATATTGGCATTGATAGTCTGTTTTGGATTAACTCTTTTTGTATCCTACATCCTTTTGATGTTAGAAGCAGACAAAAGAGCGAAAGAAGCTGAAAATGCGCTTCCTGATGCATTACAGTTAATGGCTACAAACTTAAGAGCTGGTTTAACAACTGACAAAGCATTCTTAGTTTCTGCAAGAGATGAATTTGGTGTTCTTAATACAGAGTTTAAGAAAGTTGCAAAAGAAATCGCAACTGGAAAAGATCTTGTTGATGCATTAACCGAAATGGCAAAGAGGATAAAGTCAGATATAGTAGCAAGAACAACTGATCTTATAACTTTCGGTATAACTTCTGGAGGAGAACTAGCACCTTTACTTGAAGAATCAGCAATAAGTCTAAGACAACAATTGTTGACAAGAAAGCAGATTCATGCAAGTGTTATGATGTACACAATATTTATTTTTATCGCAGTGGGATTCATCTCTCCGTTATTATTCGGATTAAGCACGGTTTTATCAGAGATTATGTCTTCAACTCTGGGGAGCATTGGAACCATCCCTCCAGAAGTTGCAGCAAACGTTCCTTTAACTGTAGCAACAGTCATACTAAATCCAACATTTATCAGATTCTTTGCAATAGCATTGCTTATAGTTTCAGCAATACTAAGTTCTCTTGTCTTAGGATTAATTAACACTGGTGAAGAAAAAGATGGGCTAAAGTTTATACCAATCCTTCTTGCTTGTGGTTTAGCAACATTTTTCATAGTAAGAGTAGCAATCAAGATGGTTCTTTCCTACTTTATACAATCATGATGAAGGATAATAATAAGAATTCGGGGATTTTCTGTTCATAGGCTTTGCGTACAAATTAGCAATTCTTAATTTTTTTTAAATAAGATAATCTTGCTCGATTATGCAAGATTATTCTTGCCATAACTTGAACAAACTTGCTATGTCCTCTAACTTTTCTTATAATTCCAAATACTCTCTTAAAAGCAGAATGAAAACTTTCACAATGGCTTCTTTGATGATATTCTTGAAGCCATAAAATAACGTCGGCAAAAAATTCTAAATACATTTCTTTCCATGCTTCACTTCCATTAAGATCATTACTTTTGTAAGGGTAAACATAGGGAAGCATTCCTTTTTCTGCGATTTTTCTTACCAATTCTCTATCGTTGAATCCAGCATCTAACCTTTAAACTGTCTCCTTCAACTTCTTCAACTAATGAATGCATTGCCTTGCATTCATCTTCTCCAGAGAAATCAAAGGCTTGAATTATTTCTCTTGAATCAACAATAGAAGTAAGAAAATCTTTTGTTGATTTTCTTTCCTTTCCATAGTTTTGCCGTCGTGAAGTCTCTAAACCAGTACCATCTCCTGAGAGAATTCCATCACAATTTTTTCTCTTATCAAAAATTTGTTTCAAAATAAATGCTACCTCCTTCTTGTTATACGCATTCCCTATAACTCTATCGTCGAGCTTTTCACAAATTCCGGCAATGTGTCCAAAGATTTCAATAAATCCTTGTGCGTTTCTTTCTGTTAGATCAAACATTTCACAAATCAAAACAACCTTGGTATAAAGTTTAACATCAAATGGTTTTCCAACTTTTCTTGGCGGTAAAAAACATTTTTCAACTTCTTCATTTACAAATTTTAATGACTCTTTTATATTATCAATTTGAGAAAAAGTATATGCTTTCCAATCAATTTTTCTTGGTTCTTTATCTTCGTAAATCTTCTTTGTTTTGTCTTCTCTCCCTTCATTAATAAATTCAACTAATTTTCTGAATTTTTCATTGGGCAATTTCTTTTTTGTGTTCATTAATAAGTATATAATATTATATACTTATGTCTTTCCGTGTTTTAAGATATATATTCTATCGCCGAAATCTTTATATATACAAGTATATATTCATATATATGTCAAAAAAACCTTTAAGGTCCATAAAACTTGAAAAAGGGAAGTTAGAATTGAAAGATGAATTTGAATTAATCTTTGAAAGAACAATTACAAAGTTTGGCAACGGAGCAAAGATAGATGCTCCCAAGGATTTGTTAGGAAGAAAGGTTTATGTTATTCTTAGAAAATAATTGAATAAGCACGCAAAGCCCTGTTCATACAAAAGTTTAAAAATTAATTCTATCTAATAATACCATGGCAACAAAAAGAGGAAAAACAAAAACCAAGGCCAGTAAAGTTAAGATTAAGAAAGCTAACTCAAAAAGTTCGAATATACCTGCTTCTGAGAAAATTCCAACAATGGTTTCTACCTTTGATGATATGTGCTACGGAGGATTTAACAAAGAATCCGTAAATTTAATTGTTGGGGGTGCAGGATCTGGAAAAACAATTTTTGCTAACCAATTTCTTTTTGGAGGATTAGAAAAAGGGGAGAAGTGCATGTACATTACATTTGAAGAAAAAAAAGAGGAGCTCTATAGAAATATGCTTAACTTAGGTTTTGATCTAGCAAAGTATGAAAAAGCAGGCAAATTTATTTTTGTTGAATATTCTCCTGAAAAAGTGAAGTCTATGCTTGAAGAAGGAGGGGGAACTTTAGAAAGTATTGTCTATAAAGAGAAGATAAACAGGCTTGTCATTGATTCCATTACTTCTTTCACATTACTATTTGAATCAGAACTATCAAAAAGAGAAGCAGCCCTCGCGTTATTTGATATTATCAAAAAATGGAAGTGTACGGTTCTTTTAACAATGGAAAAAGAACTTTCAAAAGAAGAGCTTATTTCAGGTTCTGAATCAGCAATGGAATTTGAAGTTGATTCAGTTGTCTTGATATTCTACCTTAGACTCGATGGAACAAGAAAACGTCTTATTGAAATATTGAAAATGAGGGGCACAAAACATTCAAGGGAGATCTTTCCTTTTGAAATTGGAAAAGGCGGAATAGATATATCAAAAAAACCAGAAAAACATTTAAGAATTAACATAATTTGATTCATCTCTTACAAACTCATTTCTTTCATACTTCAGAAAGGTAAGATGCGCCGTCCGAGAATTGAACTCGGCTCTAAACCTTGGGAAGGTTTCATTCTACCGATAAACTAACAGCGCACGATTTCCTTTTATCTGTTTTAGTAGATAAATGTTTATAAAATAATTGGATTTATAAAACAAAGGATAAAACAAATGCAAACAATATATTTTGCTGGTCTTTTGGGAATTGGTGGTTTTGCACCAGAAGAAATGCAAAGATATCTGCGAGTTAAAGAAGGGGATTGCTTACAAAGAAGAGACACTATTGCAGTTGCTAAAGAAGGTACATTAGATAATATTCCCGCTTTTCTTGTGAGAGCATTTTTTATAAATCGAGGAAGAGCATTTAGTGTAGTAGCACCTTATGACTGTACTGTTCAAAAGATAGATATAGCAAAAGGGTCTGTTACGATAGAAGCGCTAGTGTATTTATAAATGTGTATCTTAATAGATAAAGGGCTGAGGAAAATGACCAAACCAATTTCTGCATTACAAACTGCATCAATGGAAGGCAATGTAAAAATTAGAATCGGAAGATTTCAATATTCCTGTAGATACCTCGAAACTCATGTCTTGCAAGATGATCAAGAGGGGGTTCATGAAGAGAGGTTAGAAGAAACTCTCCAACAGGCCCAAAAATTTTCAGATAAATATATATTGGCTCCAAGTCCAATTGTTACAAATATGTTACTCCGAGCTAAAAGCGGAGATTTTAATTCTCAACAAACTCGCGCAAGAGTAATCCAAAATACTAGGGGAAAACCGCTAACAAGAGTTTTAACAAATAGCGTTTTAGCAGTCCCCCAGGAAGCTTATCCCCAACTTGATTCTAGATTGAGAAAGGAAATTGATAGAAAAAAAGAAGAAACAAAGTTGGAAGATTGGTGGTTATTCTTATCTTTTTTAAGTAGAACTGAAGGGCTTTATTCTGCTAAGAGTCATTTCTGGCTTCGAAGGATTAATTTAATTGGTCCAGGAAGAGTTTTTGAAGAAACAGACACGCTTTACTTGTTGAATAAAGGAAGAGAAAGAGATGTAAGAGAAGTACTTTCAGTGATAACTGGAGTTCCAAGAGCATATGTTGATGATAAGCTTAGATATGGCCCAGAAACTACTGCAGTAGGAAGGAATTCAGTGATAAGAACTGGTTCAGGTCTATCTAGCATTAATCCAATTTATCTTGAAACAAATGAATCAGGACAAGGAGAATTTAATTTTATAATAGATCCAACTAGAAACTACACTGGAATTGGGATTTTATTCAAAACTGGCTTAAAACTTAGCCCTGTTTTGCAAACAAAAGGTGGAAAGTCTAGATTCTATGACTTAAGGAAATCAAAACCCCTTTAATTCTCTTTTTCTTGAAGATTTATAGAAAAACCGCAATAGATTACATTAACTATTTTAAAATTAGGACACACATTTAAAAACTTTCTTCCCTTACAAATTCATGAGCAAAAGAATAAGTCTCCCTCGGCAGATCCTGCAAAATTTGTACTTAAATAAAGAGATGTCGACATATAAACTTGCTAAAAGGTTTAATTGCGATCCAACCGTTATTCAAAATAGATTAAGAGAATATAAAATAAAATTAAGAAATCCGAAACAGAAAATCGAAATCTCAAAAGAGAGACTCTATGATTTATACATAAACAAAAAATTTTCTACTCAGAAAATATCTAAAATTCTTGGAATTGGCTCTTGTACTGTTTATTACAAGCTAAAGGAGTTTGATATTCATACAAGACAAAAGAATATAGTCAGAATAAACAAAGAAAAATTAAAAAAACTATATACCAAAAAAAATTATTCATGCTCAGAAATTGGGAAACTAATTGGTTGTGGTAGGATCACGGTATTCAATAAATTAAGAAAATTTAAAATAAAAACCAAAAGTCTTTCTTTAGCAAATACAATTTATCCTAAGAAAAAATTTGAAGGCAATAATGGACTTAAAGCCTACATGATCGGTTTTCGTCTTGGAGATCTAAACGTAAGAGCAGTAAATAAAGACTCAACAGTGATGGTTAAGTCTAGTACAACTAAGAAAGAGCAATATGATTTAATTAAGAAGATCTTTGGGGGATATGGTCATTTTAGGGTTAGTCATCGACCTGGTTTTTACAGTATTTGGTGTAATCTAGATAATTCTTTTTCATTTTTAATTCCCAAAGAAGATACGATCGAAAATTGGATTTTGAACGATAATAAATATTTTTTTGCTTTTTTAGCGGGGTATTCGGATGCAGAAGCCAATATAGGGGTTTCTCAAGGAAGAGCAAGATTTAGGATAAGAACGTATGACAAAAATATTCTTTTGCAGATTCATGATAAATTAAATTCATTAGATATCAATACGAAATTTACACTTGCTGGCAGAAAAGGGTTTTATTATGGGAGAAGGTATAACCGGGATTGCTGGGGTATTTCGATTAACAGCAAAAAGAGTTTGTTAAGACTATTTAAATTAATTAAACCTTACATCAAACATAAAAAAAGATTAAACGATTTAAATCTTGCAGAAAAAAACATATTAGAAAGAAATAAAAAGTACAAAATTAAAAAGGATATTATGGCAAAGAAAGAAATTAAGAAAACTAAATTTTATATCACAACACCAATATATTACACCAATGCAGATATACATCTTGGCGGAGCCTATACTACTATAGCTGCAGATGTTTTGGCGAGATGGAACAGGCTTCAAGGAAAGGAAGTTTTCTTCTTAACAGGAACAGATGAACACGGCCAAAAAATTCAAGAAACAGCTGAAAAAGAAGGGCTTAAACCAAAGGAATTTGTTGATAAGATTGTCAAGAATTTTAAAGAAGCTTTTGAGATGCTTAATATCTCTAATAACAATTTTATAAGAACTACAGACAAGGAACATGAAAAAGAGGTAAAAAAGGTTTTGCAGTATCTTTATGATAAAAAATTTATCTACAAGGGGGTTTATGAATCATATTACTGTGTTGGATGTGAACAATATTTGACCAAATCTGATTTGGTTGATGGAAAATGCCCCCTACATAATAAAGAACCCGAGCTAAGAAAAGAAGAGGCATATTTGTTCAAACTCTCTTCTTTTCAAAAACAACTTTATGATTTAATTAAGTCGGGGGAGTATGAAATTCTTCCAGAGATAAGAAGAAAAGAAATCTTAACATTTATTGAATCTGGTTTGCAGGATATTTCCATTTCAAGATTAAAAGAAAAAGTTAGCTGGGGAATTGAATTGCCTTTTGATAAAAAACACACCTGTTTTGTTTGGGTTGATGCTTTTTGGAACTATATCACCGGCTTGCAAGAGGAAAAAGTTTTTGATAAATTCTGGCCAGCAGACGTTCAGTTAATGGCAAAAGACATTATACGCGTTCATGCCACAATTTGGCCAGCTTTGCTTCTCGCAACAAAAAATAAACTTCCAAAGACTCTTTTTGTTCATGGTTATTTTACCGTAAATGGAAAAAAAATGAGCAAAAGCTTGGGAAATGTTCTTTCTCCAATAGAATTGGTTAAGAAATATGGTGCGGACAGTGTAAGATATTTTTTAATGAGAAATATATCCTTTGGTCAGGACGGAGATGTTACTGAGCAATCATTAGTCTCACGACATAATACTGAACTGGCAAATAAACTTGGAAATCTGGTTAGCAGAGCTACAGGACTAATTGACGATAAAGTGGATATAGACGTTGATACCTCTAATATTGTAAGAGATGTTACCGAATTGATCGAAAAATTTGAATTTGATAAAGCATTAGCAACTGTTTTTGCATTTATTGACATGCTTAATCAATTTGTGCAGGAAAAGAAAATTTGGGAAACTAGAAACAAAAAAGATCTTTATGAACTTGTTACAGGAATAAGAACAGTTACTGTCCTTCTTTGGCCGTTCATCCCAGAAACATCAGAGAAAATTGCGAAAATCTTTAGTTTCAATATTTCTCTTGAGGAATTGAAAAAACCATTAAAAAGCGTTAAAGTCAAGAAAGCAGACATCTTGTTCAAAAAGATTGACTTTGATGTTTCAAAAAATTTGCCCGATTTAAAGACAAGAACGCAGGATATTAAACCAAGCGCACAACAAAATCCTAAAAATATTAACTTACATACTTCTGATAATAAGATTAATAAATCCAAAATACCCGGAATAATTAACATGACAAACGTTCAATTTTCAGATTGGCAAAAACTTGAATTAAAAGTCGGCAAAATAGAAAAAGCAGAAGATATTGAAGGAGCTGACAAATTATACAAGTTAACGATAAATATCGGAAGTGAAAAACGGGTGGTTTGTGCAGGAATTAAAAAATATTATAAAAAAGAAGATCTTAAAGGAAAGCTATGCGTGCTTTTTGTCAACCTAGCTCCAAGAACAATGAAGGGGATAGAAAGCCAGGGCATGATTCTTGCAGCTGTTAATGAAGACGAATCAAAAGTTCTATTGATCCAGCCAGACAAAGACATCGAAGTTGGTTCGAGAGTTTCTTAAAGAATTTGTATCCAAACTATTAAGCAGTGATATTTAGCCTAGTCATGTAATACCTCTGCTTCTTATAATCCCTTCCGGAAAAATTAAAAACCTTCTTAGTAGCTGATAAAATAAATTTGGGTGTGAGCCATCTTTTTGTAAAAACTTAGATCCCTGGTCTTTTTGCCTTCATCTTCGTGAATAAACAGGGCTTTTGCTAGACCTTCCCAGAAGAAAAACCAACCAGCTGGCTCTAGAATGATTGTTAAAACTGCTGCGAGAAATGTGCCTTCCATAAATTTTTTGAATATTAAAAAAGCGCCCAATATCATAAGGATAAAGCCGATTATAGCTAACGACAAACCACTGTTTATAATATGGGAGACTTCTCGCCGTCTTTCAAAAACATGTTTTTGAAAATGATCTTTAAGTCTTCTTTTAATTTTTAATTCATGAGCAATATTCCTTTTTGATTCTGGCATTAAAAGCCTTAGCTCAAAACCTTCGCTTGGTTTGTCTCTAACAGCCCTTTTGCATTCTATCAAAAAATCATCCGAGAGTGCTCTTTCTGAATAATTTCTTGGATCGAAATCTGAAAAGATATCATTATACGATTCTAATACAAGGCTCACATTTCCTTCTTTTTGAGAACTTAAAGGATTATTAATTACACGCTCTTTTTCCATAAAATGGTTAGTTAGATATAATTTATAAATTTATCATTAGGTAGTATCTACTTAGGCGTCTGAAGTTGCCCGTCGATAAGCAAAAATCAATAAAAAACTCGCTCCGTCGCTGAGCTTCAGAAAGCTAAGCAAGTACATTAGGTATCATAAATTATATTTTAGGATTATTCTAGAGGACAACAAAATCAGATAAGAAATCTCACATCTTCAACAACCAAAGAATGATGTCTTTGTAAAAAACAAAAGTTATTTTAAGCATTTAATTTATATTATTCATGGGCTTGTGGTCTACCGGTATGACATCGCTCTCACACAGCGAAGATACTCAGTTCGATTCTGAGCAGGCCCATTTTAGTTACTATTCTTTTCTTATCAAAACTTTCTCAAAAAAAGGTTTTGCAATCTGAGAGAAATCTTCCAGGATGCTGTCAGAGGTTTTTTCCAGTCTTTCCAGCTCTTTATCATTACATTTGTTCGGACGAAATTGTTGTAATACAAAAAGCTTGTTAGCTCTGACACTTTTAAGATATTCTGATATCTTTAAGATATCGTCTTTTGTGATGCCTGGAGCAAGTGTTATCCTGAATTCATAATGGGGAACTTTTTTTATTATGTCTATTGATTTTTTTATTTTGTCTAAATCAACTTTTGCTCTTACGATATTCTCATAATTTTCAAAAGAAGCCTTAAAATCCATAGAGACGCAGTCCAGCATATTTCTGCTCAATAGTTCTTGCAGCATTTCTGGATTTGTACCGTTTGTATCTATTTTAATTTTTAACCCCAAATCATAGACTTTTTTTATAAATTCTGGAAGATCTGGAGAAAGAGTTGGCTCACCTCCTGAAAAAACAACGCCATCGATGAATCCAAGATTTTGTTCAAGATGGTCTAACACTTCTTTTTCAGTGTATGTTTTAACCTCCTCTGCTTTCTCTGCATTCCTTAATTCTGGATTGTGGCAAAATCCACAATTAAAATTGCAGCCAAATAGAAATATCACACTGGCTACATTTTCTGGATAATCAATCATGCTTAATTTTTGAAAGCCTTTAATTAACATTTTTTATCCTCGATAATAATTATTGAATATAACTTACAAGCTTATATATTAACTGTTTTATTATTTATTATATCTTTTAGCAAAAACCAATCTTAAAAAATTTAAAAAAGAAATTATGCTGGACCTGGGTAAGACCCGATTATTTCATTCCTGATTTCTGATCTTGTTGGTTGAATAGGGGTTGCATGATCTGGGATGTTGCTCATCTCATTTGCACTTCCAGAACCATTAAAAGCAGAGTAATTATATGTCTTCCTTTGTCTGAATTCTTCCTGTTTTCCAAGATTCCAAGCTGCTACGGGCCGGATGTAACCAACAACTCTGCTGTACACTTCAGTAGGTGCTTTGCATGTCGGACATGTCTCTTGTTTTCCAGTAAGGTATCCATGGTTCTGGCATACTGAAAATGTCGGGGTGAGCGTTACATAGGGTATTCTGAAATTATGTGTAATCTTCTTCACTAACAGCTTTGCAGCATCTCCAGTCAGCGCCTCACCAAGGAATGTATGGAAAACAGTCCCCCCTGTGTAAAGTGTTTGTAATGGTTCCTGGTGTTTTAAGGAATATAAGATATCATCGGTATATTCAACTGGAAGTTGGGTTGAGTTTGTGTAAAATGGCACGTCTTTTCCGTTTGTGATTATGTCTGGATAAGCTTTTTTATCGTTTTTTGCGAGTCTATGAGATGAGCCTTCTGCAGGAGTTGCTTCTAAGTTGTATATATGGCCTGTTTCCTCTTGATACTCTTGAAGTCGATCTCTCATAAATAAAAGTACTTTCTCTGCGAATTTCTTTCCTTTTTCTGATGCAATGTTCTCTCCTAAAAAGTTTAAGCATGCTTCATTCATGCCCACAAGACCTATTGTTGAAAAATGGTGGTCTAGATTTCCTAAGTATCTTCTTGAATATGGAATCAACCAATTTTCAAAATTCTTTGAAACAATCTTTCTTTTTATCTCAAGAGAGGTTTTTGCTAGATACATCAACTGCTCTAATCTCTCAAAAAATTGAGCTTCTGTTTTTGCAAGATAACCTATTCTCGGAAGGTTGATTGTTACAACACCAACACTGCCCGTACTTTCTCCAGATCCGAATAACCCTCCTGTGATGTTTCTTGAAAGTTCTTTTAAATTGAGTCTTAGTCTGCAACACATACTTCTAACATCTGAAGGATTAAGATCAGAGTTTATAAAATTAGAAAAATAAGGGATGCCATATTTTGCGGTAATTTCAAAAAGCAAATTTGAATTTTCACTATCCCAGTCAAAATCTTTTGTGATGTTATACGTGGGGATTGGCCAAGTAAATACGCGGTCTTTTGCGTCTCCCTTTAGAACAACTTCGAGGAATGCTTTGTTAATCATATCTACTTCTTTTTGAAAATCTCCGTATGTTTCTTTCTGAGGTTTTCCTCCTATGATAACTGGCTGATCTTTTAGATCTGAAGGAACATTAAAATCCATGGTTATATTAGAAAAGGGACTTTGTCCCCCCCATCTCGAGGTGACGTTTATATTATAGATAAATTCCTGCATACATTGCTTTACATCCCCATATGTTAAATTATCATATTTAATAAAGGGGGCGAGATATGTGTCAAATGAAGAAAATGCTTGTGCACCAGCCCATTCATTCTGTAATGTCCCAATGAAATTAATCATCTGCCCCATTGCAACTCGTAAATGTTTTGCAGGAGAACTCTCAATTTTATGGGGAACCCCGCCAAATCCTTCTGTTAATAACTGTCTTAGTGACCAGCCAGCGCAATTATGAGATAAAATACCATTGCAAATAAATGTGTTGCTTGCAGTTGTTATGTCATAAACATATTCACCATCATTTTTTATCTCCTCAATTTTTTTTAGATCACTGAATTCTTTTTGTTTTAATTTTTTAGCATATTTAAAATCCGAACCAATTTTTAAGCAAGGGGAAAATAAATGTTTTTTCTCTTTTGGAATAAAGATTGTCAGACAATACAGTTGTTTTTTAGGCATTATCTTAACCCCGTTCTTAACCCCGTTATATTCTCTTTCCCCATATCCTTTGACAGTGCTTAAGCTAGAGTTAATATCCTGTAAATTTAACCAGTATTGTATTTGAGAAAGCAGTGTTTTTGATGTTAATCTTAGGACTACTCTGCTAACCCATTTGTCATCATTTCTGACAATTCCATCTCCATCTATTAAACCAGAAATAATTGAACCGACAATATCTTGATGAAACTCCAGAAAATCTATGGGCATATTTTTATTTTCTGATTTTTTTCTTATTTTTAGGTCTTTAGAGAAAAAATCACTTAATTTTTTACTTGAAATTATGATTTCGCTGCTTTCTTTGGTTTTTCTATCTTTAACTTCTCTGTACTTTATTTTTTTATTTTTTAAATAATTTGTTAATTTGATATATTCTTTATTTTTTCTGCTTATTTGCATCATAACTTTATAATTATCATACCATCCTTCGGCTATGAAGAAACCAATAAACCAGCCAGTTTCTTTATCTACTTTTCTTATTTTGCCAAGATCGCAGTTTATCTGAGGAGTTATCACATAATTGTTTTTGTTGATTTTTTCTGCTGGCAAAAATTTTCTTAAAGCTAGATCGATCTTTTCTATATTCTCATTGAAATTAGTGCCACATTCTTTACATTTGAAATAGTCTTTATTATTTTTATTTGTTCTATTTTTTATAATATTGGTATTGTTGCATTTAGGGCATTTGATTGATTTTTTTTGATTTAAAGTTATAAATGGATGATCATTTGTTACAATTAGATTATGACCATTTGCTACATTAAAAGAAATAAGTGGTTTTGAAGATTTATGTCTTAGTACCCTAAGCAAAGGCGTCCATTTATTTTCATCAAGGACTTCATATTCTTGTGTATATTTAATTTCAAATCCATCAAGATTGTCTGTAAGACCATCAATAAGGTCAAAAAGTTGCTCTAAAGCCAAACAAAACAATCTTTTTGTTTTTTTATTTCTTATTACAACTGTTTCGTTTCTGTAGAAGGAATAACCACATAATGGCATACTCATGTTATGAATATGATAATCGCTGTTTGAGTGAGCTTTTGCTATCTCTGGAGGATAAACATGATTCAATGCATAATAAGCCATAACCGTCCCCACACCATGCCAGAGCAATCCTGAGTGAGAATAATCTATATTTGCGTTTTCGTTGACTCTCCAGTCTTTTTGTCCTATATATTTTGTAATTATCTCTTGTGAATCCAGAAGTGTTTTTGTAGCCTCTCTCATCTTCTTTCTGTCTTCTCTATAAAGTATGAATGCTTTTGCAACATCTGGGTAACCACGTTTCATTAAGACGTCTTCAATATAATCCTGGACTTCTTCAACATGGGGGATCTTTGACTTTTTTACAATTATATCAATAACTTCTGTTGAAAGATAATTTGCAAGTTCTTTACTTCCTTTTCCTAAAGATTTAAATGCCTTGAACATAGCCTCGCTAATTTTATCAGAATTAAAGTCTGCTAAACTGCCATCCCTCTTTCTAACCTTTTTTATTAATATTTCCTCTGTCATTTTTTAAGAATTTGCTAATGCGTTTTTATGAAAAATTGTATCTATTTAAAGCCTTGCTACAACTTTTTAATAATGAAGACGAGACACAATTTTTGTTCAAGAAAACTTGAAAAGATATATTTTTTCATTGTTAAAAAATCAAAATCGAGCACAGTTTAACACAATTTATTTGATAATCCGTCGATCTTTTAATAGCAAAAGAAAGTTTTTTCTTTTTTATCCCTAGTCTTTCAATTCTTTTAGTGTTTTTCCGAATTCAGAAACATCTTTGAAGTCTCGATAAACTGATGCAAATCTTACATATGCGATTTTATCCAATCGTTTTAGTTTTTTCATGATAAGCTCCCCTATAACTTTGCTAGGCACTTCTGATTTTGAATAAGAGACTAGTTCTGCTTCTATTTCAGTTACAATATTGTCAATTTTATCCTGACTTACGGGACGCTTTTCACATGCTCTAAGAATTCCGTTTTTAACTTTTTCTCTTGTATAAGGTTCTCTTCTTCCATCTTTTTTTATAACTGCAATTTTTGTTTCCACTCTTTCATAAGTTGTAAATCTTCTTTTACACTTAAGACACTCTCGTCTTCTTCTTGTAGCATCCTGACTCTCTCTTTTATCAAGAACTTTTGTATTGGAAAGACAATGCGGGCATTTCATGTTTCAATTAATTTACAAGCACAATCCCTTGTGCCTCTTTTCAAAATTATATCAATCCCTGGTATTTATAAACTTTATCGTGTTTTTGAACGTGCAATCTAAAATCAGCCTTAAAAATGGATACTAAGAAATATTGAGAAATCTTTTTATACAACGCTTTCTTAAATAAACATTAAAAAGAGGCTGAATAAAAGATGAGTTTATTGGAACTTTCCGGAAACGTGATTAATCTGATATTTATACAAAACCCCTTATCAAGCCCATCTATTTTGATTAGTATTGCCTTAGTTTTGATTATTGCCGCCGTCCTAGCTTTAATTTCAAAATTATTGAAACAAGATGTTATTCTTGCTTACATTCTTACAGGAATCATAATTGGTCCATTAGTTCTAGGACTGATTAAAGACCCTGTTACGATAAACGGACTAGCTGAAATTGGAATCACTTTTCTATTATTTGCTGCAGGTTTAGAGATGAGCCTCAGCAAATTTAAAGGGAGGATCTCAACAATCCTGCTAGCAGGTATAATTCAGGTTGTTTCAGTTATCGCTCTTTCATTTTTTGTTTTTCAAGCATTTCATTTTAATCAATCAGAATCATTATGGCTAGGAATAGCAATAGCATTAAGTTCAACAGTAGTCATAACCAAGATTCTTTCAGATAAAAACGAACTGAACACACTGCATGCCCGTTTTATCATGGGGATTATGTTTATACAGGATATGGTTGCAATAGGTGCCTTAGCCTTGCTATCCAAAGATCTGTCTTTAACATTTGTTTTAGTCTCAATTGCCAAAGTCCTTCTTTTAGCATTATTCGCATTTTTAGTCAAAATAGCAATAAAACCAATAATGAAAAAAGCAGCTTCATCTTCAGAACTGTTATTATTGATAGTTCTAGCATTCTTATTCTTATTTTCTTCAATAGCTTATCTCTTGAAACTTTCAATAGCAATAGGCGCTTTTATGGCTGGAATAATGCTGGCCAACACAGAGTACAAAATAGAAATAAGTTCTAAAACAAAAACCCTAAGAGACTTTTTTGCAGTAATCTTCTTTGTTTCAGTTGGCATGTGGTTGACAAACGTTTCTAAAAATATTATCTGGCCTCTAATCACAGTGATGGCCATTTTGATTATTTTTGAGCCATTAATCACGGCGCTGGTAATAAGGTTGAGGGGATATGGGTCAAGAACTTCATTAAAAGTTGGTTTTGCATTCGCTCAAGTAAGTGAATTTAGTTTGATTTTGATGATTTCTGCACTAAGCTTAGGGATTGTTTCCCAGAGTGCTTTTGATGTAATTGTTTTAGCAGCAGTTATTTCTATTGCAATAACTCAGTACACTGTAAAAACTGGAGAACCACTAGCTAAACTTTTTTCAAAGATTTTTTCATTCATAAAAATTTCAACGTACAGAGAAAGCTACAACTACACTAGTCCTGGAAAGAAGACGATTCTCTTAATTGGCTGTCATAGGATGGGAACAATTTATCTAAAAAATTTGGAAAAACAAAAAGAAAATATTTTAGTTTTGGACTACAACCCCGAGATTACTAAAGCAATATCAAAACAAAAGATTTCTTGCATTTATGGTGACGCTGGTAACACAGAAATGTTAAATCAAATTCCTAGTGAAAATTTAAAGATTGTTGTTTCAGCAATCCCACAAAAAGAAGACAATCTTTTTATAATAAAATACTTCAAAAGATTATCAAACAAGATTCATATCATCGTAACTGCACAAACGATAGATGATGCTTTAGATTTTTACAAAGCAGGAGCAGATTATGTCTTACTTCCAATGGTTATTGGGGCAGAACAGTGTTTAAATATTATGCAAAAGATGAATAAAAAAGAATTTTTTGAATTAAAGTCAGAACATATTGAATATCTTCAGGATATTCATAGATATTTATACTAAATTTTTGAGAATGATTTATTCTATGATTCTTCGCGCGCCTGTGGGCGCGCCTCTTTTTATTAGAAAAGATTAAAAACCAAGGATATCTTGAAAAAGAGAGGTGAAAGAAACCTCTGGTTTCTAGGAAATTAAAATGACTAAAGATTTAGCAAATATTGCACAACCACTTATTCCACTGCCAGAATACTCTGGATTAGTTGCACGAGTGCATCCAGACATAGCCTCTGAACTTTTTGGTAATAGGGGTAGAGTAAAAAAAGATGAAAGATTAACAAGGGTCAGTGATATATTCTTGAGCAGGTATGGAATTATGGGTTATGTTGAATATAATAAGACCAGTGAACAACTTTCAGGCATCATAGAAGTTCCTAAAAAACTTACTTTAATCCTGCAATTAGTTGATTCTTATGAAAGATTTAAACAGAAATTTTTTATGGGTTGGGATCTTGAAAAATTTGATGAAACCTTATCAATCCCGCAATTGCAAGGAGTTAAATTTTTAGATAAAACATATTATTGGGCTCTTACTTGTGAATCTTCTGCTGGTCCAAATATGAAATCTGACGTAGATAGCCTTTGCGAAAGTATTTGTGGGCAATTAAAAGATTATGATGCTTGGGTAGATGCTGTTAATCCAAGTAGAGTTCCTTCAAACGAAGCCTTTGAACGTCTTGCCTTAAAATAAGTCCTTTCTTTACCCGCAGGGCGCGCTTCTCTTTTCTTTTATGAATTTAATTGCAATAATCTTTATAAAACCAAATAACTAAGCTTTTTATGGCAGATTTAGAAACGCTTGTTGTAAAAAGTCCAGAAACAGATAAGTTCTTTTCAAGATTATCAGAACAAGAAAGAGAAGCGGTTAAGAGAATAATTAAGACGACTGATGACATATGTACAAAGTATAGGGGATCTTTAGAAGATGCCGGGTCTGCTGTAAACGCTTTCATTCAAGCTGGAATGAAAAATGCCTTTTTTTCAGTCTATGCTATCGGTGGACAAGTAACTAAAGAGGGAGCCAGACCGGATATTGATTTGATGATTGTAACAAATATGTTTTTTTATGAAGGTGTTCCTTGGGGTATTGATGATGAAGATGAGTTAACTTATTCTGGATTAATAAGAGGTTTAGGGGAGTTTGGTTTCAAGGTTAAGGCTAGAGGAGATCTTCCAGATAGATATAATCTTTCAAAAAACCAAGGAAAAGTTGTTTTTGACTTAACTCCTCAACAACCCAGATACAGGCCAATGAATGTTCTTTATATTAGGGGATTTGATTCAGAAAAATATCGCCTTGAAGATGAATCGGTTTTTCTTGCGAAAGACATTGATGAGAGTGGAAAACCTTTACCAAAAGTCTTGCTTTATAATAAGACTTTTACTACAGATGATCTAGGAATTTCTGGTGCCTTGCAGAGACAAAAGGAAGAGGATGAACGTTTTGACAGAGCTCTTGCAGAATTATGCAAATCTAGATAAATAATAAATTAGATTGTTCTACACCTGTGGGCGCGCTTACTTTTTTTTATTTTTTAAAATGAAACACATTACAATTAACAATACAGAACAAGAACCAGAAGAAGGCATCTTCCTAGTTAATCCAACATGGATTCACTTAGACGAAAAAGAAATCCAAGACAAATTAGAGAAAGGGGAGAAGTTATTTAGGGTTAAGATTGAAGAAATTTAAACGAAAAGTTTAAATAGTATACCCAAGTATACTTAAGTATGGAAACAATGAAAATCTTAAAGATTTTTAAGCTTCCATTTTGAAAAATGGAAACAACAATAAAATTAAATCCAAATACAAAACTAGAGCTTGATAATTTTAGACAATACAAAAATGAAAGCTATGATGAGCTAGTGAGAAAACTTCTTTATTTGGCAAAAACATGTGAAAAAGATCCTAAATTAAGTCAAAAAACAATTCAAGAAATCAAAGAAGCTAGAGAAAGAATTAAAAAAGGCGAGTTCTATACAGAAGCAGAATCAAAAAAGATACTAGGACTTTGATGAATGTATCAACTTATGCTAGAAAATTGAGAATTTTCTGCATGACGAAAAACAAAATGTTTTCCATCATTTTTGAAAAAAGAGCCTTGCATGATTTGAATAAGTTAGATATTCTTATCAAACAAAGAATTTGGGATAAGCTTCAAGTTTGCAAGGAAGATCCATTTCGTTTTCTTGAACATTTAGAAGAGATTGATGGACTTAAACTTCGTATTGGAGATTATCGTGTAATTCTAGATGTAGATAAAACAAATCAAGTTTTGAGGGTCTTAAAGGTTGGGCATCGAAAGAATATTTATGATAATTAATGTTCTACGCCCGGACAAAAAGTCTATACGCCCGCACCGAGATTATTTTTCTAGTTTTATGCTTTCTATGCTCATCTCTTTTATCATATCATTGTTCTTAAATTTGTTAAAAAAAATCTCGAAAGAAACCAATTCTCTTTTCGCCTTCGCATAAAGCCTTTTATCTTTGATAAACACATTCTGCCATTTGTATTTGAATGCTTCAGTGTGTTTTTTGTCAATATTTACTGGAGGGCCCTTGATTATATACTCTTTTTCTGGATCTTTTAAAATAAAATAAAATCTTGCGTCCAATGTTCTTTCATCAAAATCGAAATTACACTTGATGATAGAGAATCCTGCTCTTTTTAGAGAATAAATGAAAAATTCATAGAATTTCTTTAGTTTTGCTCCAGCAATATCAACTTTGTCTTTTGTACTCTTCACAGTTATAATGTAAAATCTTGCTTTTTGTTTTAGTGCTTGATGATAAAATGAATTTACATCGATTCTCTCTTTCACAAAATGTTTTTCAGATGGTTTTGCGAAAAAAGATTTACACGCTGCAATAAACTTTTCCAGGGTTTCTTGCCCTAATGCAGCTGTAACATTCCTTTCTTTCTGAACAGGATCTATTAAAATCAAAGGAGATATTTTTTTAGACTCATTTATCTCTTCTAGAATTTTCTTGTCTGATTTGTAATATCTCTCTGGGTCTATTATTGTCTTTTTATTAACAGACCATTTCATGGATGCTGAAATGAATTTTAGAAATGAACCATAGGTTGATACCAAAACCTCTAAAGCATAGCCTGAAAAACCATTTACATATGACTCTGCGCCATAACAATCATGAGCATAACAAAAAGATTTTGCTAGTTTTATTTCATCTGAAAGTTTGTTGTTCTTTGTCTTTTTTTCTTTTTTTGTTATGTATGTAACATGTAATGGAGAAATGTCAGTTATATTCAATGCTTCCTTGACATTTTTTATTTCTAAGATAGGAACAACTTCTATGATGATATTGTTAAAGGGGATTTGAAAATAATTTCTAGATCCCTTTAGTTCTTGATAATTAATTTTCTTTTTCTTCAGGACGTTCTCTAAAATCTGGGAGATCTGATTTGATTTCGTCTTATACTTTTTGTAATCGAAAAGAACAAAAACATCCACATCATAATTCTTCTCTTTTTTTATTAAGGTGTTTTTAGCTAAACTTCCTCCGATAAATAGTTTTGCACCTATTTTTCTTAACTCTGGTTCTACTTGTTTTCTAAAGCCCATTGTTGTTTCTTCAATTTGCTTTTTTGTTTCTTCTGGAACTTCTACTTGCTTGATAACTTCTTTTAGAATGATGCTGATAGAATTAACTTTTTTGATTCTTTTTTTTATTTGTTTTTTGGGCATTTTACCTCAATTTATTCCTTTTGTTTTATTTAAATTATTTATCAATTTTTTGTTTTATTCCAATATATCTCACAAACTCTTTTTTCATTAACGGGGTCAGTCTATTTAATCTTTTTAAGGATTCTTTTAACTGTGATTTGTTAATATTAAGTTTTGAACTCTCTTTTTCAAGCATTATCTCTTTTTTATTTTTGATATATTCCAATACTTTTAAATCTAACTCGGCGTCTTTTTTAGATTGTTGGTTTGTGAACAAAACAAAAACCATGTGCGGCATGAATCTTGGAGCATATCCCTTTCTATGCGCTCTGAAATTAACTTTTTTTATTTTGTATTTTGCTTTGTAAATCTGTGCGATCTTTTTTACAATGTTTGGATATGTTCTAGACTTGCTTCCAGTTGATATTTTTTGTTTTCCAATTCTCATGTAATACACAAAAATGCAGCCTTTTCTGTTTAAGAGAGATCTAATAGCTGCGATTGACAGCCCCTGTTGTCCTCCACATGCTTCAAACGTGAATGTCCAGTCATATTCATTTATCTTTCTTGGGATTAACTCGTAGTTTGAATGAATATAATTTGAGAACTTTGTTTTAACTTCCTTCTTTGCGTAATCTATCATTGATTTTGAAATATCGCTGTACGTCACATTCGTGCCCGCCTCTTTTATTTTAGACGCCCAACTTGCGTAATAACCGGCTATTGCTAAAACATTATCATTTCTTTTTATCCCAAGTTTTTTTAGAAGTAATGAGTCTTCAGGAGTTGTGGCTTGCTCTTTTATTCTTTGTTTTTTCCATTCTTTTAATTCTGCTGACCAGCCGTACCCTGCCTTATGGGACCATATTGGCTTCAATATCTTATTGAGATCTGGAATTTTCAAATTTTTCATTTTAGTTTGTTTCCCTTTTTTTATTTTACCTTTTTGCATCCTTCTCTTAGCTCTTCAACTACTCTATAATCGCAGCCATATTTTCCGATTCTTGTTCCAGGGTGAGAATCTGTATGAAAGTCACTTCCCCCCGTCTGAATCAGATCATGTTTTTTTGCAAATTTTATTATTTTTTTAGTTACTGGTTTTTTATCCCAAAAAGGACATTCAATTTCAGTCCCCTTCAAACCAGCTTCGAGCAATGAAGGAAGTCTTTTCATGACATCCTTCTGAACCCAAGGATGCGCGAGAACAGAAACACCTCCCGCTTGTCTTATAATCTCGATAACCTCTTCTGCTTTTTCTAGTTTACTATTTACGAATGCAATTCCATCATTAAGATACACCATCTTCACTAATTTTTGCATTAGTTCTTCTCTTTCTTTTCCTTTCTTATCTTTTACAATGTATTTTAAGGCATTCTTTGGAAGAAGCAAGTGTCTGACAAACCTTCTAACTTCACCATACTTCACATTATAACCTGCTTCATTCAATTTGATAATAGTTTTTTTTGCTTTCTTGTCGCCTTCTTTTCTAATTTTTAATAACAATTTTTGTAATTTTTTATTTTTTATATCAATATAGTATCCTATAACTTCGCTGCAATCACAGCATATCTCTACTCCGGGGATTACTTCTATATTCTTCCTTTTTCCAGCATTAACCGCTTCCAGAACACCCGCAGTAGTATTATGGTCTGTTAAAGAAATACATTTCAAATCCTTCCTTTTTGCCAAATTAATAATTTCTGTTGGATTGTAGTCTCCATCTGAACAAGAACTATGAATATGAAGATCTACTTTTTTCATTTTCTGTATGTTCCATTATTAGTTTATCCTAGTTCAAACTTACAAGATTTCCATCGGCCAAATCTGTTTTAGAACTCCCATGGCATGCTCTAATTTTTCTTTGTTTTCTGCGTATAGTGTAAACAAGGGTTCATTATAGAATACTTTCTCTCCAGAATGTTTGTGTATGTATATCCCGGCCCCTTTGTCTGATGGACAACCAAGAATGTAGGCGATGCGAGCAATCTTTTTGTTGTCTATTTCGACTATTCTCCCAACCTTATGAGACTTAATCAATTCTGAAAATTTTCCTAATTGCAACTTCTTTGCGATATCACTCTCTCTTACACTCCCTTCTTGAGAATGGATTATATCCTTAAATTTCGCATAAGCCATGCCAGAATCGAGCATCAATCTGCAAACTTCCTCTGCCTCTTTCTTTGGAATAATTAAAGAAAGTAATTCTGATGCAAGCAGAAGTGCCTTTTTCTCCAAATCTAGAGGGCGATGCTTATTCCTAGTTAGAACAGCAATTAAATCTCTCATCTCTAGTGCAGGGCCCATACCATTTCCAATTGGTTGATTTCCATTGGTGATTAAGCATTTCACCTTTACATGGAAATGCGCGCAGACTTTCTCAACTAAACTTTTTATGTGTTTTGCTGCTTTTTTTGTGAACTTTGCTGTTTTTCCATAAGGAATGTCTATTAGAACATGTGTTGAACCCATTGCAATTTTCTTTGCTAATACACTTGCAACAAGTTGTTCGTGAGATTCTAGTTGGATCAACCTTTCAATTTGAATTATTTTATCATCTGCGGGAGCAATTCCTAAGATGCCATTCCAAACAAGACAGCCCTTATTTTTTTCAACAATTTTTCTCAACTCTTGTCTTGTAAATTCTATCGGAGCAAGGATTTCAACAACATCTGCTGTTCCAGCAGCGCTTGTTATCGCTCTTGAAGAGGTTTTTGGTATAACTGCATCTAATTTTAAATGATCGATTGCCGAAGCAATCACACTAACAACGATGGGTGTTGTTCTATTTCCAGCAACTCCACTGCAACAGTGCTTGTCTAGAACATATTTGTGATTCCATTTCATCTCTTTTCCGACTTTTATCATTGCTCTAGTTAGGGAGATAACTTCATTTAAGTTCATATCATTCAAACCGACTGCTGCTACAAAATATGCAATTTCAACTTCTGTCAATTCTTCGTTTACTATATCAGAAATAATTGAATGTATCTCAGTGTAACTCAAAGTGTGTTTTAGAATTTTTTTTGTGATATAACTTGTACTCAGGGGTTTTTGTGCCGGTTCTACATGTACCAACGCATTTCTTTCAACACCTAATGTTTCAACAACTTCTTGTGAAACTGCAATTTCATTTTCTTTTAACAAACCTTTCGCAAGATCAACAACAGCAATTATCTTTTTTCCCAAATGTTTACAATGTGGTTTTGAAGAAAGACTGCACTTTTCACACTTCCCACATTTGATTTCTACTCTTTCATCAACATGAATTTTTAATTTTTTTGCAGTATCTCTATGCAGAACAGCGATTGGCCTACCAGCTGATAAGTTTAATTGTTTTACTCTAAGTAACATTTTCTTCTTATTTTTTACCTCTTTTTTTATATTTCTTTGTATTTTCTTCTATTTTTATTAACTTCTGATCTTTAAATTATTTGTCCTATAAAGTTCTATGAATATTAAAAGGAATTCTAGTATTATTGGGCCAGCAATTATCCCAACTGGCCCCATTACAATAATTCCACCAAGCATCCCTATAAATACTATCAGAGGATTTATCTTGCTCTTTTTTCCAATGATAAAAGGTCTGACGATATTATCAATTGTACTTATTACTAATAGACCATATATCGCAAGCAAGATTCCATTCATCTGACTTCCCGTTGCTATCATTGAAAGAGAAACAGGAATCCAAACAACCCATGCCCCCAAAAGAGGAAGCATTGCAAAAAAGACAGCAAGCATTGTGAAAAGGAATGGAGATTGTGTTTTAAACATATAAAATCCAATTCCTGCTGTTAAACCTTGAATTATCCCCACAGCTACCTGTCCATAAATTGTGGCGAAGGATATCTGTTCTGATCTTTTTATAAATTTGTCATTTATTTCTGGTTGGAATGGCAATATTTCTCTAATATAGTCTACTATTTTTTTACCATCTTTCAAACCATAAAAAGCTACAAAGAAAGATACAAAAAATCCAGTTATTAAAGAAGGGATATTAAGCAATGTGCCTTTTATTTCTGTTATTAAAGCATTTACAATCTCAGTGATCGATCTTTGAACGGTGATTGATAGTTCTCTGATCATATCTGGAGAATTAGGGAACATAAATCCAAGCATTTTGTCAATTAAGGCAAGAAGATCAATCTTTCCGACGTTCAAGTAAAGATTAAATGCTTCTTTTATAATTATTTGTGCTAAAAAATAAACTCCAACTGTCAAAATCACGAAAAATAGAACGCAGATGATGCCTGCGCTTATCCCTGGCTTTTTAATGAGTTTTGTGAGTTTTTTATGCGGCCATTGAAGAACATACGCCATGATTATGCCAAGGACTATGGCCCCGAAGAAGGGTTTAACTATGATAAATGCCAAAACAAGCAAAATCAATAAGATTGCTATCACAAATATCTTTCTGGTTAGATCATTACTTACCATCTTGTCTTCGAATTAAAAAGCAAAATTGTTTTATAAATCTTTCTTGGTATCTTTAGTTTTTCATATCCTATATTTCAATAATACTTATAAAGTATAATGTGCTTTTCTTAACTATGTGTGGGATTATAGGGTATGTTGGAGAAAAAGAGATTGTGCCTTTGCTTATTGATGGTTTGAAGAAGTTGGAGTATCGAGGATATGACAGCGCTGGAATTTGTGTTATCAACGAAAATGGAGAACTCGAATGTGATAAGAAGAAGGGGGGAATCTTAGATCTGGAAAATGGAGTTCATGACAAAAAGATAAAAGGTATGATAGGTATAGCTCACACAAGATGGGCTACTCATGGTGAACCAAACGAAATTAATGCCCACCCTCATTTTGATTGCAAGAAAGAAATTGCAATAGTACATAACGGTATTATCGAAAATTATAGTTCTTTAAGAGAGTTATTAAAAAAAGAAGGGCATGTTTTTGTTTCTGAAACAGATTCTGAGGTTGTTGCTCATTTAATAGAAAAATTTTATGCTGAACGTGGTGATCTAAAGGAATCTGTTTTAAAGGCATTGAAAATCATTGAAGGAACTTTTGGGCTTGCGATTATACATAAGAATGAAAAAAAGATTATAGCTGCTAGAAGAGGATCGCCACTTATCATAGGAGTAGGAGAAGGGGAGATGTTTGTTGCATCAGATGTCCCAGCTATATTAAATCATACTAAAAAAGTGATTTATTTAAGTGACAATGAAATCGCAGAGATAACAAAAGATGGTTATTCTATTGAAAATCTAGATGGAAAATTAATTGATAAAAAGGTCTATGATATAAAATGGACTATAAATCAGATTGAAAAGAAAGGATTCAAACATTTTATGTTAAAGGAAATTTTTGAACAACCAGAAGCAATCAAGAATGCGTTAAGAGGAAGAATTAAGGATAACAAGATAAAGCTAACAATCGATTTGAATTCAGAGGATATTGGAAGGATAATTATCACTGCTTGCGGAACCAGCTGGCATTCTTCTCTTGTTGGCAAGCATTTCATCGAGAAAATCACTGGAATTCCTGTTGAAGTAGATTATGCTTCTGAATTTAGGTATAGAAATCCCCTTGTTAAACCAGGAGATGTTGTTATTGTAATATCTCAATCAGGAGAAACAGCAGACACGCTTGCTGCTTTGAGAGAAGCGAAGTCGAAAGGTGCAAAAATAATAGGTATCATAAATGTTGTTGGTTCAACAATATCTAGAGAGGTTGATTCTGGTATTTATTTACACGCTGGTCCGGAAATTGGGGTTGCGAGCACAAAAGCATTTACTTGCCAGATAACTGCATTGCTTCTGATCGCTTTGATGTTAAAACAAAAAAAATCTGCGCTTGACGTGACTTTATTAAATGAATTATTTATTCTTCCCGAAAAAATTCAAGAAGCTTTAAAGAGTTCAGATGAAATCAGAAAAATTGCAGAAGAATTCAAAGATAGCAAGAATTTTCTGTATCTTGGAAGAGGGATTAACTTTCCTGTTGCTTTAGAAGGAGCCTTAAAATTAAAAGAGATTTCATATATTCATGCTGAAGGATATCCTGCTGCTGAGATGAAACACGGGCCGATTGCTTTGATTGACGAAAACATGCCTGTTGTTTTTGTTGCGCCAAAAGACAGTACATATGAAAAAATCTTAAGCAATATGGAAGAGATAAAGGCAAGAAAAGGGAGAATAATCGCCGTGACAAATGAAGATGATGAAAAAATCAATAGACTTGCAAATTATGTCATCAAAGTCCCAAAAGTCTGTGATGAACTTCTTCCGATAATCAATTCTATTCCACTCCAGCTTTTTGCGTATCATCTTGCTGATCTAAAGGGGTTGGATGTTGACAAACCAAGAAATCTTGCCAAAAGTGTAACTGTTGAATAAACTTTTATGTCACTTATCGCAAGATTTCTTGATTTTAACTAAAAAATGAATATAAACTCTTTTTGGGACGTTGTTTTTATTAAAGTTATATCAAAAACAAGTTAATTCGCTTCGCTCATAGCTCACACTAATTCAAATCATCCAATAACTCAATCTTTCTTTGTTTTCAGGAGGAGGTTTTTTGCAATATAACATTAACTTTGCCTCCTGAAAACAAATCGGACATAGAACAAACCTCTTTCTCCTCTTTTCCCTCAATAATCCATGTTTTATAATTGACTGCTGAACATCATTATTAGTTTTTCTTATCTTCCTTCTTGAATAACATCCATAATATCTTACAAGCCTTTCATTCTTTTCAGGAATATGCTGTATAATTGCTGAAATAAAATCATGCACGAGCATGATTTTATAGTGGATTTTTCCTTTATTATCTTCATAATAAAACTTCACAGCTTCTCCGTTGTAAGCAATTATTCTTGAGTTTGCTATCGCTGGATGCCTTACATACCTTCCAATGTATCTTGCTAATTGCCTGCTTGATTTTATTTGCTCTGGTCGAACATAAACACAAAAGCCATTAGGATATTTCCTAAAAGCTTCATCAATAATGTTTTTAAGAAGATATTCTCTCAAAGCATTCAGGATTTCATACTGCCATTTTTTATGCAGGGCATTATAATTAATGTACCTTCCAATTGAAACAAACTTTCCATGAGCATAGCCTCCTTCTGTAACAATGCTATGAACATGAGGCTGATATTTTATATCTCTCCCAAATGGATGAATTGTTTCTATGCTTCCTGGCTCAATGTTTTTCTTGCTCATGCTTGAGAAAAACATTTTCAGTGTTTTATGGACGCAATCCATAAGCACCTTTCTCAGCTTCTTGCTTTGCTTGAAGTAATTCCAGAGCATATCCGGAATTCCAAACACCAAATGCCTGTGAACAATTCCTTTGGCAACTTTCTTAGAAAGCATATCTGCCCATCTGTCAGTGTATCTCTTGCCACAGCAAGAGCATATCCTTGAATTGCATCCAAATGCAACAATAATTTCTTTGTTGCAATGCTCGCAAAAGAAGATGAAGCACCCTCTTTCATGCCCTTTGCATGAAAGCATCTTTTCCACCTCGAGCTTTTCAACATCTCTTACATTATAGTATAGAAGATAGTCATCCCAGTGCTCTTGGAAAATTTGCTTGACTGAGAAAAGGTTTTTATTTCTCTCTTTTTCTATTATATTTGTGTTGTCATGAATAACAACACAAAGAGGTTAGACCTAATAAGTTTAACCTCTTTTATAATTTATATACAAATAATTAAAAAATTTCCTTATTAGATAACTTTTTAATATTCTATTTCTATGAGATTACATGGTGCTTAAAAATATTCCTTCGAGTGGAGAAAAGAAGATTACTGAAAACGCAAAAAAAATTCGTGCCCCAATTGTAACTGTTGCAGGGCATGTTGATCATGGAAAGACAACTTTGCTAGATTCTATTAGAGGGACATGTGTTGCTTCTAAAGAAGCTGGTGCAATAACTCAGAAGATATCCTTCACATTTGTTCCTTCTAGTGTTGTTGATGAAAGATGCCTCAATGTTTTGAACAAGTTTAAGATTAAACTCGAAGTTCCAGGATTTTTGTTTATTGATACACCGGGGCATGCTGCGTTTAGCAATTTAAGAAAAATTGGAGGCAGTTTAGCTGATCTTGCTATCCTTGTCATTGACATAAATGAGGGAATCAAAGAACAAACACGTGAAACAATAGAAATATTAAAATCGAGCAAGGTGCCGTTTATAGTTGCTTTGAATAAGGTTGATGCTATCTCTGGATGGAGAAAGTTTTCAGAAAGTTTGATTGAAAATATTGAGAAACAGCCTGATTATGTCAGAAAAGAGTTTGATAAGAAGCTTTATTCTATCATCGGAGCGATAAATTGTTTTGGGTTTGATTCTGACTTATTTTTTAGGATTTCTAAGTTTGAGAAACAACTTGCTCTTATTCCTTGCTCTGCCAAAACCAAAGAAGGTTTGCCTGAGTTGATGGCCATGCTTGCTGGACTTGCGCAAAAGTTTTTGAAAGAAAAACTGTCTCTTGGAGAAGAAGCAAAAGGAACAATCCTTGAAATAAAGAGAGAAAAGGTGACTTACGCAGAGGCAATTTTGTATGATGGGGTTCTAAAAAAAACAGACACCCTTATAATTGCCACACTTGACAAGGCAATTGATACAAAAATTCGGGCATTGTTCAATGCAGTTCCTTTAGGGAAGGGATTTGAGACAGCTAATGAGGTGTCTGCTGCAACTGGAATAAGATTGCAGTTTCCTTCCGAAGCAACTGAAAAACTGATTCCCGGAATGCCGTTTATAGTTGCAAAAAAGACTCAGGACATCAATGTTTTAAAAGCGGAGATTCAAAAAGAAGTTAATTATGCCATTCAAACAAGCAAAGAGGGAATAATTGCGAAAGCAGACTCTCTTGGTTCTTTAGAAGCATTGCTGTTGTTGTTGAAAAATGCTGGTTTTAAAATTGCAAAAGCCTCTATTGGAAATGTAACTCAATCAGATGTTTCTCTAGCGAAATCTTTTAATGAAATGAATCAGGTAATTGTTGGATTTAATGTAGAAGGAGAAGTTGAAAACCAAGATAAGGATATTAAAATAATCTTGAATGATGTTGTTTATCATATTATTGAACAATTACAAGGATGGAGCAAGGAAAGAGCATTAGAAATTGAGAGGAATAAGCTGCAAAAATTGACATGGCCTGCTAAAATTAAGATTATGCGAAACTGTTGTTTCAGACAAAGTAAGCCTGCAATATTCGGCGCACGAGTAGAAGCTGGAATTTTGAAATCTGGAACACTCATGATGAATGCTAAAGGTGAAGAGATTGATAGAGTCAAGGGGATACAGTCTGAAAATAAAAGTGTTGATAGGGTAAAAACAGGTAAGGAGGTTGCAATTTCTTTTTCAAATGTGACTTTTGGAAGACAGATAAAAGAAGACGAGTGTCTTTATTCTTCCTTAAACGAGCAGGAATTTCTTGGACTTAAAGAAAATAAAAAGTACTTGAATGGCGATGAAATTTCTTTATTGCAGGAAATCGCTGGAATCAAAAGAAAACAGAAAGCAACGTGGGGAATCTAAAATAGTAATTCTAAAGTAGTTAAAAGAGAAACGTTTATAAAGAAAGAACTCTCTAAGAGAACATGTCTGAATATCTTACTATTGAACAAAGAACGGATTTGGTGGGTTGGTTTGGAAAAAAGTTATTGGAACACAAATTAGATGAGATTCCTAGAAATATGGTCAACTTTGCTCTTGCTATAAACGAAGGTGAATTTAAACACGTGCCTCTGGAAAGAAGGGCGATTTATGCAACCGCAGCAGCAGATATGGCAGAAAGTGTTCGCCAATTACTTATTAAACAAGACGTAAAAGTAGTTGCTCTTCCAAACGATGGTTTTGAAACAGAGGTCTTAAAACAATTTTGGCCAATGTATGATGATGGAACTGTTGGAAATTTGCTTTCTGGAACTGAATTTTTAATGGCTATGTTAGGTCTAACTTATAATGTCTATATGGAGGATCGTAGATATAGGGACACTCCAATTACAACCCCTGTTAAGCAAAACTAGATATTTTAATAATTTCTTTTCTTTCCGCAACCTTTTTAAACATTCTTAAACAAGATTTAACATGACAATCAAATTAGACATCGGAGACCCTAAAAGCAAAAAAACTTTTCATGCAGAAACAGCTAGTGTTGCTTTTATTGGGAAAAGAATCGGAGAAAGTATAAAAGGAGACACGATAAATGAGTTTGCTGATCTTTCTGATTATGAATTTATTATTACTGGATTTTCTCACATGTCTGGGATACCTGGACTAAAAAAAGTTCAAGGGTCAAACCTAAGAAAGATGCTTATGACTAGAGGAAAAGGAATGAAAACCAAGAAACCTCAAGGGTTGAGATTAAAAAAGACAGTTCATGGAAATACGATTACAGAACAAATTGTTCAGATTAATTTAAAAGTTTCTAAATCAGGCGAAAAAACATTGCCCAAGGTGTTCGGAAAAGAAGAAGTCAAGGAAGAAGTTAAAGAAGCTACCATAACTTCTGCTTCTTAAAAGAATAATTTTTCTTAAATAATTTTCAAGTATAAATGGGGCAGCTCTTTGTTTTCTTGCTTTTGCTGTCACTGGGCAGGAGCGAAAGGTTTATAAGTCTCTGTGATTAATGAAAAGTACAATGGCAGGAAAAGATTATGCAGATAGTGGGGGGGTATTGACCTTAGAACCTTTTGTGGAGTTAACTCTGAAAGCACTTTCTTTAATGTATAGTCGTGGAATTCCAAGATTAGACGTTCTTGCAATGAGTGGAGATTATCAATCTGCAATCAAAACTGTTAGAGCTCATTTAGCATTGGTTGCTAAGTATGTACCTCGGGAAATAACTTCCGAAAGAGATTTTGTAAAAGGACCAACAGATGAAGAATTAATTATGTTTAATCACGGGAGAGATCTTGCAAGATTAATCGAGATTAATACAGATGAAGGCAATTCGGGAGCTTATAAAAGATTAGATCAATTAACACTTGCGTTAGCTAGTCTTGGTGGATTAGATTGTGCTTCTAATCCAAGTGCAGAAACTTTTAGATTATTGATAAAGGAATTTGCAGTTCCTTATAGGATTGCTTTGATGTTAGCAAAAGCAGAAACAACCCAAGCAGACCGAGTTGATCAACAATAATCTTAAAAACCCCCGTTCTTTTTGTGTTAAATGATTACTAAACAACCTGTATTGAATATTGGACTTGTGGGACATATCGATCATGGAAAAACGACTGTTTTGTATCATCTCACAGGAGTCTGGGCTGACAAACATTCTGAAGAATTAAAGAGAGGAATAACAATCAAGCTAGGATATGCTGATGTAATTATTCACAAATGTACAAAATGTAATCAGTATGCCATAAAAAAAACATGTTCTTGCGGAGGCGTTGCAGAGCCTGTTAAGTATGTTAGTTTTATCGATGCTCCGGGGCATGAGATGCTTATGGCAACTATGCTTGGAGGAGCAGCCATAATTGATGTTGCTCTTTTGACAATCGCTGCAAATGAACCTTTCCCTCAGCCACAAACAAAAGAACATTTGCTTGCTCTTGAATGCAAAGGTGTTAAACAGATTATAATCCTGCAGAACAAAATAGATTTAGTTACAAAAGAAAAAGCAATTGAACAGTATAAAAAAATTAAAGAATTTGTTAAAGGAAGTGTTGCTGAAAATGCAAGAATTATTCCGATATGTGCACAGCAAGATGTTAACATAGACCAGATTTTGGAAGAGATTAATACAATTGAAAGTCCTAAGAGAGACACGGAAAGCAAACCTTTGTTCTTAATCGCAAGAACTTTTGATATTAACAGACCTGGAACTGAGATAAAAGATTTGCAGGGGGGAGTTTTAGGAGGAATCCTGAAATCAGGAAAGTTGAAGATAGGAGATATAATTGAGATTAAACCAGGAGAAAGTTTGAAGAAAAAAGACCAAACAATATACAAAACAGTAAAGACAAAGATAATCGCATTGCGTGCTGGAAAAAATGAATTGCAAGAAGTAACTCCTTCTGGATCTTTAGCAATACAAACTGCTTTAGATCCATTTATGACAAAATCAGATGGACTTGTAGGATGTGTTGCTGGTTTAGACAATTCACTGCCAGAAATTTCTTATACTCTTAAGTTAAAAACAACATTATTCAAAGAAATTGTCGGAGCGAAAGAACAATTAAAAATAGATCCTCTTAAAACAAGTGAATTTTTGATGTTGAGTGTTAATACAAGCACGACAATAGGAAAAGTTATGAAAATGAAAGGCAATGAAGTTGAGCTTGCTTTGAAAATTCCTGTTCTGCCTTTCAAAGGAGACAGAGTTGGACTAGCAAGAAATTATCAAAGCCATTGGAGATTAGTTGGTTGGGGAGAAATTCTTTAAAATTTATTTCATTTCTGGATGTCGATCAGATAAATACGCTACTAAGGCACTTGACACTCTTTCATTTGCATGAATCCCATAAACCCATCTTTCAAAAGTTATAGGGTCGTCTGTTGTTATCAGAGTTCCTCTTAGACTTAGGTTCCCATCTGAAAGAAGAGTGCCCCTATAAAATGTACCTGCGTCACTTAAACCGAAAACATGAGGTGTGCCATCAATAGAGATAGTTACTCTGTTTTCTTCTTTAAATTCCCTTTCCCTTTGAGATAACGTTTCTGCATCATCTGTTTGTGTAATACCCCCCATAAACCCCCAAGCAGGAGGCGATAACCAACCGGGAAACCCAACAACGTGTGGCCCTCTTACAATGTCTTCGTAGTTCCATCCTTTAAATTTGTCTTTTAGGGAAGGCCCGCTGTTATATCAACGATATCAGGATAGGTTCTGCTTTTACTAAAATAAGATACAGTAGCAACAAAATCTGCTTCTTTAGGATGTTCTTGTTCTTCTTCGACTAGTGAAACTGTTCCAAAAACAATTTTTCTTACTTCATTGACTATTCTTTCTGGTTTGATAGTTCTTACAACTGCACCAGTCGTATCTCTAAGAGTAGCATGAATTGTAACTCCTTCATGTCTAGTTCCAAGTCTCCTTAAATTTCTTTCTTTAATTTTTCTTGAATCTCCAAAGAACATTAATGCCATCTCTTCAACTGGAGAATAAACTTCGCCTAGTTTGGAAATTCGATAACCATCATAATTTAATTGAACGGTGTCATAAGAAAATGGATAAACGTTTGTGTGCAGTCCAGAACATCTTAGTCTATCACTGATGTGTTCGAATAGTGGCATTTTATTTTTTAAAATACTAATCTTTTAGTAATTTTACTGTAGTAACTTTTGCCTTTTAAATCTTTTTATTTTTTCCTCCATAGGATTATCTTGCTTGTTATAAATGTCACGAGCAAAATCCATTGGCTTTCTGCTAGTCCTAAGAAATAATTTTGATAAACCCTTAAGAAATCATTGAAAAATCTGAAGAAAGAATATAAAATTAAGAAGCAGAGGAATAATGCGCCATTTTTATTTAATAATTTCTTGAACTTTGTTAATTTTGCATCTGGATTCTCTTTTATTTTTTTAAACCAAATTAATAATCCGAAGATAACTAAACAATAAAGTGTTTCATATAACTGAGTTGGATGTCTTAAGATATCTCCGGCAACTTGAATTGCCCATGGAAGGCTCGAGGCAATTCCAAAATCATCCCAATTTAGGAAACAGCCAATCCTGGCAATCGCAAGTCCTAATGCAAGATAAGGTGCAACAGTATCTAAAATTTGACTGAAGCGAATTTTGTCTTTGTTCTTCTTGCAGTAGAGCCACACAAAGAGAATAGAGAGGATAATTCCCCCATAACTTGTTTCTCCCCCTTTTCCAAATGCGAGAATTTCCAAGGGTTTAGAAATAAAATAAGAAAGATTCTCAAAAATAAAAAATAATCTTCCTCCGATTATCGCTCCTAAAAGAATGAGCAGAAGGATGCTCCAGATTGTGTTCTCTTCTATCCCTCTTTTTCTTGCTTCTCGAAAAAATAGTATGGATGTAATAAGAAATGCCAAGACAAAGAATGCTCCCCAAGTGTAAATTGTAAAATTTCCAATCTTAAGCAGATAATGAATTGGTGTTAGTGGAATCATTAATAAAACTATAGAAGAGGACTTAAATATTTCTTGTATAATTGTTTAGTAGTAACAAAAGAAAAGATTTATAAATAAAAATTGCTTTGTATGAATCTAAAAAATGTCATCAAAAATTTTAGTCTGTGGGCTTGTTGCTTTACTTGCTTGTTCTCCAAGACATGAAACTGGAAATGTTCATGCTGTTAATATGACCCAAGCATCTCAAAAAGCATATAATGGGCAATATGATTATGTTACAGTCCATAGTGCTGGTTCTGTAGCAGAAGATCATCTGAGACAGTTTACTGCATTAACACTTTATAGAACGAATGTTTTAAGAAATCCTCAATCTGTTTTGTTTCTTGACGGTTATGAATGCAGGGGAAGAAGTCTCGAGCAGACATTTGTGGAAGATGAAAGACTTGTTGATCAAATGAAACATTTCCCAGATTCAGAGCATTTAGAAATTGCTCATGCACACAACACTCCAGCAAATACTCAAAGATTAAGAGAAAGAGGACATCAAGAAAAATTGAAAATTTTAATTGTTACTTCTGACTATCATGCTCCGAGAGTTGCACAAACAACAGGATATTATTTTACAGAAAACATGCCAGAACAAATTGATGTTTTAGGAATTAATTCTGGAAGAGCAGACATGAAAGTTTTAGCAAAAGAATTTTTTGCAAGATGGCAAACTTGGGCAATTTTTAAACATTTAGAAAAAGGTTCTAATCCAGAGAAGTTAACTCAAGCATATGATACACAAATTTATAATGTTATTGATGGAGCTCTTGTAAAAAAGCCCTTACTTGAACAAGGAAGAATATTCTTAAGAGAATATTTGAGGAGATAAGTTTTAAATAATATTCCTTCTTGAAGATTTATGCGAAAACATTTGCGAAAAATAAGAGGGAAGTCAGTTGTAACAAAAAGAGAGGTTATTGCTGATTTGATTTTCCTTGCAATATCTGCTTTTATCTCACTCATAATAATCTTCTTATTTGATATTCATAGAAGTTTTTACGAATGGCCGATTCAATTATCTTTCTTGTTTAAGACGCCGGGGCCATATGTTTTCTTTGGATTTATTGGAACGCTTGTAGGATTTTTCTTGATAAAACTTTTTCTATTAGGTGTAAAAGAAGAGGGAATTGGAAAAAGAAAAAGATAATTTCTTTTTTCTCCTCGATGACATGCAAAGCTTTTTAAGTTTTTCCAACTGTGTTATCCCGTTATTATTTCCTAACGATACATTTTCTCGGGTTTTCATTTTCTCATTTTTCTTATAAAAGCTTGTGACGGTGTTTCTAGTTCATCAAACTTTAAAGATTTATGCGGCTTAACATCATTGTACCAAC
>JAPLYB010000018.1 GCA_026395795.1 Candidatus Pacearchaeota archaeon
TGGGTTGGTACAATGATGTTAAGCCGCATAAATCTTTAAAGTTTGATGAACTAGAAACACCGTCACAAGCTTTTATAAGAAAAATGAGAAAATGAAAACCCGAGAAAATGTATCGTTAGGAAATAATAACGGGATAACACATATCTAAAGGTTTATCAAATGTAAAAAACAATGTTTATACATCTTTACACCTCTGTGAAAAAAGTTTGAAATTTCTTGTCGGCTAAGTATTTGATGATTTAACAAATTGCATAAGGTATGTATAAAGTTTACACTTTCAACAGTCTTAAAACAGAATCTACTTCTTTTTCGATTAGGTTAAGATTTATGTTTTTATATCCTTTAGAGATCCTTAAGAGAAGCTCATTTTTAACATTCTTCATGATTTGACTCTTTATTTCTTCAGCATCTTTTTCTAGAAGGGGGGAGAATTTAGGATTTATCTTATCTCTATATCTCCTTGCAACATCAAAACTTGTTTTCAACTCTTTATTGTAATGGGTTGCAATTTCTTTCTCTTCTTCAGAAATCGCCTTCTCCAAAATAGCATGAAGAACAGCATTTGAGAGATTCCCAATTAGTGAATTAATTAACTTATTTCGGTTTTGCATTTTGCTTTTCAGCCTCTTTTAGTATCTTATCAAATGTTTCTTTATATAATTTTTCATAATTTCTTTCAAATTCCTTTCCCAATATATTCTCCCGTATTTCTTTAGGGTGTGTCTTAAGTTCTACTTTTATTTTTTTTTCAATCTCATCTTGCTTTACTTTTTTTCCTTCAAGAAAAAGAGAAATTGAAACAAGATTTTTAACCAAATATTCTTTTTCCCTTCCATTATATTCTTGATAATTTTTAATTAGAGCCTTGCTTTTTAGAAGCTGCAAATCAAGGAATTTTGGAAGAATCAATCTTTTATAATTAAAAACAATTCTTTCTCTAGAAATACATCGGCTTATCATACTTTCATAAATAGGATCGGTTTCCAGTCCAGAAATCAGAGTTTTTTTACTCAACAAGATTATGTGAGATTTTATTCCAACTGAATTCATGATCTGGTTTTCAATAATCCTCTTCTCCCCATGATCCTGTTCCTCAGAAATAAGTATCAAATCCATATCATTAAAATTAAATCCCATTTCAAGAATAGAACCAGTTATTATTACATTCTCAAATTGAAATTTAGACAAAATTCCAAAAACCCTGTTTATTATTTCCATTTTTATCGGCTCTATCTTGCTTACCCCGTATAAGAAAGGATTCCTAAGATATTTCCCCCGATATCCTCCTTGTTTTTTTACTTGCTCCCGTTCTTCAAGAGAAATCAACTTTATGAGAACATAGTCTCCGATGCCCAAGCCAGCCCTATTCTTCGGAATATAAATCTGATCCATTTTGCTTCCCCTGCTTATCCTGCTCACTATTTCCATTATTACGTAATATTACGTAACTTTATAAATCTTTGTTTTTATGGTGCCCCTTCTGTCTTTCTAAAGTTATCAATCAACAAGAAAAAAATCAATAAGGACTATATCCCATCATTGATTCAGAAAGCTAAACCCCGTTCTAAAAAACAAAGCTTATATACTTTAATACATCTATAAAATAATGGGCTTGCATCATGGATTCGGAGACTTTCTAAAAGAGTATAAGATTATTCCCATGGCAATAGCCTTTGTAATTGGTCTTGCTGCAGTTACACTGGTTCAATCACTGGTGAACAATCTAATTATGCCACTCATAACTCCATTTATTCCAGGAGGCGCATGGCAAACAGCGATTCTAAAATTAGGGCCAATAGCAATAGGCTGGGGAGCATTACTAGGAGCGATAATAAACTTTGTCATAATCGCGTTTGTTGTATTCATCGTCGCAAAAGCAATTCTAAAAGAAGACGCCCATGAAAAACCAAGTTTTTCAGGGCGCCGAAAATCTAAATGATTTTCAAGCGAAGTAGCGAAAAAATAAAACTGCATAAATGACCCAATAATTAAGTGATAGTTTAATTTGTAAAAAATAAATTTATCAAAAAAGACTATAACAGAATGGGAGAAGCAATCGATGGGTTAGAGGAAGAAGAGATTTTAGAGGCATTGGAAGGCGGGAATCCTGAAGAGTATGTGGAACTTAAGAACAAAAAGGGAAAGAAGATTAAAGTCAGAATTGAAAGGATAGACCCTGCAACAACAGTGGATAATGGGGATATAGAAATATAAATCCTAAATCTTTCCAGAAAGAATAAGAAATGCCTTTATTTGATTGGCAAATTCGTCTGATTCATCTTTCAACATATCTTCATAAAATTCAATCCTGCTTCTTATAATATATTTATCATAAAGATTTCTTAAGAAGTTTAATACACCATTCTTTCCCCAACGATTTTCATAATCCTTTTCAAGAAACACTCCTGGGTCAAACCTAATCTCAATTTCCCCTTTGTCTCTTTTGACTTTCATGCTCCCTTCTTGGATTTCTGCAGGAGCTATATGGGGTGCTTTTAAGATTAATCCCATTTTGAATCTGAAGTAGTTACTTATCTTCCTATAAGCAGTCCATCTAATCTCAATGAATTTGCCCCCTTCTGGTTTTACCTTTTCAGTGTACTTTTTTTCAAGAACAAGATACTCATGAGACATAAGCCATTCATACATGAATCTGTAATTCTCTTTAAAATCAAATATGCCTGCATGGACAATCTTCCCATTCCAAAGTTTTTTTGATTCTGGCATATTTTTTACCTTCTTTATTATTATCTCTATGCAAAACTTATTTATATTCTTTTCTTAACTTTTATTGCAGTTGGTGCTTCTCCACCATGCCATGTGAATCTGGGCCTTACTCTCATAGGATACATTCTTTCAGAGTTATCATCTAAGATTATACCTGATCCCTTCAATCTTGGCAAGTTATCTAAATACGTCTTGACATCACTGGTGAGATAAGTCTGCATAATATAATTCAAAGCATCAATATCTGGCTTTGCAGTTACTCGATGGGCAAGTACAATATCACTCTGTGTAAGAACATCATGACAAATCATCCCGGGTTGTTGTGTTGCAAGCACAAGAGAAATTCCAGGTTGTCTCCCCTCTCGCAACAATTGAATTAAAGCATCGCTAGCAGCTGTTTTCCCATTTAGGGGAAGAAATTCTTGTGCTTCATCAATCATAATCCAAACAAGAGGCATCTCTCTTTTTTCTTTGTAATAAAGGTAATCAATTCCATGCCTGACAGCTTCAACTTCTTCTTTTTTTCTAGCATCCATTCTTTCATCAAAAATCTTCTTGCTCAACAATCCTATGACGAGAGCACGAACATTAAATGCACCAATAGAACTATAGCAACTTAAATCAAGCACTGTTGTCTTTCCAGCTTCAATCAAATCTCTTACAGCAGTCCCCTTCTCTCTTTTAGTAGAAAACAACCCCCAGGTTTTAGCTCCTTCAAAGAAATTAACAGCAGCATCTTTTGCATCTTTATTCAATTCTTTTTCTTTTTTAATCAAAGCAATGACATCATCTAAATCATAATTCTTGAGTCTTCCATGTTCAATTTCCTCATTTAAAAAAGTGATGACCCTTTCAACAACAATTGCAACAGGATCTGTAAACACAAGACCAAAAGTCTGGATCCAATCATCGCTGGAAAGTTCAGAAACTCTTAAAGAGAACTCCTCGTCATAGGGAATCCCTTTTTCCTCATAAACTTTAATTTTTCCAAAAGGAACAAATATCCTTACATTAATCTTCCTAGGTTCAATTGCCCAATCATGCAGTAGCTCAAGTTCTTTATCGTTCTTATATTTCATAGTCCAGAAAATTCCCATAGTATCAAATATTAACACCGCGATGTTTTGTGAGACTTCTGGAGGCAGATTCGCGATTTCTTCAGCCATTACACCCACGCTATAACTATTATGAATAATTATATCATTGGCAACAAAATTATGAAAATCTGGAACGCATATATCATATACCTTTATTTTACCTTCAATCATCTCGACAGAAACAATCTCATCCCAAAAAATATCTGAATTTGCTAGCAATTGAATCGGGTGATTCTCTTCTATCTCAGCAATTTGCAACAAGGTTTGTCTCGACGGACAATATCTAATTCTTTCCCTCATCGCTTTTGGATATTTGTAACCAAGAGCTCTTCCAACAGCGGCCCAATTTTTTGGTCTAAATGTATCCCATATTTCTTTTGGAATTGTGTCAATATTAGGATTAGTTATTATAGATTTAAAATGATCTTGTGCAATACTTTCTTTTTCTTCTTTATAACCATAAAAACCGATTTCTTCAATGAACTTAACTACATTTACACTTTCAACATTTAATTCAAATGTTTCAAATAATTTTGAGTTAAATTTCACATGTTTTTTTCTTAATTTTGATAAAACACCAAATCTCAAAAGTAAATGTTGAACTTGCCTTATCAGTTTTTCAGATGAAGAAGAATAAGAGATCTCCCAATGATCTTTAGAAAAGAAGATGCTCCCATCACAACTGAAAAGTCTGTTTAAAAATAAAGCAAGTTGTTCTTTTGGCAATCTAAAAATTTCTTGTGGAATAACTTTATCGGCGGATTTTTTATTATAAGTTCCTAAATCAATTAACCATCGGACCATAGAATTCTTTAACGATTTAATCTTACTACCTTTAACAAAGCAACCATGCCCATCTGTTTTCAGGTTAGAAATATCAACTTCTTTTTTAATTTGAGTTACACCATAACAACCTTTTCTTCCCTTTGGCCACTCAACCACCTTTAGATTCTTATCAAATTTCTTTACAGAATCTTCAAAATCTTTAAAGATTTTATTATCCATATTTGAAAATAAACAATAACTTTTGACGATATGTCCTTCGGCAATTAAATAAGCCAATAGTTTGATTCTTTCTTCTAGCATGCTGTCTTTTCCGAAACATTCTATTTTTCTTTCTGTAGCAATTCTTGAACCGACATTTAATTCCTTAACTGGCCTCCATCCATTTATAGTCAACAAAGGATGTTCAGGAGTTAGCTTTATTTCACGACCACTCCTTAATTTAACATACAAAATTCTATCAACTTCTCTTTCAAAATAATCGCTTTTTTTAAGTGGATTAATCTTTAATTTTTCATTTAATCCAAAAAGGTTTCTAGAATCTTCTGCAAGTTCTCTAATAGGCAAAACAGAACCATCATTAAGTGGAATTAATGTATCACCAACAACACATTTCCCTCCACCACGTTTGCCAGCGACGAGAACAACATGAGAACGAGCAACATCCATCATAATTCTATTGCTCAAACTGGTAATCTGGCCCATCTTTACAAAATGCTTTCCTAGATAAACAAGCCCCTCATTTCCAAACCTCTTTTTATCAGATTCATCTCTTCCTATTATTATATCTTCTGGCATACGGTCCTCCTTTTTCTGATTTACAGAATAGAAATCAACTTATAAATTTATTGTTAAAAATCTACTTTTGACTTTGTGTTCTCGCTTCTTTTTTTCTTTTCCTTAAATATTTCAAGATCATAATCATCAAAATAATGCTTATTATGAAAAGTGCAAAAGAAAGCAGTGTGATCCACGCGCCAAAATGCTGGATAAAACTTTGTATCGCAGTACTTGACTTGATGCTTCCTAGAACAAGAATCGCAATCATCAATATCCATGCACCAAAGAAACAAATAAACGCCCACTTTATCTTTCTCTTTATCTTTGATGTCTCTTCATCAATCTCTCTTTTCTTATTGTCTAATGTTTCAACCATCTTTTACAATTAGACAGCGTTACTCAACTTATAAAACTTTAGAATGCATTGTATTATCATTCTTTAAGATGTTATTTGTAATATCTAATAGAAAGAGGGTTACGCGAATTACATTACAACTGCATATTATTATGCATTATATACCTCACAATAGGGGTGTGGATCTGTAATCCTGTGTTATCCCGTTATTATTTCCTAACGATACATTTTCTCGGGTTTTCATTTTCTCATTTTTCTTATAAAAGCTTGT
>JAPLYB010000006.1 GCA_026395795.1 Candidatus Pacearchaeota archaeon
GTTGGTACAATGATGTTAAGCCGCATAAATCTTTAAAGTTTGATGAACTAGAAACACCGTCACAAGCTTTTATAAGAAAAATGAGAAAATGAAAACCCGAGAAAATGTATCGTTAGGAAATAATAACGGGATAACACAGATACTGAAGGTTTCGAAACCTTTAAAAACAAACTTTCTTTCTGAGAAGCATGGCAACAATGTATGGACATGGAAAAGGCAAGGCAAGAAGCCACTCACCTAAACCTGAAAAAGCTTACTGGGTTAAGATGGAAGCCAAGGAGTTAGAAGAGCTTATAGTAAAATTATCAAAAGATGGTCTCGATCCAGCTAAAATAGGCCTAGTTTTAAGAGATACATACAGCATCCCTAATGTTAAAGTTATCACAAAGAAAAAGATAGCACAGATATTAAAAGAAAATGGAATAGACGTTTCGAAAAATGATCTTAACAACATTCTCAAAAAAGAAGAAAGAATAAGAAGACATATTGCAAGAAATAAAGTTGACAAAACAGCTAAAAGGGGTTTGCAATTAGCTCAATCTATGAAGCATAGACTTACAAAGTATATTGAGAGAAAATCAAAGTAAGTTTTAAGAAAACTTGTTAGAAATCACGCATAAGCTTTTATACTAATCGAGTTAACTATCTCTTGTTGAGGTTTTAAAAAAATGTTAGGTGAAGAAACAGTTCTTAAATTTAGAGAAACACTAAAAAAAGAAGGAATAATAAGGGTTATAACGCATTTAGACACAGATGGATTAAGTTCAGCAGCAATTCTAATAAAAGCATTAAGAAGATGTGACCAACAGTTCCATGTCCGAGTTGTTAAACAACTAGAAGACCCTTTGATTGAAAAATTATTCTTTGAAATAAAAAAACAAAAATGCAAAGCAGTTTTTTTTCTAGATTTGGGGTCTAATAAACTAGAAAAGATAATCGCTTTAGCGAATTTATGTCATGTAGTGATTCTGGATCATCATGAAATTGAAAATTCTCAATTTCTTGAATATGTTAAAGACAATCCAAATATAACCTTTGTCAATCCAGAACTAAATAAAAAAGATGAAGATAAAACCAGTGCATCGAGTGTTGTTTATGAATTTGCAAAGGCTCTTAATCCAGAAAATAAAGATCTTGCCCAGTTAGCTGTTTTAGGAATGATCGGCGACATGGTAGACAAATCATTGAGCAAAACAAACAAGCAAATCCTAGAAGATGCGAAAGATACGGGGATGCAGGTTAAGAAAGGGCCCATTGTTTTTTCAGCTACTCGTCCGATTCACAAGTCTCTTGAACTAAACTCATCAATGTTCATTCCAGGTGTCTCTGGTTCACAAAACGGGGCAATTGCTTTTCTCAGAGATTTAGACATTCAGATAAGAACAGATAAAGGATACAGAACAATAGTTGATTTATCAGAAGAAGAGATGTCAAGACTTCTTACAGCAATCATCCTTGCGAGAATGAATCACACAAAAAGCCAGGATATAATCGGAAATATTTATCTTATGAAATTTTTTGGATATATAATAGATGCAAGAGAATTAAGCACAATGCTAAATGCTTGTGGAAGACTAAATTACACTTCTCTTGCCTTAGCCTTTCTCTTAGGTTCAAAAAAAGCGAAAGATAAAATCGAATTTGTTTATAGTCAATACCGCCACCACATCATCAATGGACTAAATTTTGTAAATGCAACAAAAAAAATTGAAGGAAGAAATTATATGATAATAAACGCGAAAGATAATATTAGGGATACAATAATCGGAACAGTTACAAGTATCCTTGCTTCTTCTGGAGTTTATCCAGAAGGAAATATCCTTGTTGGCATGGCATATCGAAAAGATAAAAAAATTAAGGTTTCTATGAGACTGTCTTGCAGCAATAGATCAGATGATAAATCACCAACAGATTTATGCAAACTTCTTAGCAGAGTTGTAATAGATATAAAAAATGCAGAAGTTGGGGGTCACGTTCATGCAGCAGGCTGTCTAATCTCAAAAAAAGAAGAAGATATATTCCTTCAGAGCCTTCAAAAGAACCTTGAAATAGAAGAAATTAAGATTGCTATCTAATCGAGTTTTACTTGTAATCCTTCAGAAAAATTCTAAACAAAACCCTTAAAAACTCTCTTTCTATATCTCTTCTATGAAACAGATAAGAATTACATCAAGCAAATTTGTCCGTGTGAAATGTCCAAAATGTGAAAATGAACAAGTGATATTCGGAAAAGCCACAACAACTGTAAAATGTTTAAAATGTGGTTATGTTTTAGTCAAGCCTTCTTCAGGGAAAGCAAAAATCAAATCGAAAGTATTAGAAGTTTTGAAATAGAACTCCTTCCTAAAAATTAAATATAATTGAACATAAATAGCATAATCAAAAATGGCTCTTAATTTTGAAGCAGACAGTATAGTTGTTGGCGTTGTTGATAGGATAGTGGGAACCAGTGTATTCATAAAGTTAGACCCCCAAATAGAAGGTGTTATAAATTTCTCAGAAGTTGCACCAGGCAGAATCAGGAATATAAGAGATTACATCAAGATTGGCCAAAGGATTGTGGTGAAAATTCTTAGAGTGGATCCAGAGAGAAGACATATTGACCTCTCATTGAGGAGAGTTTCACAAAAAGAAAGAAAAGAAGCCCTTGAAAATGAAAAAAGAGAGAAAGAGCTTAATACCATTCTAAAGATTGTTCTAAAAGATGAAAAGAAAGCAGCAGAAATTATTACAAAAATAAAGATAGAGCAAACAATTTCAGAATTCTTTGAAAAGTTTTCAGAAGGGGGAATAAAGGAGAGCAATCTGAGATCTCTTGACTTAAATGATCAAGAATCAAAAGCACTTTTTTCATTTTTAAAAGAAAAAATAAAAGAAAAAAAAGCACAGATAAAAGTAGAATTTTCGTTGCACACGGATGCAGCAGATGGTATTGAAAAAATAAAAAAAATTCTTACAATTTCGGAAAAAAATGTTTTAATTAAATATCTTGGTTCTCCAAATTACTCTCTTTCGATAGAGGACAAAGATTACAAAGAAATAAACAAAAGAGTCAAGTCTATTTTTGATCAAATAGCTCAAAAAGCGAAAGCAGAAGGAGCCCTATTTGAGATGAAATCTCAGATTTAATATTAGAGAATAAAACAATCATTTAAAAACCATAAAAATTATTGAACTTATTAAATCATTCATAAAAATAAAAAAATGACAAAAAAACAAATATGTACTAGTTGCGGCAAAATAGTCGGAGGCGAAGGCACGGTTTTCAGGTGTCCTAGTTGTGAAAAAACAATCAGTAGATGTGCGTTCTGTAAGAAACTCGGCATTAAATACAAATGCGATTGCGGTTTTGAGGGACCGTAAATTTAATTTTGAAAATGGCAACTGCAGCATTAAAAATAAAGATTATGGAAGAGTCTCCAGAGAGCAACTTAGAAGTTATAAAAGAAAACATAAAAACGATTTCAAGCAAATATCCAAAAGTTTTAGTTCATTCTATTGAAGAAGAGGAAATAGCATTTGGTCTGAAAGCATTGATAGTCACACTTGTCTGGCCAGAAGAATTGGATCAAGACAAAATTCAACAAGAATTTTCAGAGATCCCAGAAGTTCAATCTGTTCAAATCATAGATTTTAGAAGAGCCATTGGCTGAACAATCAGAAGTTTGATTCTATATTAACTCTAAGAAGTTTTCTAATCCGTATAAACTAGAAATTGCTAAGAAGTCTTTGAGAGAATAAATGGGGACGGGGAGATTTGAACTCCCGACACTGCGAGCTTCAGTCGCCTAAGCCATTTTTTCACATTGTAAAAAACGTATGCTCTCCCAGGCTGAGCTACGTCCCCTCAAAAAGTAAAAATTCTCCCAACTTTTAAACCTTTCTCAAAAGCGCGCTGCGGCGCGCGATAACTATATAAATCTCTTTTAGTTTATTGCTTAATAAAAGAGGAATAAAATGTCAATCAAATTATACACCGTTGGAGGCTACAGCGAGGTAGGCAAGAATATGACCCTCTTTGATTTCGGGGATGATGCTCTTGTTTGTGATCAAGGCCTTTACTTGCCGCCAATAGTTGAAATAGAAGACTCACAAAGGCAGGGTTATGCTGAAAAAGACCTAAAGAGGATAAAAGCTATTCCAGACGATGACTTTCTCGGAGATATTAAGAGCAGAGTCAGGGCGATTCTTGTTTCTCATGCTCATTTAGATCATGTTGGAGCGATTCCATATATGGGTCATAATTACAATGCAGAAATTGTTGGAACGCCCTATACAATAGAAATCTTGAAAGCTTTAACACAAGATAACAACATGAAGTTTAGTAATAAAATAAGAACTGTTTCTCCGAATTCTTCTTTCTTAACTCAAGGAAGAAAGAATTATGAAGTTGAGTTTCTGAACATAACTCATTCAACTCTCCAGGCCTCTTTGATAGTAATACACACAGAAAAGGGTGCAATTGTTTATGCAAATGATTTCAAATTTGACAACACGCCAATTCTTGGAAAAAAACCAAATTATGAAAGATTAAAAGAAATTGCAAAAGAAGGTGTTCTCGCTTTAGTTGTTGATTCGCTTTATTCTGATACTGAAAGAAAAACCCCCTCTGAGAAAATAGCCCGTGGTTTACTAGAAGATGTTTTACTAACAACAAATAATAGTAATGCATGCATCATAACAACAACTTTTTCATCCCATATAGCAAGGTTAAAAAGCATTGTTGATTGTGCAAAACAACTTGACAGGAAGATAATATTCTTGGGAAGATCATTGAATAGGTATGTTTCAGCAGCCGATGCAGTCAATCTGGCCCCATTTATGCCAGACATTCAGCTTCTAAGTTATAGAAACCAAATGGAGAGAGCAATTCGAAAAGCCTTGAAAAACAGGGAAAAATACCTTTTTGTTGTCACGGGACATCAAGGCGAACCAGGGTCTATCCTTGACCGGTTTGTTAAAGGGGCGCTTCCATTTAAATTTGAACCACAAGATCATGTTATCTTTTCTTCAAGCATTATCCCTTCTCCGATTAATATTGAAAACAGAAAACAACTAGAAAAAAAACTAAAAGAAAAAGGCGTAAGGATTTTTACAGATGTTCACGTTTCTGGACACTGTGGAAGAGAAGATTTGAGAGACATAATTGAGATGTTACAGCCCCAGCATCTAATCCCGGCTCATGGCAATCTTAAAAAACGAGCACCATTAGCAGAATTGGCAGTCGAAATGGGTTATAAATTAGGATATAATGTTCATCTTTTACAGAATGGACAAAAACTGGTGTTAGATAAGTAAAAAAGAGGAAAGATGGCAAGACAAGACTTGATTACATGTTTTAAAAATGCATTAGAAAGAGGGAATGATCCTTCTGAGATAAAACGTTCTCTCCTTAATGCAGGTTATCCTAGAGAAGATATTGAAGAAGCTGCAATAGAAATGGAAAAAATAGAGAAAAGATCCTCGCCAGATGTTCCCCCGCCAAGATTTATTCCTAAACTGCCTAGATAAAAGATACACGTTTAATACCTCTTTGGGTTATCAATGAACAAAACTGATAGATATTAGATAGATATTAAATTGAAAATATAATCTTATCATACAAATCTTTTTAAAAAGTCAAGCGTTCTGTAAAATCATTAAGTTAAGGGGGCAAAAGGAGCAAGCATGGTTAATATGAAATTTGCACATCTCGCGGATATACATCTAGGGGGCTGGCGGCAGCCAGAGATGCAAGCCTTAAACTTAAAGGCTTTTCAAGAAGCAATTGGGACATGCATTAAAGAGAAAGTGGATTTTATTATCTTTGCAGGAGATTTGTTTGACACAGCCCTCCCTTCTATAGATACATTAAAAGATGCGATGTCTGAATTCAAAAAAATTAATCAGGCAGGCATAAAATGTTATATTGTTTCCGGATCCCATGATTATAGTGCCACGGGCAAGACATTCCTTGATGTAATTGAACGAGCTGGCTTTTGCAAGAATATCTCCTGTTTAGAAGAAAACCAGGATAAAATCTGTGTGGAAGTTTTTGAGGATAACAACATTCTTTTTGTTGGTCTGCCTGGAAAAAAATCTTCAGCAGAAGTTGATTATTTTAAAAAACTTTTAATAAATGGGCGTGACAAGCTTGATCCAAATAAGCTAAAAATCTTTGTTTTTCATTCAACTTTAACAGAAGCGAAACCAGAAGGCATGGGCTTTGTTGATTCTGTAGACATAAAAGACCTTCCAGAAGGATTTGATTATTATGCCGGGGGGCATTTGCATCTTGTTTTTGATCAACCAAAACAATCAGGGCAAAATGCAAGCGTTGTTTATCCCGGCCCAGTTTTTCCCAACAATATAGATGAATTAGAAAAATTATCATCTGGCAGTTTCTATATCTTAGAAGCAGAGGGCAACAAAATAATAAAAAAAGAAAGAAGAGACATAAAGATTAAAGATACTTTAACCCTTGAGGTTAATGTTGATAGCTTCTCAAGTGATAAAGCGAATCTGAAAATCCTAGAAGAAATTGAAAAACAAAATCTTAATGACAAAATTTTCTTGTTAAAAGTTAAAGGAATTCTTAGTTCTGGAAAAACATCAGACATCGATTGGAAGAGGATAACAGAAAAGGTTACAGAAAAAAAAGCATATTCTTTTCTGAAGTCTGCAACAGGGTTATCAACGCAAGAATTGAAACTGGATGTCAAAACAGAATCTCAAAATATCGAAGAAATTGAAAATCATTTTATCAAAGAATACAAAACCCAAATTTCAGACGATTTCAAGTGTTTTTCTGATTTAATCACCCCCTTGTTTAACGCTCTAGAGACAGAAAAACAAGAATCAGAAAAAAAAGACAATTTTGAATCTCGAGTTTTTGAAGAAGTAAAGAAAATACTAAATCTGGGAGATTAAACTTAAAAAATAGAAGATGATAATTAAAAAAATAAAAATTAATAACATAAGAAGCTATGAAAACTCTGAAGTGAGTTTCCCTCTAGGATCAACCCTCTTATCAGGAGACATTGGTTCTGGAAAATCTTCAATTTTGCTTGCCCTAGAATTTGCTCTTTTTGGTTTACAGCCAGGAGTAATTTCTGGATCAAGTTTGCTCAAAAAGGGAACAGATGAAGGTTTTGCTGAATTAGATTTAGTCTTAGATAATCAGGAAATAAAAATTAAAAGAACACTTGAAAGAAAGAAAAATTCTGTTGGGCAAGGCAAAGACTGTTTCATCGAGATTAATGGAAAAAAAGAACAGCTCAGTCCGGAAGATCTTAAAGCAAAAGTCTTGCAGCTTCTAAATTATCCTCAATCAATGTTAAAATCAAGGACAAATCTCCTTTATAGATTCACTATCTACACCCCACAAGAAGAGATGAAACAGATTCTTATTGAAAAACCAGAAGAAAGAGTTAACATCTTGAGAAAAATATTTGGAATTGATAAATACAAGAACATTCTTTCAAACCTTGAAATAGTTTCTCAAAAAATAAAAGAACGAGTTAAAATAAAAGAAGCAAAAACAGAGGATGTTGAACAGAAAAGACAGGACAAATTAATCTATGAAACAAAAAAAGCAGAAGAAGAAAAGAATCTTCGGGAAATCCTCCCCCAGCTAAATATTTTACAAGCAGATCTTGAAAAAAATAAGAAAAACCTTCAGGAACTTTCTCAACAAATAAAAAAAGCCCACGAAATTCGAACTGATCTCGTTTCGTTAAAAATTAATCTGAAGAATAACGAAGATCAAAAACAAAAAGATATGAAAGAAATTGAGAGGATCGATAAATCCCTTCAAGAATCATTCTCAATCAATTTTCAACAACAAGATTTTAAAAAAGAAATTTTAAATTTAAAAGAAGAGATAGATAATAGAGATAAGAAGATTAGAGAATTCTTTTCAGAGATAGCTGTTAATGAATCAAAGAAGAAGGATGTTAATGAGCTCGAGAGGAGGATTCATGATTTAATTGAATGTCCTTATTGCAAGCAGCAAGTTTCAGAAGACCATAAGAAAAGAATCCTTGAAGAAGCAAGAAAAAACATTGAGAACTGTGACCAAAAAGTTCTGGTTTTAAGACAAGAAAGAGAAAAGATAGAAATAGAATCAAAAGAAATAAAAGAAAAGATTGAGCAGCTGAGAGACAAGGAAAGGGAAGCAGAGACAATCAAACTAAAACTTGCTTGGATAGCTGAACAAAAAAAAGTGAGAGACAATCTTTTCGCAGAACTAAAATCGATTGTTGAGAAGCAATTTGCTCTTGAGGACAAATTAAAGATTTTAGATCAAGATTCTCAAAATTTCAAAGATGTTGAAAAAAACTATGAAATGCAAAATGGAATAATAGAAGATTTGGCGAGAAAAGAACGTGAATTAGCGATAACAAAAGCTCAGCATGACAGACAGATCCAATATCATCAATCAAGAATTCTCGAGTTGGAAAAAGAGATCGGGATAAAAGAAGGGATGATAAAAGAAATCTCAAGATTAAAAAAATTAAATGAGTGGATTTCAGATAACCTTTCTGTTCTTTTGATGTCAATTGAAAAAAATGTTATGTTGGCAATCAACATAGAATTCAACAAGATGTTTGAAAAATGGTTTTCGATGTTGACTGAAAATCTTTCAGCTAGAGTTAATGAAGACTTCTCCCCAATAATTGAACAACAGAGTTACGAAATTGATTACGAGGGTTTGTCCGGAGGAGAGAGAACAGCAGCTGCTCTCGCATACAGGCTCGCCTTAAATCAAATAATTAACAATTTAATGTCAAAACTAACAACTCGCGGCCTTCTTATTTTAGATGAACCAACAGACGGATTCTCTTCAGAACAACTTGAAAAAATGAGGAATATCCTTGATGAATTAAAAACAGAACAGCTTATTCTTGTTTCCCATGAATCAGAAATAGAAGGTTTTGTCCAAAACATTATAAAATTTGAAAAAAAAGATGGAAAAAGTCAAGTTTTTAATTGATAAAACTCTCAAAAAATCCTAACAAAATTCATATTCTTCGCTAACATAAAATATTTAAATGCCTTAAAACTAACTCTGATGTAAAAGAGATATAAAAAATGGTAAAAAAAAGATTTTCATTAGCATTCTTATCAATCTTCTCATTATTTTGTGTATCTTTATTGCTTTTAACTTCAGTTGAAGCAGGAGTAACAATAACAAAGCAGGCAGTAACAGACACAGTTGCAGTTGAGTTAACAATTCCAGCCAGATACATGGTCACAATACATAATGGAAATGGTTATGATGACAACTTTGGGTTTGTTGTTCTTGTTAACGCATTCATCACTCCAAAAACATCTGTTTTAGTTCCAGCTGGAGAATCAGTAACAACTGAAGTTGGTTTACTTCCTTTAGACAGATTCAGAGGAAATTTTATGTATAGCTATTATGTCAGAGGAGACAAAACGCAAGCTGTTGAAGATAAGATGTTTGTTAAGGTTAGTCCGCTAAAAGCGATTCTAAGTATAACTATTCCAGCTGAATTTTCAAGAGAAGATTCCGCTCTTCCTATAAGAATAGTAAATAAGGATAATATAGACTTCGGAAAAGTTGACTTTAAGTTTACATCAGATGCTTTGACCGCAGTAACAACCGCAACAATTGGTCCTAATTCAGATCAAATAATCAATATTCCTTTAGACACACAAAAATTAAAAACTGTTGAAGCAGGAAACTACAACTCAAAATTAATTCTTTGGTTAAATAATGAATATAATTATACTATTGAGCAATCTGTAAAATTGAAAGAGTTTTCAAACATTGTAACAGAATCAAGCACAAAGGGAAGTATTTTTGGTTATACAAAAACAATTACTTACAAAAACAATGGAAACATAAAACAAGTTGTTACAGTTAAATTCCCATACAGACATTTTATAGAGAGGGTTTTTACTAATTTCAACATAGATCCTACAACAGACACTAAAACAGAGGCTACCTGGCAAAGACAACTTGAGCCAGGGGAATCATTTGTTATCATAACAGAAACAGATTACATGGTTCCAATCTTAATCATCGCCCTTATTATTGTAGCGATTATTGGTTACATCTTGGTTAGACAAAAGAAAGTTATCGTGAGCAAGAAAGCAATAAAAATAAGAACAAAGGGTGGAGAACTAGCAGTTAAGATTATAACAGTAATCAAGAACGTAAGTGGTTTAGAAGTTGGAAATCTTATGCTTGTAGACAGACTCCCTCCAACAACCCAACTATACGAAAAGTTTGGGACAGTCAAGCCAGATAATACCGAGAAACACAAACTAGAGTGGAAATTCCCATCAATCCTTCCTGGAGAAGAAGTCGTTGTATCTTATGTTTTATACAGTAAGATGAGAATGATAGGAACAATACAAATTCCACAAGCAACCTTATTCTTCAATGACACAAAGAATAAGAGACATGCTGTTAATTCTAATAAGCTATTTGTTATGGCTGGATAAATCCATAGCCATGACAATAGGATTCTAGGATTCTTCTAAGATTCAAATACTAATTTTATAATAATCTTTAAATAGTTCTAGAGAATATTCTTTTATGGGTGTTGAAGCATGTTTGTCAAGTGCAAGAGCATTTGAGGAGATTGATGATGAAGACGATCATGATAAAGAAGAGCTTTATTATCTTGGATTAGCATCAACTTTCTCAAGAACAGCAGTAATTCTAGCTGACCAAAAAGAAAATAGATATCAGTTAGACGAAAGACAAAAGAGAGTTTTGGAAAGATGTGTAGAAATAATAGAAGACATTCATAAAGCAGCTGTTTTTATAGAGGATTCTTTTAAAAATATTGGGGAATTATTTATGACCAATCTTAAACCATACAGGATGTTTCTAAAAACCTTTGGCAGGAGAAATCCCCCATTGATGTGCGTTGAAGGAGCAACAAGAACAATGACTTCCACTTTAAATGATCTTATAAAATATTCAGATTCTCCTAAAACAAAGCTCATGCAACAAACATATGATCTGATGATGGAGATGAGCCATTATTGTCTAAGCAAGAGTTCTTCATGGCCTTAAAATAAATTTAAATACATCTATAATTTATATCTAGTATTAAAATAAGAGGTAAACGGTGATAGATTAAATCATAAATTTTACATACTGACATACATTATCAATCTATAAAAAATGAAAGAAAAAACAAAATTCATCTCAATTCAAGAAGCCTTGGATAAAGGCAAGGGGGTTGTTGCAATCCGTGGTTGGGCTTATCGTGAAACAAAGATGAAAGATAAGATGTTTATTGTTCTTAGAGATTCAAGCAATATAATACAATGTGTCATCAAGAAAGAGATTGTTTCTGAACAAGAATGGAATGATCTGCAAAAGTTACTAATGGAGAGCTCTCTTGAATTAGAAGGTTCTGTTAGGGAAGATAAAAGATCTCCAACAGGGCACGAGGTTGATGTATCAAGTATAGAAGTCATAGGTTATGCAGAACCATTTCCAATAACAAAAGAGATTAATGAAGATCTTCTTTTGGATAGAAGACACTTATGGCTGAGATCGAGAAAAATGACAGCCATAATGAAAATAAGATCTACTGTTTTTGGAGCCTATCATGAATACTTCAGAAATAAAGGATTTTATGAATTTCAATCTCCCCTAATCATTCCAGGTGGAGCAGAAGAAGGCCCAACACTTTTTGAAGTGAAATATGGGGATAAGAAAGCATATCTTGCACAAACATGGCAGCTTTATGCAGAATCTGCTATGTTTGCATTAGAAAAAATATATACCATGGCTCCAAGCTTCAGAGCTGAGAAATCTAAGACCTCTAGGCATCTAACAGAGTACTGGCATGCTGAAATGGAAGTTGCTTGGGCAGATTTAAATGAGATTATGGATTATGCAGAAGAATTAGTCAAACATATTGTTAAAAGAGTACTTGAGAAAAATAAAGAAGAATTGAATATTCTAGAAAGAGATACAAAAAAATTAGAACCAACTATCAAGAAGAGATTCCCAAGAATAACTTATGATGAAGCATTAAAGACACTCAAAGACAAATTTAAAATCCCTATCAAGTGGGGAGATGATATAAAAACATTAGAAGAAGATAAATTAATGGAACTAAATGAAACTCCTTTATTTGTTACTCACTATCCAAAAGATCTTATGGCTTTCTACAAACCAAGAGATAAAAAAAATCCAAAAGCAGCAGTTTGTTTTGACTTATTAGCTCCAGAAGGCAACCATGAAATAATGGGTGGGAGTGAAAGAGATACAGACATCAAAGAGTTAATAAAAACTCTTAAAAGTAAGGGAGAAAAAATAGAAGATTATCAATATTATTTGGATACAAGAAAATATGGCAGTATTCCTCATGCAGGTTTTGGAATGGGAACTGACCGGCTTATCAAATGGATCTGTGGTCTGGATAATATCAAAGATGCAATAGCCTTCCCAAGAACTCCTGGAAGATGTACGCCTTAAAATAGACAATGGCAAAAAAACAAAAAACAGAAAGAAAATTTTTAAAGAAGGGAATGAAAGTCCCCTTCAAAGCAAAATCTGTTAAATACAGCAAAAGAGATATTTTTGCTCTTATCTTTGCTCTAGCTTCAATCAGTTTGTTCATCATAACTTCTGTTTATATTCTAGTGAATAAAGATAATATTGCAAATATGTTAATTGATCCCAATTTTTCAGAGATGACTCAATACTTGCCATTGATTGTCTCTTTTATCGCATTAATCTGGATTATCTTTGCGGTGATTATGTCTGTCACAGTGTATAAAATAGAAAAAAAACAATGGAAATGGCATTCTTTGTTTATTCTTTCAATCCTTTCTCTGATAACCCTAAAAATAGACTCCTTTCTCTTCGGGGTTATTTCGAGTATCCTTTACATAAAAAATCATCGATAGAATTTTTGAAAAACAACACATAAAAGTTTAAATGCTCAAAAATCCTTAGATTTTTGGCATGCCGAAAAAGCAAGCTTTTTCGAGCATAACTAAACTGATTTTGTTTTTAATTAAAAAAGGAGATAAAAACGCTTGAAAATCAGAAGGTTTTCAGCGTGCCAAAAACAAGGAGGTTTTTAAACATGGCAGCACTAAGGTGTGGGAAATGTAATTTCCAATTCAAAAAAGAAAAAATTCCAAAACTCTGTCCATTCTGCGGAGCTGAAAACACAGTTTATGAAGAAGGAGATGCATCAGCTCTTCTAAATGACATTGATTCGATGCTAGAGTAATATTTTAGAATTTCGAGTAGATGCGCAAGACGAAATTCGTATTCAATAGAAAGATATAAATTAAATAATATTAAATCATGAGATTATCATGCGGCTTTTTCGTCACACAACCTATCTTTGAAAGATTAAGTTATAAATGTATATCATAATTAAACATTTTTAAAATGAAAATCCAGGACATAGAATTAAAATGGTGGGGGCACTCTTCTTTTAGCATCAAATATAAAAATAAAATATCTTATATTGATCCATTTCAACTTTCTTCTTCTGAAAAAGCAGATATAATCTTTATAACTCATAGTCATTACGATCATTGTTCTTTGCAAGACATAGAGAAAATAGCAAAAGATGGAACAACAATTGTTTGTACAGCAGACAGTCAGAGCAAGATAAACAGAATAAATAAAAAAATAGAAATTATTCTAGTAGAGCCCAATAAAGAGATTGATATAAAAGACATAAAGGTGAGAACAATTCCAGCTTACAATAATTCCAAACCCTTTCACTCTAAGTCAGAATATTGGGTTGGTTATCTGATACAATTTGGAGATACACTTGTCTATCATGCAGGAGATACTGATTTCATAAAAGAAATGCAAGAAATAAGCAAACAACTTGCTGGCAAGTATTCAATTGCTCTTCTTCCAATAGGGGGGACTTACATAATGAATGTGGATGAAGCAGTTAAAGCAGCAGTTGCAATTAATGCGTCTTTATCAATTCCCATGCATTATGGTTCTGTGCCAGACACAGGAACAAAGAGCAATGCTGAAAAATTTGTAAATCTCTGTGGAGAAAAAGGTCTTAATGCACAAATTATGGAAAAAAGTTAATTTGAGTATATATTCCTCTTAGTTGTTTTCACACATTTTTTAAATCTTCAATTCTTTAATTCCATGGGTCCATAGTTCAATGGATAAAACAATCGGCTTCGGACCGGTAGTTGGGGGTTCGAGTCCTCCTGGACCCGTTGCAAAATAAAATGAAAGAAAACAAAAAACTCTCACAAGCACAACAACAAGAATTGTTTTTTATTCTTGACCGCGAGAATAGAAAACTGAATGAAATTTTTGCTAAAATCAAACTTGTTGATGACAAATTTTCACAAACATTTAATCTTGTTAAGTCGTACTACGAAGATATGAAGCATTTTTTTGATAAAAAAGAATATGTCAAAGCCTTTGAGTTGCAAAACTATGTTTGGGGGATGTTGGACTCTCTTGCAGTAATGAAAGCAATCCAAGTTTCTAAAGAAACCCAAAAATGGTTTAAGGCTGATTTTGTGCAATAATCTTTTTAAATCTCTTTAATCTTAAAAAGCATGAAAAAATTAGTCACAGCAGAAAGTGTTGGAGAAGGGCATCCAGACAGTCTCTGCGATCAAGTTTCTGATGCTATTCTAGATGATTTAATCAAACAAGACCCAGATTTCACATGGGAAAAATTAGATAAGGTTGATGAGATAAAAGCACTTCTGAGATAAAAAGTTAAGTGCACGTATAAATTCTTACTCCTCTTCTTTTGTAAGAGTTGCTGACATAGAGCCGGAGCCTGTGCAACAACTTTGTATATCAGTAGCTGTTCCTGTTATTGTTTTTCCATCTGCGCTCATAGAACCTGTGAATTCATCTGTAACCTCACTGCCACCAGCGGTGTAGTAGTGCCAAGTGAACCGAATATTATCTTTTGTTCCTGAAACATCTGCTGTATCATCCATTGGTGCATCACCATCTAAACAAGTAAACTCTGTTGTGCTTCCACTTAGGGCTGTGGAAAGCCAGATTCCATTTATAGTCGCTGTTCCACTGACTGAATCGCCTTGTTCAGTTAACTCTAGGGTCATTGTTCCAGAATAAGTATTTTCAAATGTACATGTAGTTCCCCATTCTGGGAAGGGTTTATTAAATTCTCCGCTTCCGCTGTATTCTCCGCTATAAGTGCTTGTTCCAAGTTCTATTGTCGCAGTTGTCTGCTCGCATTTAGAAAGGCCGACAGAATCCACTACGCATACTCCAAATGTATATTCTCCATCTTTAGTTGGCTTTCCCGTTAATAATCCATCTATGCTGACAACAGTCCCAAAAGGAGGAGTTCCTTTTGCAAAAGTATCAGATTGATAGTGATAAGGCGGTGTGCCTCCAGATGCATCGTTGACTAAATTCGCAGAGCATTTTTTTCCAACAAAACAACTCACTTCATTCAGTACAAGTTCTGGAGCTGCTTTTTTGACTGTAATCGTAAATTCTTTTGAGACAGACTTGCCTGAAGCGTCAGAAATCTTGATTGTAAATGGCGGGGAGATGCTTTGAGCTGAGCCCCCTGCTAAAAGAGGAGCTGTTCCAGATATAACACAGTTATTCAATGTTGCCCATGGAGGAAGCGCTCCCGAAGTTATTTCACATTGATAAGGTAGTGTGCCACCTGACGCATTCAATTGAAAACTTCCAGGCTGTCCTTCTGTCCATTCAGGTATCACATTAGAAGTTATCTGAACACCACTTTGATTATTCACACCACAACCACTTATAAAAATTACAGAAATTAATACTGCAAGAAACAAAATCTGTCTGCCGCACCTCATGATAAATTTAGTATCAGAGCATATAAAAATGTTATCTTTTTGAGATACTGATACTAATCATCAGTTCTCTCGTTAGCCAAATATCTCGCCAATCCCAAAATCTTGTTTCTGCCTAGTGGCAGAAAGATGTCTGCCATTTCTGCCGGAGTTTTGTCTTTTAATTCTTGGTGTGGATTTACAAAGTTATGAATTACACATTGTAAATTCATAAAATTTTCAGCTCCAGAAAAACTGCTAAACCCTTTTCTCATTCCATTCATCCTGTCTTTTATTTTTCCATTGTATCTCTCAATTGGATTGTTGTTGTGTTCTAGTTTATATTTCTTGCATGCAATTGGGACACCAAAAGATAATTTTGCAATTCGATAGAATAATCTGCTGAAAGCAGATTTATAATTAGCAAATTTGTCGCAGACAAATTCAATCAATTT
>JAPLYB010000011.1 GCA_026395795.1 Candidatus Pacearchaeota archaeon
TGGGTTGGTACAATGATGTTAAGCCGCATAAATCTTTAAAGTTTGATGAACTAGAAACACCGTCACAAGCTTTTATAAGAAAAATGAGAAAATGAAAACCCGAGAAAATGTATCGTTAGGAAATAATAACGGGATAACACACTTTTAGATTAATCTGGGAGTTCAATAAAGGAAGAATTAGAAATTTCAAAAATTCCTTTTTATGTTAGATTTTATTGCTTCTATATCACTATTCTTGGTTGATCTCTTAGCGCCCTTTTTTCTTGCAAATCTTTTTGGAGGCCTAGGAACATTTGTGATTATGACATTTGAAGAGGGTTTTGAGAAAGTTACTGGCTTTCGTTGAGCTATTTCACTCATTATCCTTTCTATTTCTGCTGTCGCTTTTCTCTTTTCATCTTGATTAACATATTTTTCAGTTTTTCTAGGAGAAATTTCCATGAGAACACCTTCAAGAAGTTTTATTTTCAATTCTTGCTCATAAACCTTCTTGGACATTATCCCCAAAGCTGTCCAAAGTTGGGCTGTTAAGGGTTTTTCAGCTTTTTTATAAGCTGGAAAGAATTCCGTTCTCTTTATCAAACCGTCAATATACTGTGCTATATCCTTATCAAGTTCATTTCTCCAAGTCATTAAAATTATAGTGTAAAGACATATTTAAACTTTATTGTAATGTATTAACTAAAAAATGAAGAAAGATTTAAAAAGAAAAATGGATATTAGGAAATTATTATCTTAATTAAAGAAGCATTAAGTTTAAAACCCTCTTTTTTCTTAATGAATTATGACCATGACAGAAACGACTAAGACAAAGAAAAATGATTTTGTTGAAATAGAATTTGTTGCAAAAACAAAAGAAGGGATTGTATTTGACACAACAAATCTTGATGAGGCAAAAAAAGCAGGACTTGTTACAGATGAGGAACTCAAAAAACCAGAGATAATGACCAAGTTCAAACCACTTAAAATCTGTATTGGACAGGGCCAGATATTAAAAGGGTTTGATAAAGTTCTTGAGGACAAAGAAACTGGAAAGGATTATGAAATAGAGTTGAAGACTAAGGAAGCGTATGGTATAAGAGATTCGAAATTAATCAAAACAGTTCCGTTAAGTGCATTTGAAGAAATGCCTCAAAGAGGCATAATTGTAAATGTTAATGGAATGATGGCAAAAGTCATTTCCGTAGCTGGTGGAAGAGTGCTTATAGATTTGAATCATCCTTTATCTGGAAAAGATATATTCTACAAATTTAAAATTCTTAAAGTAATAGAAGATGATAAAGAGAAGGTCGAAGCTTTTTTTGAGGATATAAATCTTAAACCAGAATCTATTGATATAAAAACAAATGAAAAAAGTGAGAAAAAAGCAATTGTTGCATTAAAGAAGATTGATGAAAATTCTAAAAAATTCTTAAAAGAAAAATTAAAAGAGATGACTGGATTGAGTTTAGAAATTATTGAAACCAAAGAAAAAGAATTGCAAAGTCTTGAGGCAAAAGCAACAGGCAAGAAAACTGAGTAAAAACAGAAAAAATAGGAAATATAGTTTTTATTACACTAAACTTTATATACAGGTTTGGCATATTTTAAGTATTAGTTTAATTAAATCCATAAAATAGATTAATTTTAATAAAAGGGAGCAAAAAAGAGAAAATGGCTGAGATAACACATCTAAGAGCTGAAACACATGATATAGACAAAGAACTTGAAGATATCATCTCTAAACAGAAAGCTTCAATCAAGGTTTTTGGCTGTGGTGGCGGAGGAAATAATACTCTTACAAGAATGAGAGAAATAGGAATTAAAGGGGCAGAATGCATTGCAATCAACACAGATGCTCAAGATTTACTTTATACTTATGCTGATTCTAAGATATTGATTGGAAAAGAATTAACGCATGGTTTGGGAGCTGGAAGCAACCCACAAATTGGAGAAGAAGCATGCAAAGAATCAGAACATGAAATCAAGCAAAAAATTCATGGATCAGATATGGTATTCATAACTTGTGGTTTAGGGGGAGGGACAGGAACAGGAGCTGCTCCCGTTGTTGCTGAAATTGCAAAAAGGCTCGGAGCGCTTGTTATTGCTGTTGTTACTTTACCTTTCACAATTGAAGGACAAAAAAGATATGAAAATGCCATCGCTGGTTTAGAGAGACTTGAAGAGACGGTTGATACATTAATTGTTATTCCAAATGATAAATTGCTTGAGCTTGCTCCTGATTTGCCTTTACATACTGCGTTTAAAATAGCTGATGAAATTTTAACAAATGCTGTAAAAGGCACAACAGAATTAGTCACAAAGGCAGGACTTGTAAACCTTGATCTAGCAGACATAAAAGCGGTTATGACAAACGGTGGAGTTGCGATGATTGGTGTTGGAGAGAGTGATTCAGGAGACAGAGCAACAGAAGCTGTTGAAAAAGCTATTGAAAATCCATTGCTTGATGTGGATATTACAGATGCTACTGGAGCGTTGATTAATATTATTGGCGGACTAGATTTAACTTTAGAAGAGGCAAAGAAAGTTATAGAAGCTGTTTCTAGAAGAATTTCTCCTAATGCAAAGATGATTTGGGGAGCACAATTAAGCGAGGATATGGGAAAAACATTACGAGTTTTACTCATTGCTACAGGTGTTAAAAGCCCGCAAATTCTTGGAAAGAAAGAAACAACAAAGTCTAGAGACAGAAAGAATATGTCAGACGAGTTTGAGATTGATTTTATGGAAAGTGAGTAAATTTAAATATTTCATTCTTTTTTATTTAATATGGGATATCTTACTGATGGAAAAGGGATGAATTTAGAACAATATAAAATTCTTGAAAAAGCCGGTTTTGAAAGTAAATATTCTCGTGATGAATTCAGGAAGATAATCAGGAATCTTGTAAGATATGCCCACGATAATAAAATTAAAAATATGGTCTTGCTTGATACAGCAGCTAGACCTGGGGCTTTAGCTTTTATTAAAGAATGGAGAAATGAGTATTCATCAGAAAAAAGACCAGATATTTATTTTATAAATCCCAGAGTACATCACAAATCTGATGAGATATTAGTAACAGAAAAGGGTTTAGATGAAGGTAATATTGGCAGAGTACGAGAAGAAATAAGTCTAACAGAGTTTAGAAGTTCTTATAAAAAACTTATTAAAAATAAAGATAAACCCACTTTAATTTTTGATGCTTGCTCTCATACTGGGGCAACAATGTCTCAAACATACATTCTTTTTGGAAATGAAGGATTTTCTGATATTAAAATTGGTCTAGCATATGAAGAAAGAACTAAACATAGATATACTGGAACTGATAAAAAAAGAGCAGATTTTGTTGGAAGTGAAAACCTTGACGAATCTAATTGTCATCCTTTTGGATGGGAAACAGCGGTAGAAAAAGGGGGATCAATAACTTCTAGAAGAACAACACGTAAAGAGAGTTTAAGAAATGCTAGACAGTTAAGAGAAGCTATATCTAGGATAATGGATTCTGATTTATAAACATTAAACTGTGTTATCCCGTTATTATTTCCTAACGATACATTTTCTCGGGTTTTCATTTTCTCATTTTTCTTATAAAAGCTTGTGACGGTGTTTCTAGTTCATCAAACTTTAAAGATTTATGCGGCTTAACATCATTGTACCAAC
>JAPLYB010000040.1 GCA_026395795.1 Candidatus Pacearchaeota archaeon
ATAGGGACATCAGCTAAAGCAGATGTTCCTAGAAGATATTTGGGAAAAAGAGTTTATGTTATAATTACAAAGAAAAAAGGCAAGTAATGAATTACAACTTATTTCATTTCCAAAAAGAAGATTTATTTATGCAACACCGCAGTTGAAGTTGAATATCCTATTTTGTGCCATTAACAAGTAACAACAAAACAAAGGTTTAAAAACTGTCTTTTCTTTTGTATTATTAAAAAATGGCAAGTAAAACCAAAGCAAAAATAACAGAACAGAATATGGGCAGTTTAGTAGATATAGGCAATTTAGCAATGCACGAATCTACTTTAAAGTTTTTTTTAGCTCAAACAGTTTCTCCAGATGTTGCAAGATCAGCAATGACCAACACAAAACTTGGGCTTGAAAGAATTGCTCGGCTAAGTGAAGTTAATGAAATGGTAACCGTTATCAATTGCGCAAGCAGAGCTGTTAAATCTCGTTATCCAGTTTCGCAATACTTTGAATTTGGAGATGGGCAAACACAGGTCAGTGTACTTACAATTTATCCAGATCAAGCAGAATATGATGCCGATAAAAGGGCTGAAAAGCGTGTTCCAACCTTAGAAATACAGCACGCGAGTGATATTGTAGAAAGAGTTTATAGATCAACAATCGAAACGCATACTGGAGAGAGACGTGATCTTGAGTTTCATATTGGTGAAAAACAAGGTTGTCAAAACATACTTGTAACCGGAATTTATTCTGTATCAGAAAGCAAAGGTAATTTTGCTTCATCACCAGAAGATTATAAAACAGTATTTAAGGATTAAAAGTTTGCATACAAACTTTTATTAATTTGGTCTTTCTATAAATATATGGTAACAGCTGCTCAAGGACAAAAATTGATTAAGCTTGCTCATGCATCAATTGACACTTGGTTTAAAAAGAAACAATTAGAATTCTCAAAAGAAAAAAAAGAATTTAAGAAAAAACAAGGCGTATTTGTAACACTTTATAATTTCCCAGATAAAACTCTCAGAGGATGCATAGGATTCCCCTATCCAACCCTGCCTTTAGCAGAAGCAGTATTCCAATGTGCAAGATCAGCTGCTTTTTCAGATCCAAGATTTGAACCATTGACAGAAGAGGAGTTTAAGCATTGTGTAATAGAAATATCCGTCCTCACAATTCCAAAAGAAATTAATTCAAAAGGGGGGCAAATTCCCAACGAAATAAAAGTAGGAAGAGATGGTTTGATAGTTCATTTTGGAGGCTATTCTGGTTTGTTATTGCCCCAAGTTGCAAAAGAAATGTGCTGGAACCCAATAGAATTTTTAAGAGGAACATGCAACAAGGCCTGTCTTCCAGGAGAAACCTGGCTTAATCCTCTCTGCAAGATCTACACATTTCAAGCTCAAATCTTTTCAGAAGCCACACCTAAAGGTGAAGTGATAAAACATAAAGAACGTGTTAAAAAGATAAAGTAGGTTGCTTGTTTAAATGAGTTTTTTAAAATATATTCTACAGAACAATAATCATTTAAAAATGTATAAACTAGATTAAACAAGGATAACAGTGATAAAATGCCAGAGACAAAGACGCCAGAGACGCGAGAAGATCGAGCTTTAAGGGTGGCAGTAGCTTATGCAATGGCAACTGGAGCAAGAGGAATTTCTAAAGAAAATAGGAAATCTAAAGCACCTCTTGGGTACATTCTTCCTGATGAGATGGAGTTAAGTAAACATGTACATGAATTAACAACCAATTTTAAGACAACTAGAATTCCTTTAAATTATCTTGCTGAAGAAAAAACAGGCTATGCGCACATAGATCTGTTTTACGATTCAGAAAATAAAAAATTAGATGTTCTGGCTTTAGACACAGATGCATTTAGAAGGAACGATACTGATTCACAGTTGAACAGGACAGGAATTTTGAAAAGAAGAAGTAACAACCACACTATTTCATTAGCAAATTTGGAAGCGAGAATTGATAAAGAAGTTGAAAGAGATCCTTTATTTGGAAAAGCGGTCATTAATGAAGGTGATGATAGAGTCTTACTTGAAGCAATTGATGCGAAGAATAGGGCCAAAGGAGTATATGATTCTAGATTCGCGCATTTTGGAAAAAAAGTCTTGAAATCTCCGCATACTTATCAGACTCTTGCGGGATTGGGTCTTTTAGCACTGGTTTCGAATCAGGGGCAGAATGTTGCAGAATGGTGGAATACGGGGATAAAAACTGGTTTTGGAAAAGGATTTTACAACTTCATGACTCAACAACCTTATCTATCGAGCATGGTTAAAATAACCCTCGCCGGAATTATTGGCGGCGGACTTGGAAGAGGGATAGGGAATATTAAATCAACATATGAAAAAAGTAGGAAAGAGGGAATAGATTCTGCTCTTGGACATATGTTCTCGAAAGTATTTGATCCGAAAGCAGTTAGTGCAGATATAGAAACATGGGCAATACTTTCATTACTCTTCCCAATTGGTTTTGGCCTTTCAAGGATAGGGGGGGAGTATACAAGCAAGCTTATAGATGAAGTCGCAAAATATGCCTCTGGGCATACAGTTACTGGCGCTAAAATTGTGGATATGGGTTTTCAGTTACCAGTTAAAGGGGCGGATGGGCAGATGGTTCAGCAAGCAGTAAAAATAACTGTTGATTCTGTAGTTAAATCTCTTTGGGCTTGTTTTTTCTTCGGAAGAAATTTATTCAAAACAAAATACATGATTCAGAGGCACATAGAAGACAGTAATGGCCCGGTGGGGGCTTTAACTAGACCTTTTGTTGAAGGATATCACCTTCTTGAGGGTTTAGCAAGAAGTGATGAAAAAGGAGAGTTTATTTCACAAGAAGCGAAAAGATTTGGAAGTTACATGAAAGATATATGGAACAGAACATATAAAACGCCTGGGAAGAGAGAAGCAGCAAAAAAAGGAGATGGAACTTTGAAAGATTTTTGGTTAATAAGCCATTCAACAACAATGTCTTTGCCTGGAAGTTATCAAGTCCTTTATTCTGCACTTTTAGCTCCATTCTTACCTCTTATACTTTCATCTTATGAACTTATGTTTGGAGGAAAACCCAAAGATATTTATGAAAGAAGAGTGAGCCCGTCAACATATCGGGTTTTGACTGGAAAATCAGCAACGGCTAAAACATAATTCTCATATAGAAGTAAACTGCAAGTGGATGATAAACACCGAGAGATGAATCATTAAATTAATTACAAAAAATATTAAGATAAAATCCTCAACTACTCTTCTTCTGCAAACGTTTTTATGGCCTCAAAGTTTTCAACAATAAGTTTTGCTTTTGCTTTTCCAAAGCTAAAAGGAAAAGAATCAGCATCATCTTTCATTAGCTTGATGATTTTATTGCCTTTGAATTCAGAATATTCAACTTTTGACATTTTTATTTTACCTCCTATTATATTTTATTTTTGGGTTTAATCAGCGTGGATAAAACTTGCAGCTAAATTGTGTGCCCAAAGCTCTTCGGCATTTTTGCATTGTCCCATTCCCCGCGCAATAACAATAGCCTTTGGCTGTACCTCGTTCAGCATTAATTCTTATCTCCTTTCCTGAACCTCCTTGTCTTAAATAACCGCATATTCCTTTCAAACTTTCAACATATTCGTTAGTAAAATGACCATTTTCTCTTATTGGTGTTGCTGAACGTTCTTCTGCATCAGGCAACCTTTCATCTTCAACCCTAGTTACTAATGCGGCACTCATTTGTCTCTTTTTGTTACTGTTATTTACTTAGTTAATAGATATCTCTTCTTGAACATAAAATCATGTTTAAGCCCAAACTCTTTTATTCTCTCTTCTTCCAGGGGTGTATTCAAATTCAGGGAATGTTACTTTGTAACAATCAATCTTACTGAATTCTCTCATATATCTCGTAGCTTCTTTATACTTCTCAAGATCTTTGACTTGTTGCATCAATCTTATCATATAATTAACAAGTTTTTCTTTCATCTCTTCTTCTTTCTCTATCTTGGAATTATGCGTTCTTTTTGCATCATTCATAACTCCAATGATAAAACTGATGATATTATCTGAAAAACTAAACTGTCTTGCTATTTTAGAAGATTGCCCGTTAAAATGAAATCCAAAACTCAAGTCAAGCATCTTCTGAGCCATCTTCAACTTTTCAACCTTAAGTTCCTTGACTTCTATTAAATTTGTTTTTGTGTCGCATGTATTCATCTTATCCATTTTTTATCTTTTCTCATCCAATTTTTAATAAAGAACTATAATTTTGCTGTTTTTAAAGATTTCTTATTAATCAAGAGTGATAAAAACCCAAGAATTTCTTTGACAACCTCTTTTTTTGTCAGTTTAGTAGTGTTAATTACAATATCAAATTGTTTTCTGTCTGTGAAATCCTTTATTCCGTAATACTTTTTGTATCTTTCACGTGATCCTTCAAGTCTTTTCTTTATCATCTTCTCTACTTCATGGGCATTTTCCTTTGGCTCTTCATCTTCCCTCTGGTCCAAGAAAATTCTTCTTGCACCCTCTTTCATATCCACTTCTAGAAATATTTTAATAGAGTCAGGAATAAAGTGAAATCCAATCCATGCTTCCATTATAAAATTATCTCTTTTCTCACCCATCTTTTTTTGAAAATCATCCACTTCTTTATCAGTCCATATTTCTTTCTTCCCGACTTCATTCAATTGGTCAATAGTCATATGATGCTTCTTAGCAATCTCTCCTCTTATATCTCCTAGAGACCAATGTTCATATTTTAATTTTTTTGCAAGCATCTTTGCAATAGTTGTTTTTCCTGCTCCAGGCAACCCACTTATTGTAATCTTCATTTTGCTTTCTCTTTTCGCCTCTTTTAATAAAATATATCTTAACCTTTCTTTTTTAATGTTTCTAAATAAAAAGTGCTACTTTTTATCATGCTCAAAAATCAGGGATTTTTGGCATACAGAAAATGTTTATCATTTTCTAGTACAATAAACCTTAAATGCGGAAATAACATTAATCAAATATGTCAAAAATATCAACTGGATCACAGGATTTGGATGAATGGCTGGAAGGAGGGTATGATACAGATGTCATTACAACCTTCTACGGGCCAGCAGGATCAGGAAAAACCAACTTATGCTTAATAGCAGCAGCAGAGCAGGCTGCTCTTGGAAAAAAAGTCATTTACATAGATACAGAAGGGGGATTTTCAGTTGAAAGATTGAAACAACTTGCTAATTTTGATGTGATGCAGAACATCGTTGTATTAAAAGCAACAACATTCGAAGAACAAAAAGAAGCATTCAATAAACTTCTTGAACTTGTCAATAAGAATATTGGTTTGATAATAGTTGATTCTCTTGTCATGCTTTATCGTCTTGAGTTGGGAGAAGCATCAAGTGAAAAAGATTTCAATAAAATTCAAATCATAAATCGAAGTCTGGTTAAACAGCTTAGAGTTTTATCTGAGATTGCCAGAAAAAAGGACATCCCCGTTCTCGTAACAGATCAAGTATATTCTGATTTTTTATCATCAGAAGATTATGAACAAGGAAAACAAAAATCTTTTTCAATGGTTGGAGGGGATATCATAAAATACTGGAGCAAATGCATCTTTGAGTTGGAAAATCTCGGGCATGGAAGAAAACGAATTTCAATAAAGAAACATCGAAGCCTTCCTGAGAAGAAACTCGAGTTCGAAATTATTGATGAGGGCATAAAGAAGCCAAAATTCAAGTTATTCTGAAAATCTGCATAAACAATTCTTTAGCAAGAGATATTATTTATTATTAATTATGTATAGTACAATAAATAGTTATCAAGATATCATTATGGTATTAAATCATATTCAACACAAAATATTTAAGAAATGTTAAATATTGAAGAATCATGGCAGAAATAGCAGAATGGGATTTTCCAGTTCTTAAATTTGGCACAGAAGAAAAAGAGTGTATTGTTATCCAAGGAGGGATGGGTGTAGGAGTATCCAAAAATAGGCTTGTTTCTGCTGTTGCTAATGAAGGAGCTATAGGAGTAATCGCTGCAGTAGGTCTTGATGTATTAAGAGATTGGGAACAGACAAGAGAATCAGGCGCAATGGCACTCAAAGAGGAAATAAAACTAACTCGTTCGATGATGATAAAAGGAAAGGACTGTCTTGGAGTCAATATCATGTATGCGCTTTCAAATTACAAGGATTTAGTTAGGGCATCACTCGAAGAAGAAGTTGATGTTATTTTTTTAGGAGCGGGAGTTTCTAGAAATTTACCTCGTTATGCTATAGAAATTGGAAACACCCACACAAAATTAGTTCCCATTGTTTCTTCTGCAAGACTAGCAAAGATCGTATGTGAAGATTGGGGGGATAGATATGGTCGTCTTCCAGATGCGATTGTACTCGAAGGTCCGAAAGCAGGGGGGCATCTAGGTTTTCATAGATACAATCCAAAAAAGCCATTGTTAACAGATAATCTTGATAATCCTGATTTTGTTTCTCATGGATTAGAAAGACTTATACCTGAAGTTGTTGAAGCAGTTAAACCATTTGAAACTGAAAGAAAAATCCCAATAATAGTAGCAGGTGGAATTTTTTATGGCGGAGACATCAAAAAAGTCCGTGATCTAGGAGCCGCAGGAGTCCAGATGGCAACTAGATTTGTAACAACTTATGAATGTGATGCAAGCAAGGAATTTAAGCAAGCATATCTTGATTGCAAAAAAGAGGACATTGTAGTAACAGACAGCCCTGTTGGGATGCCTATAAGAGTTATTAAAAATAAATTTATAGATAAAGCTATAGATGAAGTTATAGCCGGAACAAGAAAACCCATAGACTTCTGTCCTTATCAGTGTCTTAAAACCTGCAATCCTAAAAATCCTGCAAAATCACCTTACTGCATCGCTCGCGCACTAGTCGCAGCACAAACAGGAGATTTTGATAATGGTTTTGCATGTGCAGGCTTAAACGCAGATTTATGTGGTGCTGATGGAATGAAATCAGTTCATGAACTTTTTAAAAGATTAAAGCAAGAATATAAAGAAGGAAAGAGAAGGGACTAAGTTGCTTTCTTGATAACTCTTCTTGAATACTCTCTATTATCTTTTGCTCTTTTGTAAGCATGACCCACATATTTTTCAATATCTCCTAAAAGAATAGAAGATTCTTTTTTTGGAAGTGAGCCAAAAAATTCTCTAAACTCATCATCTCTGAGACATATATTCAATAATCCTTTCTTCTTAGTTTTTGCTTCTTTGGCCATAACTTTAACAAAATTATGTCCTTCTCCATACTCAGAATGGATAAATTGCCTTGCTCTTAATATGGCAGTCATGGCTTCTGTAGAATTCTCTCTAACATAAGCTAAATTTGCTTGCATTTTATCTGCATTTATTGAAAATTGTCCGAGCTCTTTGTATAATCTCGAGAAAGCTTCATATGTCTGGACCATCATAGTCTGTGGTTGATATCTTCCTTGTACAGAGTTTCTTAAATCTCTTCCAAGATTAGAATCGAGCATTGCATGCAGAACATGCATGCCGCTTGCAATAACTTCTGCTTTTCCCGCAATATTTTCCCAGTTTATTGGATTATTTTTTCCAGCATCTGCACTTGAGCCCCCTAACCGAGCTGCATCTTTTCTAGAATTAACTTCTCCAACAGCAGAAGAGTAAAGAATTCTCATATCATTTGCAAAATTTCCTAAAACCTTGGCTAATAATGTTATTCCTTCTCCAGCTAAGCATAATTTCTCTCTTCCAGTTATTTGCGTTGCAGTATAATCTGGTTTTAATCCAAGTTTTTTCAGAACAGCTTTCTCAAACTTTAATGATTTGCCTTCTCCTATAACCATATCGACACTAGCGCCAGTTCCAACTATTCCAGAAACTTTTCCACGAAGATCATTAAAAGATCTATCACAATATTCTACCATCTCAGCAAATCTTCTAGCATATCCTGCTAAGGTCATTGAAAATGGAACAGGAGACGTATCTTGTAGATGTGTTCTTCCGACCTGTAGAATATTTTCTTTCTCACTCAATTCAGAAAGCTGGCATATTTTCTCTATTCCTTCACATACCTTTCCTCTTATTTTTTCAAACCAAGCTTTCTTTAATAAATACGCTCTTAAAGTATCAACAATATCATAAGACGTTGTTCCAGGATGCAACAGCGCTTTTGTTTCAAGGGGGACATGTCTTCCTATTTCATCTATAACTGCAATTTGATCATGATGAGTTACTTCATCTTCAATCAATAAAGCATTTAATGGATCAAATTTATCTAGGCTGGCTTTTACTCGTCTCACATGTTTCCTTTCTGCTTTTCCGAATTCTGCTCTTGTTTCTAAAAGAACATATTGAATGTATGCTGCAGTTTTTATTTCAGCCTCATAGCTTAAATAATCCGCCAAGGCATTTGTAGCAAAAGTATATCTTGCATCGTCTGGAGAAATGCATCTTAGTGCATCCCTTCTTTTTCGGACATCTCGTTTCTTTAATCTACCAACAAGATTTAAACTCTTTTTAGCCATTTTTCCTCAATCTTTTTATCTTTTTAATATTTATTGCGATATTCTACTACCACGTTGCAATCTGATCTCTTCTAGGTCCAACCCTAATTGCACTTATTGGCACATCAAGTCTATTTTGGAGAAAGTTCAAGTAAGCTAGAGCATTATCTGGGAGATTATGAATTTTTCTAACAGAAGAAATATCTTCATTCCAACCATCAAACCTTTCATATACTGGTTTCACCAAACCTAATATATTCATCGGATATTTTACTCCTCTTCCACCAATTTCATGACTTACCGCGACTTTTATAACAGATTCTCCGTTTAAAACATCTAATTTTGTTAACACAAATTCAGTAATCCCGTTTAATTTAAATGCATACTCAAGCAAAGGTAGATCCAGCCAGCCGCAATCTCTTCTTCTTCCTGTTGTCGCACCGAATTCTTTTCCCTTTTCTTGTAATCTCGTGCCAATCTTGCCATCATCACCACTCATACCAGTTAATTTAGTTGGGAAAGGTCCTAATCCAACTCTTGTTGTGTATGCTTTAACAATCCCTATAATCCTGTCAAAATTAATTCCATTTTCACCCGGTGCAACACCAAGGCTGGTGTAAAATCCCCCGAGTATCGTATTTGAACTAGTAACATCTGGGTAAGTTCCATGATCCTTGTCTAATAGGGCACCTTGTGCACCCTCTGCTAAGATCGCACCATTATGCGCAAAAAGGGCATCTCTTACCCCCTCAGAAAAAAAGGAATTTAAAAAATCTCTTTCAGCAAGTAATGGGTCCATGACAGATTCCAAACTAACTGGATTAGCGCCATAAAACTTTAGAACATGATTCTTAAATGCAAGATTTTTTTTAATTTTTTCTTCCAAATCATTCTTTGATAAATAGTGAAGATCGGCCATGTCCAAACCGATTCTTTCACATTTGTCTGCATAAGTTGGTCCAATTGCTTTTTTTGTTGTTCCGATTTGTATTAGTCCAGTAGCACCAACTGTTTCTCTTGCCCCTTCTATAGCTAAATTATAGCCCATAATGATGCCAGCATTTCCAATCATTAAATTATCAGGATTTATTTCAATTCCCCTCTGTTGCAAATCCCTTATCTCTTGGCGTAAAAGTGTAGGATCAATCACGACATTATTCCCTAGAATGTTTATTGTTCCTTTAGTAAGAATTCCCGAAGGAAGCTGATGGAGAACATATTTTTCTCCCTGATCATCAATAACAGTGTGCCCCGCATTTGGTCCACCTTGAAATCTCACAACAACTTTATGGTCTCTTGCTTCTTTATCTACTTGGGCTCCCTTTCCCTCATCTCCCCATTGGGCCCCCACAATTACTGTGTTGACCATTTTTATGCCACCTTCTCATATCGATTTATTGGCTTAGCATATCTAACAGTTCCATCTCTTCCAATTTCTCTTCCTGCAAGAGAAACCCTGCAATCTTCTGGTGGATTTCCATAAAATGTTTTTAATGAATCCCAGAATGTCTGCATAACTTGTTCTAATGTCCCTTTCATCGGAACAAGCAATGGCTCTCCTGAGAATGATGGCAAAGTCGCAGCTCCAGGCATATAAGTTGTTAAGCAATAGCCAAAACCAGGTTCAACTGGCCTTGCAAATTCATCATATAACGTAGGGAATTCACGTCTGTTTAATCCCGCTCTTCCATCAATTTCATTTAGATACAAATCATTTCTTTCTGTATCTTTTTTGTCTGGGAACGCAATTTTAAAAGATTCCCTAGTCACGCCAGCAACATTTGCCAATCTTTCGGATTTCATCCAATGTTCTCTAGCAAAAGGATTTGCTTTCAACACAGAAAGGAGAACTAGGTTCATATCATCTTTACCCATCTCCTCTACGAGCTGACAACCAGTAATTCTTGGAGTAAAATTTGACGCATCTGGTTCGCAATATCTTTGTCTAAGAGTATTGAAGAATAACTGTCCCTTATCTAATATATAAGAAACTGCGGGATCTTCAAAAACATTGTTTGTTTGATCTCCGTTACTGACAACATACAATCCGTGATCAGATCTCATCACATTGTAAATAATCAATCTCGGATCTTCAACTTTACCAGGATCAGCCGCTTCTGTTCTTAATATCCCATTTTTAAGAACGTAAACTCTATTTCTGCTATTCCCACTTCTTCCCATAATCCAAGCAATTTGCATTCCTAACCCCTGTTCATTTACTCCAAGAACAATTCCCCTACAAGGGTTATCAACAAGATGCGTCTCTAGATTATGTTTTGCTACTTCTATTAATCCCATTTTATTTCAACATCCCTCTTTTATCAAGTGCAGCAATTACTCTCTCTCTGACAGGATCAGTTGTTATTAGCATCTGTGTTCCAGTTATCGCTTCTCTCATGTCTCCATATAATTTTACTCCTGTTCTTATAACTTCATCAGGCATCCAATATTTACTGAGTAAATCCTTGTCTAAATGAAGTTTTAACATTTCAATGTAATCTCTAAAATGTTGTTTGTCACGCTGAACAGCAACAAATAAATTCTTACTAGGATCATATCTATACTCTTCAGCACTCCAAAATCTAGAAGAATCAGGAGTGACGCATTCATCAATCAAAGCAATACTTCCATCTGGAAGATATCCAAATTCCCATTTTGTGTCTGCAAGCAAATTTCCTGTTGCTAAAAGCTCTCGGTTAATCAATTGATACAACTTCCTCGCTGCATTTGTTATAACATCCAAGTCTTCTGGTTTCCTTAATCCAAATGCTTGGTAATTCCTTCTTATCATATCTAAAGTTATTGGAGGGTCATCTTTTTCAGGGTTTAATCCGGCAAATTCCGGGATTGGAAAGTCTTTCGCTTGCCCCTTTGCAGTCGGAGTTATTATTACACTGTCAAGTCTCGCATTTTTGCAATATCCTGGTCTAAGAGGCACTCCACAGAAGTTCACTCCTTTGTCTGGACCTTCTGCTTGGAGATACGCTTTCCATCCAGATCCTGTGAGATAAGCACGCAAAACCATTTCCACTAAAATTGGTTCTGCTCTTCGAACAATCCAGGCATTTGGCCCAATTGTTTCCAAATAATGATTTGGAATAATTCCACTTGTAAGTTCAAAGAAATGAGAAGATATTGCATCTAGATTTTCTCCCTTGCCATAAACCCTTCTTGGATGCACAACATCATGAGTAGAAAGATTATCACTTGAAACCATCAATAACAGACCATCTCCTTCTTTTTTCCCGATGTCGTAGACAGTTCTAACCTTGCCCATCTTTGGGGTTGTTCCAGGAACAATGCGAACTTTTGTAAAAGTGTCTCTAGCTAATGTATTATCCAAAATATCTGGTGTTAATAGTGCTTCATCAATTGGCATTTTTTATGTTTCCTTATTTTAAAATCTAATTTTCAATTTCTCCATTTACCATAACAAATCCAGGATGTTGGTTCAATTTTTCAACGCGAGTTTGTCGTTTCTCTTCTATTAATTGAATTGCATGCTTATTTCTGATTAATTGTGCAGCTACAATTGCCGCATTAACAGGGAATAAAGATGTTGTCATACCAGTACAGCTCATCCCACCCATCTCCCTCATTATTCTTTCATAAAATGAAACATCTGCATATATAAGATCAACAGAATAAACAATTTGAATTCCCCCACTTCCTGCAATAGCCCTATCAAACTTTTTTAATAGTGGGCAAACACCTTGACTGAGTGGGCTGATAACAACCCCTCCATCAGACTCAAGAGCAGATTGATCACGATAAGAAAAAGGGATATTAAATTCATTAAGAACTTCTTCTAATTTAAGACAAAAATCTGGTAAAAATCGTCTAGTTTGTTCTGGTATGCCCACTGTTTCTGCTTCTTCAACGCTTGCTCTATGCATAAATCTGTAAGCAATTTCTAATGCAGCATCTGTGTTGTTCAATCCGACTGTAAAAACAGGATTATAAGGTGGTTTCTCAACAGTTGAAAGAAAAGCAGTCAATCCTGCAGAACTATTATCTGCTATAGGAACTCCGATTACTAAGTCCTGTAATCTTGCGTATTGAGCTTTACAAACTCCCGTTAAAACATTAGACATTCCCGCTCCATTTATAAAAAAAACTCCTTCGTATCCATGATCCTTTGGACTTAGTCTCGATAATATTGCACCTGCTTTTTCAGGAGTATTGTCCGCAGAAGCATATTGAACAACTATTCTAATTTCAGGATATCGATCAGTAAACTGTTTTATTCCGGGAAGAATGTTGTTCTCATCACTCGTAGAGCCAAAAGTTACGCAATATATTTCTGGAGTCTTTGTTTCTGTTCTATGTTCACTCATTTTTCAAGGTTAACCCTGTTTCTCCAGATTATCCCTAGCATTTAGATATTTAAAGATTATTGTGCACGAAAATGTACAATTTTCGGCATGCAAAAAATCATTAAAGATTATTGCAGGAGAAAACAACTGTTAGAAATAATAAAGGGATATACAAAAAATTAAAAAATCAGTTTTATAAAATTATATCTTTTTTGCCGTTTTCTTTTCTTTCACCACAGTCTTCTTTACAGTTTCTTTCTTCATTTTTTTCACTTTTTCTGGCTTCTTCACTTTTTCTTCTTTTTTCACATCTTTACTTTCTTCAGGCTTCTTTTCTTCTTTGACTTGCCAACAATTTGGATTTATACAGAAATACCATGGAAGGCGCGACTTCTTTATCAAAACAAGCTGCGGCTGTCCGCACTTTTCACATTTTTTTTCAGAAACCTTGATCATTCCAAATTGAGGAAGAGGGAAAGTTGTCTTGCAGTCTGGATATTTATCACAGCCAGCAAATCTCTTGCCTTTTCTGCTTCTTAGCATAATAAGGTTTCCTTGTTTGCAAACAGGGCATGTATAAAGCTTGCTTGATTCTTTTTTTTGTTGCTCAACATGTTTTGTTGCCTCAAGAAGTTCTTTTCCAATTACTTCTTCGTTTTTTTTAAATTGCTCGGATATTTTAATGATTATGTTCTTTGCTTCTTCAATTATATTTTCTTCGTCTTTCTTCATTTCCTGTTCTGTTTTTTCATCTAATATCTTCTCTGTTTTTTCTTCAAATCCCCTCGTAAGATTTTCATCAAGAATCAAAGGCGAGTGTTTCTCAAGAGAATCAACAGTTGCAATCCCAAGTTCAGTTGCTTGAATCTGAGTTCCGGTTATATATCCTCGTTTATATAGGGTATCGACAATCATCGCCCTCGTTGTTTTTGTTCCTAAGTTTCTCTTTTCAAGTTCAGAAACAAGAGAGGCAGCTGAGAATCTTCTAGGCGGTTCTGTCATTTTTTCTTCAAGCCTAGCTTCTTTCACAATGACCTCTCCATTTAAAACAGGAAGATTTTGTTCATGCAATTTATAAGGATAAATATTGAGCCATCCTTGTTCTACTATCTTCTTTCCACTTGCAAAGAATTGTTTCTCTCCAACAGTCACTGTGATCTTTCTATCTTCAATCAAAGCATCTTTAGCAAAACAAGCTAAAAACCTTTTAACAATCAAGTCATAAATTCTTTTCTCATCTCCAGTAATCTTTCCTTGTTCTCCTGTTGGGAAAATAGCCGGATGTGCAGGATCACTTTTAAATCCTTCAACAGGTCTGTTTCTTCTTCCTTCATCCAAGTATTTCATAAGTTTTGGAAATGCTTTTTCAAGTTTGTCTAAAATTCTATTATATCCTATTGTTGGTGGAAGTTTTTGAGAAGATGTTCTAGGATACGAAATCAAACCATGTAAATACAACTTCTGTGCTATTGCAAGTGTTTGAGCTGGACTGAATCCAAAGAATTTGTAGCTTTCCATTTGTAAAGCCGTAAGATCAAACGGTGGAAATGGCCTCAACGGATTTTTAACAGTTTCGGTAACAGCTTGTCCTTTCTTTCCATTTAATCTCAAGAATTTATCAGCTTCTTCTTGCGATGTTATATTCTCTGGAAATTTAACTTCAACAACTGTCTCAACAGCTTTTCCATCACCAACAGAAAGAAAAACCTGCCAGTAAGGTGTTGGTTTGAATGCCTGAATTTCTTTTTCTTTTTTTACAAGAAGAGCAAGAGTAGGCCCTTGTACTCTTCCAATACTCATAATCTTGAATGCTCCAGCAGCTTGAACAGCCTGCATTAAAGCTCTTGAGAGATTGATTCCATAGAACCAGTCAAGATAATGTCTTGTTTCTCCAGCATATGCTTGTCCAAAATTAATGTGCTCCATCATAGAATCAAAACTATTTGTCAAATCCCATTTTGTTAAAGCAGAAAACTTCATTCTTCTTGCATTCTCTGTTTTTGCAATAAATTTCAAGACATTATATCCAATTAATTCTCCTTCAATATCATAATCAGTTGCAAGTATGTATCCATCTGCATTTTTCACAAGAATCTTCATAGCTGTAACATATTTTCTTGAGAATCCTTCTTTTTCTTGCCATTCAATATTAAACATTGGCCATGTTTTGCTTGTCTCAATCTGTTTTAATCCGTAAAGATGACCGACAGCAGAGGCAATAACATAACTCTTGCCCTTATGATCTAGCTCCCAGTAAGGAACACCATAGATGTTTTTCTTAATAGGAGAACCGTCTGCAAGAGAAAACGCAAGCTTAGCTGCTGCGGCAGGTTTTTCTGCGATTATAAGAGTGTATTTCCTAGAAGTTGCTACAGGAACTGTTGAATCAGAAATTGGTTCAGTTTTTTCAATAGATGTTTCATTACTTATTTTATTATCAATTACTTCAATCTCATTTTTCTTGAGCAATTTCTTTTTTGGCATGATTGTTTTAGAAGTAAGAGGTTAAAAATGTTTTCTATTTTAAACTCCAAATCATATTTCCATTCATCTCCCTTCCTTTTTTAATCTTCCCTTTTGCATTTAACTTGTTCAACCAGTAATTAACTGTAGACTCTTTTCTTTTAAGTTTTTCTTTTATTTCTTGTTTACTAGAATGACCTTCGCTTATTAAAGAAAGAATTCTTTTTTCTGTTTCTCCATGCGCGTAGCTTTTTCTCCCGGGATTATTGACTATTTTTTTTAATTTATCCTTCTTTTTAGGATGATAAAAATTAATTTTCTCGCAGAACTTTTTTAGGTTTTCATAATGTCTGATATAAAAAGTGTATATATCAAATCCTCTTATGGTCTTATGAGTTACATCTTTTGTATCAATATCAAACTCCTTAAGCAAGATTCTCAACTCCTCTAAAAAAAATTTATTGTTAGTAGCAATTTCTATGTACCTACTTGGTGGACAAAATCTGACATAAGCCTCATCATCAAAAAAAGAACTTAAAAACTCCTTCTTAATGCCTTTTTCTGAATTTTTTATAAATGTTGGAACTTCTGATTTGTTTGATCTAAAATCTTTTACGATTTGTAAGAGTATTACTGCAATAGGAGTAGGAATTGGAATATATTCAGTTTGTTTATTTATTTTCTCAACAAAATTATTAAATCTAAAAACAGAGTTTATATCCATTTTGAATTGATCTCGGAGCTCTTTATTTTGATTATAATAGGCTGCCGTAATATATCCGTGCTTATCTATGCTCACACAACCATCACCAAAAAAATGAGCCAATATTCTTGCTAATTCTTTGCTTAATTCAATCGGAAATTTCGGATTGATTGGTTGGCTTAAATTCCCCCCCGCACATCTTCTTGGAGGATAGTAACCTGAGCGGAGGCATATTAAATTATCTTGAATTTCTTCTTTTTTTAAATCAACTAGTTCGAATAGTTTAACCAAAACCGAAAGGGGATATTCTTTTTTATTTATCCAAGAATAATAAAGAAGCGAGTTTATTCCTATTTTTTTATAGACCGTCGATAGAGAACCAATCTTCTTTTTTAGTCTTAACAAAATTTTATTTGATAAATCTTCATTTATTTTAACATAAAATCTTTCTAAAGGGAGATCTAAAAGATTGATTTTAACTTCCTTGTTAGCTACTTGTGTTATTGCCATAATGATTAATGAAGTATATCGGTGTTTATAAGCTTTTTTTCTTAGAAATAAGAGATTATAAAAATGTTTTGGGAAGAAAAACAAGATTTTCAGAAACGTTTATAAACCTACTTTGAATGAATTCCCAACTAATTTAATTCAATATGAATACATCTTTAATAAAAAATAAAATCTAAAATGAGAAAACAAAGTTTACTTGTAACGGTCCTGCTCTCAACTGCGTTGTTGGTTACAGGGTGCAAATCTCACATTCCTCGTGATGTTGACAATGATGGTAAACCAGATTCAGCATGGGTTAATACAGAAGGTAAACAATCAGCTCTAATCATAAAACTAAGCAGTGATTCACAATACTTAAGAGCAATTCATTTGGGGGAATATCCTACAAACCTTGAAGTGTCTGGTTATATGGACTGTAAAGAAGGGGAACATGAAATAATAGTAACACCAATAGATCACCCAATTCAAGGGCAATATCTCAGATTTTTCAATCCAAAAGTAAGGATTCGTGTAAACGCTCAAGGCGTGCCTTATAATTTAAGTTATTAATCATATTAGTCTAGCATAAAATCGCTAAGCATGTGCAAACCAGAATTTGACTTTTTCATCTTTGTTGTATCTGCAATAACCCAATCCAACAAAGTAGATGATTTTTCCATCTTTCAACTTTTTTATATCAATATCAGAATTTCCTTTGACTGTTGTTGCATCTGGCATTAAAACGGCGAGTTTCCCCCTATCTGATTTTTCAAATGATGCTTTAACTGAGTTTTCTCTTATTAATTTTCGATTTTCCGAATATAAAATATCAATCGGGACAGTAATTTCATTCTGGTTTATTCCAAGACTTATGATAAATTTTCTGATTGTTTCAGGCAGAATCCCTCGCTTTTCTAAACTTTGTAGACTCCATAACCTTGGATCATTCCAGCCAAAGTAATTTCCAGATGCGATCTCTTTCTGTCCTTTGCTTTTTGAAAGTTTTACACCTTCAAATTGTAATAGTCCAGTGTGAATAAAAACAGGGTGTTTCCAGCCAAAGATGTCCATGATATGTTTTTCCATATCTGTTTCAATCATTAATTCTTTTCCTCTTAAAACATGAGTCATTTCAAGAACATGATCATCAATTGCCCAAGAAAACTCAAGCAATGGCCAAACTTTATATTTCTTCTTGACTTTTGGATGTTCTCTTTCTGAAATTCTGAACAATACGCGGTCTCTAAAAGCTGGATTTGGAGAGGACATTGAAGTTTTGATTCTTAATGTAGCTTTTCCCTCTTTCATTTCAAACATTTTCTTCCATTCTTTCATTGCTTGCGCAGGAGTTTGTTTCCTATGTTCACATTCTTTCTCATTTTTCCTATTCTCTCTTAATTCATCAGCAGAACAATAGCAGACATATGCTTGTCCTTTCTTAATAATTTCTTCAGCATATTTGTAATATAATTCAAGCCTGTCTGATTTATGAATTACAGGTTTGTTATACTTGACTCCTAACCATTTAGCTCCTTCTTCAATCATGCCATATGCTTCAAGAATGATTTGTTTTTCTTCACTTCCTATTGTATCATCTATGATTAACAAAAGTTTTCCATCATATCTCTTAACATACTCATCATTCAACAACAACTGTCTCGCGTTTCCAATATGCAAGGGTCCAGAGGGATATGGTGCAATTCTCATAACAACTTTTCCTTTCTTAGCTTCTTTTTTGTCCCCTTTCTCAGTATCAGGAAGTTCTGGAAGCTCGCCCTCTTCTCTGACATCTCTATGAGAAACCTCATCAGATTCTTTAGCAAATTGTTTTTGCTGCTCTTCAATTTTCATGGAATTAACTTTTTTCAGAGTTTCCTGAATAAAAGGCATTATCTCTTTAACCTGGGCTTTTTCTAAACCCTCATGAAACAAAGGGCTTAAAACCGCTCCAATTTGGGCCTTGCCCTCGTGCTCAATTGCATTTTTCAAAGCATATGCAAGTATTTTTTCACCATATTTCTTTTTCAAGTCAACCATATACGATGAATTACAGTAATATATTTAAAGGTGTTGTTTTTCGTTGGTTCATGGGCAACAAAAACACACAAACCATTGTATCTCCAACAATAGATGATGCCATAAAGGCAGTAAAGGATTATAATCAATTAAGCGGAAGAACAAAAGTAAACATCGGATTAATTGCCGCAGCAATATCCATGGGTTACGTCCGTGTTCAGGATGGAGACAGAGCAGCTGCTGCAGAATCTGCAACTGAAGTAGAGGGGTTATTAAAACAAATGGGAAATTTTGGAAAAGGACCGTTTGGAAAGAAAGTTAGAGTATACCTTAGAGACTTACGTGCCGGAAAACGAGATTACGAGATTGAATCCGGGGATTATTTTGAAGAATTTGTTTAAGACTAGACTTTATTAAACATAATAAAAAAATGTCAAAAGAATTTGAAGCACATGTTCTTGATGTGAATGTTGAAGAGATAAAAAAGAAACTCAGAGACTTGGGAGCAGAAGAAGAGCCAGAAGTCCTGATAAAACGTTGGGTTTTTAACATTAGTGATGAAAAGAACGAATGGATTAGATTAAGAGATGATGGAAAGAAGATAACGATAGCATACAAATGTAAAACAGGTCAAGGAATTTCAGAAACAGAAGAAATAGAAATTAAAGTAGAAGATTTTGATAAAACCGCAGAGATTCTCTCAAAATTAAATTTCAAAGACAGTTATTATCAAGAAAACAAGAGGCATTTCTTCAAATTAAAAGATATTGAATTTTGTATTGATACTTGGCCAAAAATTCCTTCTCATCTTGAAATTGAATCTTCAAGTGAAGAAAAAGTTATTGAGGGTCTCGGGCTTTTGGGATTAGAAGGAAAAGATGTTGGAAATTTAAGCATAAAAGACATCTATAAAAAATACAACATTGATTTGCACTCATTTAAAGAACTTAAATTCTAAAATTATTTAAGATATTTCTCTGAGGGGTTCTGTTTCATAACAAATCCTATCATGACAAGAAGTCTTATTAGTCCTTAACACCAGAGTGCCATCATCAATTAATCCTTGATATTCCTTTATTGTAAAAGGAGGATAATCTGCATAAGAAGTGTCTCCTGCGTTTCTTGGAATAAATTTTAATCTTTCGTCACATTGGCTCCCGTCTATCCTCACCTCATCTCCACTAACTGTTGCATTTATCCACCTTGTGCCTTTGCTTCCATTGATATCATATCTTTCAGCAACGCATTCGTAAAAGCTATGAACTCCAAGAGTGTCATCGCTTGTGTAATCAGCATAACCATAACCTAATATTCCGTCTTCAAAGAGAATTCTTGCATTAACTTCCCTTGATGCTCCAGAACTAATCATATCAGAATAAAGTGTTATCACAATGTCATTTGGCAAATGGCTTTTATTAGTTTCACATCCAAAAATAAAAAAGGAACAAACCAAGGTTAGTCCAATAATCAATAATAAAAAATAATTTTTCATTGTATATAAACTGTTTATCAAGATTTTACTTTCTTACTTCCTTAGATACAATTCAATCTTTGTTGGATCTTTCTTAATCTCACGAACAACTGTTGCAGGTCCGATAATTGTTAAAGAATCCCTATTCCCTACAAGGGCATTAGCCATTTTTTCTCTAAGACCCTGAAAAATAGTCAGGTTCTTTGTCTGAGGCACAAAACTGGTGAGCTCTATGCCTTTAAATTTGGAAGACCTTCCAATCTTTCTCATTGTCTCTTCAATCAAATCAGCTTCTTCTTGTGGCTCAAGTTTTCCTTGAATAAGAATGATTTTATTCTCCTCAGCCATTTCAATTAACTTCTTAACTCTTTTATAACTGCTTAAATACGCGAGTTCTCCAAATGGAATAAACTGAATTGTTACGTCTTTCATTTTATTTTACCTCTTATTTTAAACTTTTTTAATTAAATTAAATAACGAGTCATAAAACTCGTCTATGTTCTTTCCTTGTTTTGCTGATATTCCAACTACCCCATACTCTGGGAATGCTGCTTCTATTTTTTTTGTATCAGCTCCTCTTAAATCAATTTTATTAGCTGCAATAAGCACTGGAATCTTTCTAGCCACTAGGTTTCCGATTATTGTAACATTAACTTGAGTGTAAGGATTTTTAGTTGAATCAAGCACAATAACAACAGCATCAACATCATCTAACCATTTAATTGCATCTATAACCCCTTTTGTGGCTTCCTTAGCTCTTTGTTTAGCTTCCTTTGAATTTAAACCGTATGCTAAGAAGTCTTCATAATCAATTCTAGTTGCAATTCCAGGAGTGTCAATTAACTTGAATGTGGCTTGTTTTCCATTATGTTTGATATTGACTTTTTCTTTAAATTGAACATTCCTTGTTTCATGAGGAACCTTAGAAGCTGAACCGAGTTCCTCTCCAATCCAATCTAAACATATCTTGTTTGCAAGTGTTGTTTTTCCAGAGTTTGGGGGTCCATAAAAACCAATCTTTACATTTTTCTTGGTTTTAAAAACATCTTCGAAAAATCTTTTGAAAAAACTCACAAAATTATTAGCCATTTTTTCTTAACACATACCCATTTTAATTTTTATTAAAAGTGTAGCAATATTTAAACCTTGCTATTTCATAAAGAAGATTTAAAGAATATTTGCCCTCGACAACATCACAAAAAATATTACAATTCAGTAGCAAAATTAACTCACTGTTTTCTTTCTTTAGCAAACAACAAAAATGTGATAGTCATTGCAATAGTTATCAAGATTGCGCTTATAATCCATCCAACATAAGGAATAAACAAAACCAGCACACTCATGATTAAAAAAAGAAGCATCAAGAATAACATTGAGAAGAAATTATGCCCGACAATAGAAAAGCTTCGTTTCATTGCTTTCCATACATTAGAGTCTTCTAAAATCATAGAATATGATGTTAAAGAGAAGAAAAGATAAAAGATAAAGAGGATTATCACCTCAAAAATAGAATAGATAGATAATGCGGTCTTAAGGATTGGATCAATAGCAACTGAAGGCAAAGATAGGATAACAGCCAAAATAAAGAAGATTATATTAAACAAGATATTAAACAAAAAGATCCTTCCCAAGAATTTCATTCCATATTTATTCATCTCGCTTAATCCTGTTTTTTTATTCTTTTCATAAAATTCCTTCATCATCCCAATTATTCCTCCATTGAAGTAGGATGTTACAATCAAGAATACTAAGAGGAATAACACAGCCATTACAATCAAAAGGACAATGGTTCCAGGAGTTTCTAGATTAGCTAACATATCATTCACAATTTGAGTAGAAGTTGCAGTATCAATTGTTTCTGAAAACAATTGAGTGAATGGTACTCCAAGAATCTTTAAAAAAACAAATATTCCCAAAAGAACAAGTATCAAAGATAAAATCAAAGAAAATAGGGCTGGAAGTATAACTCTTGGATTTGCAAATACTCCTTTAAAACCTTCACCAATCAATTCGAAAATATTTCTTTTTTTTGTTTGTACCATCTTTTTTATTGATATATTATAATAAAGACCTATTTAAAATGTACACCTAATCTAAGCCTTTTGGAATGATCACAGTGCAGTCTGTTTCTTTTCCAACACCATTTCCGCAGGTATCATAACACTTAACATACCATGGCTTATCATCCCAACTAGTTCTATGTTCAAAACTTCCAGTTGTTTCAAATTTTTCTGACTCAAGTGTTTTGTTTGCAGCAAAAATACAAGTGTTTATCTTTTTTCCAAACGAATAATGATATGAACAGATTGCTTCTTCATTTGTTTTCAGAACAAGGTCGTTCCCTTCTTTGTAAAGTCTGATTATCTCAGGGGTATCATGATCTTCATAAACATCTAAGTTAATCTGTGCTAAAGCATTATTAAAAGCAGTATCGACACATTTGATGTAGATTGTTACAGTGCCTCGAACTGGGATATCTTCTATAACCGCATTTGTTGAATGAGTGTTTGCATATGTGATTGAAAACTTCTTCATTCCTTCATTAAACCCTTTAGTTGACCAATAACATGTCGCATTTCCACTATCAGAGCCATCTGAAGTAGAAACCATTAAAGGAACTGTTGCAGATACATTGCATCCAGATATCTGTGTGCCATTTTCTGGATTAATGCTGGATATTTTTAATTCTGGTGATGCAAAAAGTTTTAATAAATAACTTTGCTGCATTTCATTTCCAGCTGTATCATTGCATCTGATATAAATCGGATTGACAATTCCACTTGGTTCAGAGATCAGCTCTGTTAGATTTGTTTGACATTTCCATCCGCCCAATGTCAAGTTTGATTGACATTGAGTAACATTATTCATTATTCCATATTCCTGATCTTCTTTAGCCCATCTGCAGCTTGAGTTCTCATTAACATATATCGTCAATGGGACTTGAGTCACATTAAATGCAAATTTATTATAATACTCTCTATCAGTAGCTGTGACAACTGGTGGAGTTAAATCAGGACCAGCAGTAACATTAAAGATAAATGTGTAAGCTGCAATGTTTGTGTTTCCATAAGCATTTGCACATCTCACATAAACATATGGTATTGATTGATGAATTGGAAACTGTTGTCGAAGTTCTTTTCTCAAAACCGTGCTTTCATATGGAAAGTCCATATCACTGAAATTTGCAGTCAACTGAATATCCCATTTACAAACAGCATCTTCACTCAAATTGATTTTTATCATCAATTGAGTATAATCTGGAATTCCTTTTCCAGTTCCATTTGACATATCAATAAGAATTGTTGTTGGTGTTGTTCCGAGACTTGAGTTAAGATATACTACTTCATTATTCTGCACATTTCTTGCTTCAACTATAGTTATCCAAGGTGCTTTTCCAGTATTTTGTTGAGCAACACACCTGCCATCTGCAACAGAATAACTTGTTCCGCTTACATTTACACTATCAACAAACATACATGCCTGCCCTAAACTTTCGCATCTGTATTTTGAACATGGCCTGTTCGCATCATTATTGCATAATTCACAATCCTCATTTCCTGCAGGAGGAAGTGAAGGATTACATTGCACTTCGTAATATTTCTCATCATATGAAGCATAATAAATTAATGCAGTAATAGCAGTAACTAAAACAGTAATTCCCAGCACAACCCAAAAAACAGGCGCAGCACCCGCGGCAAACATTATGATTGTGTAGCCTCCCGAAGCAATCATACTCATTCCAGAAGCAATCAATGACCCTTGTTCAAATCCAGGTCCCCTATTGCCAGTAAAAGCTAAGATAATCATGACTATTCCTGCAGCAACCATAAGAGAACCCATGACTATTCCAGCAAGTTGAGCTGCCTTTGACATTCCAACTGCAGTTGCCTTAGTTGCAATTGTCGCCGCTCCTTCACCAGCAACTTTTGCATTAATGCCTACAACAGCTTCGTTAACTACAGCATACGGACTGTTTACAGTAACGATACCAGCAGTTTGCATACCAACACTACCAACATTCCCTCCAGCAATTTCAAAGCCCCCTGTAGCGAGCTGTTTTATGACAAGGGGATTATTTGCAGCAGCCTCAAAAAGCTGATTATTAAACATAACAACTCCTTGCTTGACAGTTCCAGAAATTATCTGTGTTCCAGTAGCTAATGAACCACTAGCAATCGTTGAACCAACAGTTAATGCAGTTCCGGCCCCTATTACAGCACCCTGTTGAAATGTAGTACCTGCCGTGCTTGCAACAGCCGCTGGTGAAAATAATATTTTTCCAACGTGTGATAACTTAGTCGCTCCTGCTAAGACAGCTGTAAGAGCAAGATATCCCGCAAAAGACGCACCCATTGTTGTAGCAAACCACCCAACATATCGTCCAAATTTTCCCCAGCCAGTGGCTTCTTTTATAGATGGTTCATTCCAACTAGATTCTACATACCCTAAATACTTTCCATACGCTTCTGGCAATCCTAAATCTTTTTTCCCTCTTGTTTGATTTGTTGAATTTTCATCAGGTTTTTTATCAAATTCTATAACACTAAATCCAGAAGTATTCTTTTTATTATAATTAAACCATGTTCCACAATCCCCTAAAGATTTACATCTATGAGCCATATAAGTATAAAATTCATCACTTAAGCATTCTGAATTAAATGTATCTGCTCCCCAAAAAGATTGTTTATATTGACAAATATAACTCCCCAGATTCCCGCAAATCTCTTCTTTATTGTCAAAACCATTTGTTCCTTCATCTAGTCCAGGAGGATACCTCGGCAAACAAATCGGCTTGATTGGCATCCCTTCTTTTGTTGTTCCGAATACGACCCAGTTATTTATTTCAGAGAGACTGGTTGTAACATTCAAGAAAAGGTTTCCTTTACTGTCTTTATAATCTCTGACTTCATCCCACCAATAACAAAAAGTATTAGAGTTGCAATCCTCTTTAGTAGATATGTTGCTGCATGATGCCCAAGAATTATCAACACAAACAGAATAACCTAATTGTCCAGATCCATCAGAATTACCCATACAAACTTGTTGTCTGTAATCTGCACAAGGTTCAACATAATCCTTTCCATACAAACAATAGTGTCTCCAATCTCTCGAGCCCATAGGGGCGGTCCCATTCTCTATATTCCACCGTGTATCATAAACACACCATGCTTCTCCATTTTGTGCTGTTTCTTCATCAGTTTCGTCTGGTGGAAAAATAATCTCCCCCCCAACTTCCAGGTTTTTATAAGTTGTATTACAAACTCCAGTCTCACATTTATTCGTTGAAATATCACAAAAGCCACCACATCTTTGTGCTGGCTCTTCATCAATATAAATATTATTGCAGGTATCTACAAAATACTTATCTGGAAATCCATCGATGCATTTTCCTTTTTCTCTTGGAAGTTTGGTACAATCACATTGAGGAACATTGTCATAACACTTTTTATCTGCAAAAAAAGTTCCTAGCCTAGACTCTTTACATTCCTGTCTTGTTATATACTCACAACCAGCAAAGCTTTTACAACATCCTAATCTTTCCTTTTCCATAATACTCAAACAATCAAGTTCATTTGTTGTGCCTTGATCCCACACACCACCTTTTAAAAAACAAGTGAAGTTGGTAGCCATAAATGATTGCATTCCCTTTATGCAACAAGCCTTACCGCATAATGATATAGAAGTGCAAGTAGCGTCATTTGGAATAAAACTTCCTGTTGCGCATCCTTCTTGAAAAGTATTTTGTATGCATAATCCTTGAGTATTGATGCAACATCCTAAAGAACACGATTGATTTCTCTGCCAGCAAGGAGGACTAATTTGTCCAGGATTCTCGCATTCAGTAACATTGCATTCGTCTAACATAGTTGGTTGATATCTTGCTCCTGTTTTTGTTGTTGGACAGCATCCAAAGTCGCTATCAGCAGAAACACTTGGAATCAGATTAAAGGGATTAAAGAATGAAACAACATCTTTCAATGTAGAAGATATAAAGTCAACAGAACTATTCTGTTTTATCTCTCCATTAATTATTTCTGGTTGTATTGCTGTAAAAACAACAGGCATTGTTACGACAAGCACAGTCATAAACATTGCGATAAATGCTTCTGACTTGCTTATTCCTGTTTTATTCTTTCTAATATTCATTTTTAATTTTTTTAAGTTTTACATTATTCCTGGAGGTATCACCCCTCCTCTAACAGCAAACACAAAAACATGTGATGGATTTTCTCTTTCTTTCAAAGTAAATATCTTTGTGTCATCACTCGTCCTAAACTTCTCAATATCAACCCAATAATGTCCTAACATATAAGACAATGGATCAAAATCTTTTTTATTAAGTTCTTCATCAATAATTTCCTGGCTCAACATCACAAAATCATAAAGCGGCCAGTCCAAAGCAGAATTAACTTTTTCAAAAGTTTTCTTTTCTTCACCTTTTACCATCGTTATCTTACAATCAATAGGAATAGAGATTTTTCCTTGAATCAGCTCAACAGAAAAATTAGATGCGTCACAGGAGTTTATATCATATCCTTTATTTCTTGCATTTTCAACAAAACCATGGACACATCTTGTGACAGTATTCGTTCTTTGTAATTCTCCTTTTATAACACTCTCTATCTTCTCTTTCAACATTGGTTCTTGATTAACACAAGCTGCATAATACTGAGAAGTATAACAAAGATATCTTCTGCACACACCCTGATAAAAAATACAATTGCTTTGTTCAAGATAACCGCTTTGATTAGATATCTTTTCAACAAAAGGTTCTAGAACATCTTTTACACAACTGGAAACATAAGCGTCTGGAATAAGTGAATCAACAGCAGAAATATTTTGGTTTGTCAATTTTGGAATAAAGATTATAGCCAAAATAACAATCGCAATTACTGCAATTGCAATAATAATAAATAAAGTCGCCTGACCTCTTTTGCTTCGCATAATAATCCATGTTTTTCGGCTTTTTAAATTTTATAGTTTAAAAGGCATATTATCATAAAACTATCAAAATAAAAATCAGCTAAGAGTCTATATTTAACCAAGGTTTTGTGGAACAATAACTGTACAATCGTCATCAGGAGCTGCTCCATTTCCACAAGTATCATAACACTTAACATACCATGGCTTGTCTCTCCATGAAGTTACATGTTCTAATCCATCTGACGTTCCAAAAGGTTCTGCTCTGCGAATATCAGTAGCATTGAATTTGCATGAGTTTGTATTCTTATTAAAAGAACATAATGCATTACCATTTGTTTTAATAACAAGTTCACCGCCCTGTTGATAGAATCTGATTATTTCTGGGGCAGAATTATCCTCTTTTACATTGAATGCGGTGCTATTCCACACTTTGCTGCCTGTTGAATCTTCGCATGAGACATTGACATGATTTTCTCCAACAGAAACTTGAACTTTAGTTAAGTGTGTATTCGAGCCTGTTTCATCAAATTCTTTCCATCTAGTGCTTAAATCACTCTTCCAATAACATGTAGCAGCCCCTTCGTCACTTCCCCCGCTTGTTGTAACATTGACTGTTATGTTATCATTCACATTGTCTGCACAAGCTTCGATTGTCAACCCGCTTACAGGTTCAACAGAATCTATGAGCAAGGTTGAAGGATAAAATATTATAACATAAGACACAGGATTCACATTCCCAGCACTATCATTGCATTTTAGATAGAATATATTGGCCATCTCTCCTTTCAATGTCAAGTTTGTATAACCATAATACAAAACTTCATCTGGTCCGCCAGTGGTTTCATTAACAATAAATTCATTAGTCATGGATTCATAAGGCAGATCACCAGGAGCAGACCATCTGCATGTTGCATTTTCATCTAAGTAAACATAGAATGTCAAATTGCTTTCTCCGATTCCCATTGATAAATAGGACGCATTATCAGGAGAGGTCGCATTTAAGAAAGGAGGGAATCTATTGCTTCCCATTTCGAATTTCTTGATAGTAAAACGAATTTCTTGATCTGGTTGCATTCGATTAGTAGGTATAGCCTTATCTTGACAAGAATAAGTCAGAACTTCGTGAACATCATTCTCTATTGGAGCGTAACTTAATGTTTTTATGTGTTCTTTTGTGTATCGATTATCTGCCAACCAATATTGAGGATCAGTTAAATCAGGAGATGTTCCATCATCTGTGTAAGCGCATTGTGCGTCTTCACTCATTGTTAGATTTATTACAATTCTTTCAAAGTTTTCTACATCTACTCCATCTTCACAAGGAAGGTCTCTAATCCTTACATTCCCTTGTCCATCAATGATATCTTTAGTACATTCAATAACATATGGTGGAATTGGATCATTAACAGTTCCATAGGTGCATTCAGCGATCTCGTCAAATACACAACCCTGCCCAAGTGCTTCACATCTAGGTTGGTTACATGGTCTAAAAGGATCTTCATTACATAAATGACAATCTGCTCCTCCCGCTGGTCTAACCCAAGAATCACAATAGAATGAATATAAAGAAACCCTGGCTGCTGTGCCTGCATTAGGGTCATGTGCATTAATATATGGACTATTGAGCTCTGGATCATTAAAAAATTCAACACCAATCAACTTCCCAGGAAATCCAGAACCAGCTGTTTCTCTTTGATCTTTTTTTAATCTTGCACCAACAGAGCTTCTTGTCCCAGCCCAAGTATCATAAGCACCGCAACTTCCAAGTTGTCTGCATCTTTTAGCCATTGCAGTGCTCCATATAGCCTCTCTATCTAATGAATTTATACAACCTGGATTATTTGCACTTCCTTTAGAATTATCTGCTGGTTCGCACCCTGTATCTGAATTAGAGGTTATATGGGAGTTTCCTTCAAAGAATATTGAGGATATAGAATCTGGATCAGAATTCAATCCCCAAATAAGCGGGGCTTCAGCACCAAAACGATAACTATAAGTTAATTCACTTTCCACACTTGAAGTCCACATGGAACCACCAAGATAGCATCGTGAGTGTTCTCCTTCAAGACAATGCCAAGCATCCCAACCCCATCCTGTTTCAGAATAAGTAGCTAATCGGTCCTTTACAGCACTTCCATATTCAATTGTTCCAACAGAACAGTCTTGACCCGATCCATCTTCAGAATTCAAGGGAAATCTAGGCAAACAAACATTGTTCGCGAATCCCCTTATATCTGTAAGCCAATTCCATTCAGCATTTTTATCATAAGAAGGATATAAAAAATCTTTTTCTGCTTGTAAAACTCTAAACTCAGTAAAGTTGTCAATCCACATGCAAAGAGGATTTGTAGTACAACTTAGTTTGTCAGTTAGTTTAGTGCAGTCTTCTGTAATAATATTGGGTATTTCTGTAGCTCTCTTCCCATCCATCACACACATCGTGCTTCCATCTGATTTTAAAGGGAATATTTCAACAATATTATTTGGCCCACAAACATAAGAGAAATCACTCCATCCAACTCCTGGTTTTTCTTCTTCATAAAGGACTTTAGAGATATTATAATCATATCCACACCAGGAGTCACTAAGGTTATATTGAATTTGTTTTCCACTATTTCTGCTATCATCATACAAACAACTAGCAAATTTGCAAGATGCATCATTCCCTTTCTGGCTGCAAGCATAACCATCACTGCATTGCATGTACTCATCTTCTTGATTTCCGCAAGAATCAAACCAATAAACCTTGCTGGAATTATCTCCGCATCCTTTTCTAAAATGCTCTGAACATTTTGATGAACATCCGCCTTCTGTCACATTCGAACAAAATTTGCCCAAATGGAATTGTCCATCGTTGCTATTACAAGATTCTCTTGTTGTGTATGAACATTTGTCTTCACGATCAATTACACAGCATCCTTTCTCACCCGAATTAAAAAAATCTTGACAAACATCTGGATCACTTGTATAAAATATTTCTGGGATAAATCCGTGCGATTCTGCTCCTTTTTCACATCCAATCTTAGAAGTTATATCCCATCCGTTATTCAATCCAGGATAAATACAACAAACCTTTTGACAGTTGGTTGCAGTGCACATTGCATCATTTAAAAATTCTCCATTGCATAATTTCTTGGGAGTATTATAAGAACATCCATCATCTGTTACGCAGCATCCCTTTTTACAATTAGCAATATTATCACAAGAAGTTGGACTGAATGGCCCTGGAACACACGCACTCTCTAAACTCTCGATACAGATAGCTCCACTAAGGTTCTCACAACACCCATACGGTGTCGCGCTGCTGCGCGACCCAGAGAGCAAAAATGAAAAGATAAAAAGTAATGATACTGCAAATATCAATTTTCCTAAACTCTTTTTTTTGTTTGATAAGTTGGATTTCATTTTAAACATATTTTGGATTTTTAATAGCAAATAAAAATTCGTTATCACTTGGATCATTGATATAAGTTATATTGTACACTCTGATTCCTAAAGTTGGTGTTCGAGAATTTAGTAAGATATCATCATGAGTACTCGCGTACTGTATTGCAAAATTAACTCCGTTTCCAACAATTTCTTCGTTCACCACGTCTTTAGCGAGCATAACCTGTCCATAAAGGTTAGAATCAATTGAAATATCAAAGTCGTTAAAATTTAAGTTTTCATCTTCTTTAGTAACAATCTTTATTGGACAAGTAATATCAATTGTAACACTTTCTGGCTTAAGCGCAACACCCAACAACAACGTTCCGCATGTAGTAACAATATCTCCTTTGTTTTCAGTTTGTAATTTAAAAGAATTAATACAAGACCTTGTAATGGAATCAACCTTGACCAACAATTGATTTTCAATGTCTTCTTTTAACATTGGTTTCTGATTAACACAATCATCGGTTTCATTTTCGCTGTAACAAAGAAATTGAAGATTATTCCCATACCATGTGTAATAAGGCGATGGGTCAAGATATCCCCCTTGTTTAGAAAGTTTACTTAAAATAGGCAATACCTCGTCTGTGACACAACTAGAAATATAAGCCCCTGGATTTAATGTAGACGTTTGTGGAGTTGTTGGTCTGCTTATTCTTGGAACGAGAAAGATGGCAAGAAGCACAACAGCAACTATAACTATTCCAATAATAATAAACAGGGTTACTTGTCCTTTCTTATTGCCTCTTTTGTACATTTTAATTGAAAGATACTTCATATAATCTATAATTTTGGTATTTAAAAAAGTTATTGAACACAGATTTTGAGGATAAGTTCTCAAAAAGATTTTTAAATACATCTTACATAAAGAAAACATGGAAAAGAGGATCCAGAAATTAAGATTGACCTTTCTAATAACGGTTTTTACTATATTTACTATTGTATTACTATTTAATGATGTGATAGCAGTAGAACAATCTCAACTAGATAGATCATATAACTTTTTAAAAAATAGGTGCGTGGGAAAATGGGCTAGTATTGGTCTAGACGCCCACATATTTTGTTTAGAAGCATTAGAAGAAAAATTAACCTCAAGACAGGTAAATGCCTCAGTATTTAACTTAAATGCTAAAAGTTATAACAGCACCTGTTGGCCAGGTCCGTCAGAAGGTGTTTGCAATGTTTTAGAAACAGCAAGAGCCAAGATGGTATTGTATGAAACAGGATATGCAGATAACATGGATTCTATTGATGAATGGATCATTAATCATACATCAGCCTACAATGGTGTTGATTGGCGTTTACAAATTTCTTCTTCAACAAACGCAGTGAACTGTTTGATTAGGTATGACAGCATGGAAGGTGAATCAGAAGGGGAGTTTATGATTAATTCCCAAGGGATAATCGAAAGTATGACCGATAATATGAAAAGTTGTTTTTATAACATAACATTAACTCCATACTGGTTAGGATTAAAAAATATTTCTAGTTGTTTAAACCAAACATTTGAATTAAGTTGTGATGAAGACGTAAACGCAAATTTCTTTTTCATGAAAGGATCAAAATATTATATTACAAGTGATTTGATTATTCCATACAAAATAGGAGATCCATTTAACATGACTCTTTCTAGTAGATGCGCTGGGAAAGATGGGCAGTGTAATTATGAATCTACTCTATGGGCAGCGTATTCATTCTATAGAACAAATCAACAAGAGAAAGCTAAATCCTTTATTCCATACTTAGTTATGCTAGAAGAAGAAAATCAAGCATTAATGCCTTCTGCATTTCTTTATGCAATAACACAACAAGAAAATTATGCAGAAGATATCTCTGCTTTACAAGATAGTACGGGATTGATAATTGTTCCAGGTTCAACACATTGCAAGTATTACAACAACGGGCTTTCTAGAATAACCGGGGCTGCAAAAGAACCAGGCACGAACACAACAAAGATGGAAAATAGATTATTCTCAAATCTAGAACAAAAAACAGAAGGAAGTTATCGTTACTGGTCCTGCACTTCAGAACCGAATGACCAGATAGAAGATACCTCATTAATTCTTCTAGGAACATCCTCCTCTTCTCAACAACCACCAACAGACCCTTGCCTTTCAGCAGGTTTAGGTTTTAGTTGTGTAGCAAATTGTACTACCGCTGGAGGTTCTCGCATAATGTTCTGTAATGATGGTAGTGAGTGTTGCAATTTAACAACAAGCAATTATGAGTGTACTTCAAGATCTGGAAGTTGCAAACCAACATGTTATTCAAATGAGACTCAAACATCTTACAATTGTGAAGCAGGAACAATTTGTTGTAAACAGATAGGAATTTCTCTTTGTGTTTCAGAAATTCATGGACAGATTTGTTCATCTAGTTCAGATTGCATAAACAATTTAACAGGAGCAATTATCCCATTCATTACATCAGCAGATAGTGCTTATTGCTGTAAAGGCAACTGTTCTTCTGGGAATGGACAAAGACAATCCTGCGCTTCTCTTTATGGAACAATCTGTAATCCATCAACAAGTTCATGTCAAGACAATTGGCTTTCAGCAATTGAACCAAATTGTTGCCGTTTAGGTTTCTGTGTTGCAGGACAATTGACCTGTGCACAACAAGGAGGCACAAGATGTGCTTCTGGAGAAGGATGTAAAGATGGCACATTAGTAATAGCTTCTGATACAAACAATCAAGCAACATGTTGTATTCAAGGAGGAAGATGTATTTCTCAATCATGTACAGGCGCATCTTGTGAAGAAGGAGAAGCATGTTATGGTGGAACAATGAAAGAAACATTAGATGTCATAAGATGCTGTGAAGGAGGAAACTGCTTAAAAACATGTAATGGTTATGGTGGAAATCCTTGTGGTTCAGACCTTGTTTGCAAAGGAACAAAGAAACCATCAAGTGATTTTGCAAACTGCTGTGTTGGAACTTGTGAAAAGAAAACCTTCCCATGGTTGATTGTAATAATTATCGCAGCAGTTGTACTTGGAATACTAGCATTCTTCTTATTAAGAAAAAAAGGTGGAAAAGAGAAAAAAGAAAGTGATTCAGAATTAATGTATGGCTTCCCGCCAGCATCCAGCCCATCACCTTCAGCTATTCCCGCATCATACTCTCAGCCATCACTTCCTAAACAACGAGCTCCAGCATCTCCATCTGTTCCAATGGCGCCAAGAGCAATGTCAAGATCTCAACCTTCTCAATCTTCAGCTAAGAAAAGACCAACAAAAGCAAAGACATCTCGAGAGAATGATCTCGACGATACATTAGAAAAACTCAAAAAGATGAGCGGTCAATAAAGAATTCTGAAAATTATAAAATTAGAGGATTGTTCATACCCAAGAGGTGTATTAAATTTTTAATGGGGGCTGTTTTATATTAATATATCACTTAATTTCGCATATCTTTCTTAATTTAGAATACATCACATTCAAAAAATTTAAGACTTTTTTTGCGTATTCTTCTGTAAGCATCGTTCCATAATATTTTATTCCATTCCTATAATATCTTACCTCATCTAGAAAGCGTATTTCAAATTCAGAAAACCCTAAATTTTCTAGATAGGAAACTTCTGCTTCATGTGAATTCCCTGCATTGTAACCATCTAAAAACATTTTTGCCCTTATAAGTTCAAGAATAACGTCATAGCAAGAATCAACAACAAAATTTGAGCTCATTTTTTCTTGAGTAATTGTTTTGAGTGTGACCTCCAAAAATTCTTTCTTTTTATCAGCTTCTTTTACCAAACTTTTTGCCCTTGCCTTATTGGGCATTTGTTTTTTTACAATTCCATCTTTTAGTAATTCATCAAAATTTTTTATCATAGTTCAATTGCTCCTTTAAGTGTGATTCCACTTAAAATATTCTCCTTTAAATTCTTTATGATGGTTTTGAACGAATCATAATAATTTAAAATAATCTCTCTTCCTAATAACTCCTCAAAATTTTTTAGATTAACCTTTTTTTCTTTTGCACCAATAATGGCTATATCTACATCAGAGTTTATAGTATCTTCTCCAAAAGCATAAGATCCAAATAAGATTATGGTTGCGGAATGAAAATTATCATAAAAAAATTGCACGAGTCCTGATTCATATATCTGTTTAAAATTGTCTGCTCTTTTTAACCAAATTATACGCTGACTATCTCTGTTTAATTCTATTAGCCATCTCTTAGACTCTTTATCTTTTTTTATTTTTAAGAAATTCTCTTTTTCAAGTAAAGGTAATGCCTTTGCTACTGCTGGTGGCGACACTTTCAAAGCCCGAGCTATGTCTCTAGCATTTAGAGATTTTCCCGCTTTAATGAAAAACAATCTCAAAATCTGTTGTTGAAGGATTGTTAACTTAGGTTTATATGTGTAAATCATAATTTATACATATAAACTTTAGTTTATAAATCTTTTGTATTTCTTCTTATTCCCTTTCTTAAATTCGGATCTATGTTCTTGTTTGTTTGAATCCTTCTTTAATCTGTTCTTTAGTCCAGCCAGACTCTAAAAGTTCTTGTTCAATCAAGTTCTTGTCTTTTCCTTCTGCAAGGCTTGATTGAATATATCCAACAAGACCTATCAAATCATCTGGATTAGCAAATAAACTTCCTCCAGGATTTCCATAATTCTGGCCTAATTCAAATCCTTGAGATGTATCGCCAGAACTCTTTTTTTTCCATATAAAAAGCAAAACAACAATGACTGCAATAAAAATGACCGCTGCAACTATAATCGGAAGGACGATGCCTGGCTCGCCAGTTCCTCCACCGCCATTATTTCCTCCAACATTCAAGGTGCTGAATTCAGGGGATGCATAGAACACAATTTGTGAAAAGTCCTGTGAAGAGGGGATTGCTAGGTTCATCACTTGACTTTGAGTCAAAGTTATTCCAAGAGCATCACTAAATTCATGGAATTGTAAGTTTTCTTGGGATTTTATCTGTTGTCTAGTAGTTCCAGAAGGTATATTCAAAACAAAATAAATATTTTGTGAAGTAGACGGAGAAACTCTTATTATCATCAAACTTATTTCTTGAGTCAATCCATCATCAAATGTAACTCTTTTATTACTCCCGCCAAGTCTGTAATTAATATCTCCCTGCCAGTTTCCTATTGCATTCTTATACTTATCTTCTAAACTTGAATCATAAAATCCTGCCCCTATATCACTTAAATGACTTAAATCAATCTGATCGATATCAGGGAAGTATGTGCTTTCTTGAAAAACAAGCGTGTCATTTATTGCAACAGGAATTTTTAATTCATCAAGTTGTGTCTTCAAAGCATTAAGATTAGCAGAAGGATTTGTTAACTGAGATTCAATATAACTCAATGCTGCACTGATTTGACTCGCATTATATATCAAATCTTTATACCACAAAGAGCTAATTTGGCTTCCGATGCTGTTATACGCACTTTTTTTCTGCATAAGACTTTGATTGACGGTGTCTATTGAGAGAGAAGCATTCACAACAAAGGTTCCAGTTGCAGTTAATCCAGCAGAATCAGTCACCTTAACAACAAGATTGTGCGGTCCTTCACTATAAGAATGGCTTGCTTCAGGAATAATTGTAGTCTCACTAGGCGTTCCATCCCAACCCCAGTTATATGATACAATCGGTGTTCCAGCATTTTGTACAGTAACACGAAAAAGAGTGTTGACATTCGGAGCTACATTTAGAGGAGTCACGCTTTGCACAACAGGAACACTTGCTACTTTAAAATTGATTATTTGAGATAATGTTCCACTTATGTTTAAACTAAGATGATATACCGCATTGCTTTGTTCAGGAGCAGTAACATTCATTGCCTTGAATGGAAGTGATTGCTTAGTCATATTTATCTTGGGTTGGGTAACACCAACCTCATAAAGCAACTTGCTAGATGATGGTCCCGTAAATTCGGGTTGAAATTCTAATAATAAATTGTTTAGTATTAGGGTTTGTGTAGTTAATGATCTAATCTTCATGGGGATTACACACTCATTAGTGCAATTTCCCCCATATCTTGTGTCAATATAATTTTGTATATAAGGTAAAAGCCCAAGCCCATTCTTCCCTATCGTGTTAGTTTCATTGAATATTATGTCATCATCAAAGACCGCAAATTTTGCTTCTTTCACATATATTCCATAATCTTCAACAAAATTTTGTGTTGGGGGCGTTCCATAAAATCCACATACGGGTGAATGAGACTCTTTTTGTATTTCATACTTTGGTGTAGCAATGTAATGCGAAAGTTTAACACAAACAAAGTAATCACCAGCATGATCAATGTAAAAGTTGGTTGGTTCTCCAGATTCATCAATACCGATGTCACAACTTACATTTGTAAATGATAAATCCTCTACACTCGTGTTACAATTTCCTTTCTTATTTCCCTGTGCATCCCATACAGAAAAATCAATATCATTCTCACCAGAAGGATCTCCCTGAGAGACTCTCAACAAAACAGAGACTTCGAGTAAAGCTGTTTTATTTAGTTTAATTTTTTCACAATATGACGTTGTTGTTAATTGAGATGATTGAGTTGCATAAAGAGGATCAAAACAGGAACTTAATCTGGGCTCACCACACCAGGAATTATCTATGGCATGATCATATTCGAACTCGCTACTTCCATCGTCTAATAAATCAACTTTAAAAGGAGATTCTCCGCAGACACCTTCCCCTACATTTCCAATTCCAGTTACTTCAAAACTCAAATCCACAATTTGGGGGTGCATTCCATTAACCTTTAATCCCAAATATCTTTCTTCATTTCCAAGAGAGAGTATCTTCTCTTCTTCGCCACTAGTCGCAGTGTACACTGCAATACAGTCCTGCGAGCAATTGAATATAGCACTAGCATTTCTTAAAAAATCAACAAGAAACATTTCTTTAACAATAGACCCGGGGTTGATTGTCGCCGTTACGATTGCATCAGCAGGATGATTTGTTAAAGAAAAATTAACAAATCCTTCAAGTACGCTCCCTGCAGCAAATCCCGATTGGCTTAAATTAAAAAAAGGATCTCCTTTTCCAACAGTTGCTGAACTTAAGTTAATAGATAAAACAGATAAAAAAAGCAGAGATAATATTAAGAAAACAGACCATGAGATTCTATAATATAATCTATATCTATTTCTTATAAGACTTTCTTTAATTTTCATACTAGCCTCTTTTTCTAACATAAACATAATTTAATAATATAAAAACTCTTCGATTTCTTGAATTAATAAGTTATCATATTATTAATATTAACTGATTTGATTATTGACCTTAGTTTTTTGTGATATCTTTTAATCTAGTCTTATTTTATTCCTCTTATTGTATCTCTAATTATTTATATTATATTTATAATTCTTTTTTTCTTCTTGATAATAAAAAATGAATAATACGCAGCAAGCAATCCCAAGACAATTAATATTTGCCAAGGTGCAAAGAAAGGCATCCTCTCAGTCTCAACTCCGCATCTCACACATGAAGTTTGATCTGGTAAAAAGCAAGTTCCAGGATTTGTTGCATTACTATATTGATAAATCACCATCTTTTTATTTGTTCCACATGCTCCGATGCTACATTCTTCAACTGTAAGATTAAGTGTACACGCTTGTGAACCACCACTACCGCCTCCTGAAGACAAATTAAAGCTTAGTTGGCATGCATTTGCCTTCCAAATACAGTTACAATCGTACGCACCAGAAGGTGCTCCTGGACATCCTGATCCGATTTCGCAGGCATCCTGAAGAGGAGATGTTGTTTTTTCACATGCACTTCTGTTAATATAATTACTACAAGATATTGGTGTTCCGTTTACCGCAAAACAACGTTCACAATGATAAGAGTCATTAAGCGGGGGATTTCTTCCCAAATCCCAGAAGCAAGTGAATTGGTTGTTGTTACCTTGACAATTGCCAGGAGAATTGCTATGTAGCATATCATGACAAACATCAATCCCTCCCCCAGCACATTTATTATAGTTTTGTTTAGTTGGATCTGTTATGCATGTTCCATGTGCAGAATTGCATGTACAACCATGACTATCACAAGCAAACATAAATCTGCCATGAGTCGCGCTCTCTGCTTCACAAAAACGCCCAGTTCCGTCACCAATGCAAGATCCACAAAGAGTTCCATCATCACAAAAACAAGGTCGATTGCCAGAAGATTGATAAATTCCGTTGAAAATGTATATTCCATTTCCAGTTAAGCTGAAACTTATGTTTCCAGGAGTTGTGTAATATGAAGCCACGTTTCTAAATTCTATAGTAAATACAGCAGGCCATCCAAAATTTCCATCATACTCATATTTTGTTTCATTATTTCCAGAGGCAACTATTCTAGATTCGTTCCAAATTCTTATAAGGGCATTTATGAATTCCCCCTCTTCGTTTCTTGCAAATACAATAATTGTTGCATTGTTCATAGGATCTTTTGTATAAATCCCAGTATAGTTTGTGTCTTCTATTAGATTAAGTAAGATATCAGATGGTTTATACCAAGGTGAAGCATCTCCAAAAGAAATGTTTTCCCATCCAGACTCAGTCATTTTCCATTTAGGCGTTTTCCCCCAAGGAGTTCCATTTACAGAGACTGCCCCATTTATTGTAAAGTTTTCACACTTTCCATTTAGATTTTCATCTCCACAAGTGTATAAAGAAAGGTTAAACATAAACGGCACCGGTGCTCCTGCAAAAACAAATGTGCCAAAACTTCCAATCTTTTCTCCAATCTGATTTGCAGAATTTGTTCCATTATATAATGCCGCTTTTGTAACATTCATGTCTCTGCCAGCACATTTCTGAGAAATAGACGAGATTGTCCAATTTGAATAGAAAGATCCCCCAAATCCAGGGCCATATGTTTTACGGATATAAGTAGAATTTCTTAAAGATACTTTACAAGGATCCCCATTGGGGTGTTCTGGATCTAGAATTTCAGTTGCATTCAATTCTATCTTATTGACTTTATCAGGAGTGCATGCAGTCATATTTTCAACAGAAATATTTATCGTGATATTATTCCCAACTTTACAACTTCCAGACTCACCAGTACAATATATATCCAGGATATTTGCATTTGTTATATTGCAGACAAATCTAGATAATCCACAAGTCTTTGTACATCCAGTTGTTCCAGTATCATTCCAGCCATCTGGCTTGTCACAGAAGTTGTTGTCTCCTGTACTGCCGAACCAATCAGGGAAATAATCACCTGAAAGAAAATCAATGTACGTATTATTGCAGATTTTATTATTATTTATTGTTGATTTTGAAAGTATAGAGCGTATTCCACTGCTTCCAGCATTAATTATTGTGTTGTTCAGAATAGAATTATTCATTGCATTCCTTAGATAAATTCCTGAACCAAAACTATTATTGATGATATTGTTAAATATAATATTATTGCTTCCACCAAGCAAGAGGCCATAATAAAAATGATTGATTATACAATTCTTAACAGTAGCATTTGATGTACCGTGAAAATCAATCGCTCCTCCTTGAGTATAGAATCCTCTAGTCCCATTAATAGTGTGTCCCTGACAATCAAAGACCTTGTTGTTAAAAGAATAATCAAGGCACCTTTCATCATTTGTGTTTATGTTGCTAGTTAAATTCACAGTGATGCAAGAGGGATCAGTCAAATTTTGTTTACAGCCAAGACAGCTATTGCAGATGCATATTCTTGGTTGCTGATTATTTGTACATCCTGAAAGATCATAACTCAAACAATCAGAATGACAAGATAAACTCCCCCCCGTGTAACCGAAATCCAAACAGGTTTTTCCAGAAAGGTTTGATCCATCACAAATCTCTAGAGGTTCAATGATATTATTTCCGCATACCGGCCCAGGCAATGGAGAAACAATAAGAGTATTTTTCTCTGATTCAACAAGACTGCCTATTTCTCGTATTAACGCAACACAACTCCAGATATAACTCTCTTGTTGACCTGTTTTAGGCAGGATAACATTCTCAAAAACATTTTCCTCTAGACCAGGAGAGATTATTCTTTCTGCATGTCTCCCTCCTCCCCAAGAACCATAAAGGGTAACATAAGTTGGAGGTTCATTTATTCCGTAAACATCGCATTTAAAGTCGGTTGGCGTTCCTTCCAAAACCCGAGTATTATTTTCTGGAGAGATTAATACCACGATTGGATTTGTTATTTCAACGCATGCCCCGTTTCGACAGACTTTTTTAGTTCCACAATCTTCTTTATGGTTGCCCCCGCAACCATTACAATCGTAGACTTTGTTATTTTTGCAAGTTTTATAAGAATCTAATTTGCCAGTACAATCAATAGCTTCTTTTGATAAACCAACAAACAAACATTCATTGCCCAGAGGAAAAAAAGTATTTTTTAAAGATGGATCAAAATTGCTGCCTGTCTCTGGATTAATTGAGCATCTATAGCCCTGAGAACCATATAATGAAAGACAAGAATTAAGTATGCGGGTTGGACTATACAAACATTGGAAATTGCCTTTACCATTACAGTCTACTTTATTCTGATCACATCCATTGCCTGAAGAATCTTGCAATTGCATGCATGTGGCTCGATCAGCAACAAATGCCTTATCATAATCAATATAATTGCCTTTTATGGTATTGCCCATAGCACCATCATCTCTTAAAACAATTCCCACTCCTCCCTGACCAGGAGTTTGTTTTATAACGTTGTAACTCACAATATTGTTATCTGCTTTTGAACCCCAAAGATAAATTCCACGGTATTTTGCATTTATAATTAAATTCCGTATTATATTTGTGTTAACACAATCTACTAGAAAAATTCCATTTTCTCCAGCATCGGTTATTTTGTTTTGAGTAATTAAATATCCCCCTTTCTCACAGGATGTAATTTGGATGCCGTGCATTTTAGAATCACTAATAACATTATTTTCAATAGTCACATTTGGACTTTGCCCATTATTAATATAAATACCAACATCCCATCCCTGCAAGGAACAATTTTTAATGGCAACATCATTAGAATATATCCACACACCCGCATTTGACTTAGTATAACCCCCATATATGATAGAATGCCCTTGACAATCCAACATTCTTGGACAAGGGTCATACAGTGAATGTACCGTAATCCCATAATCAACCTCGGATCCGCAATTTAAATTTCTAGTAAGGTAATTTCTCCCACAACCAAGTTCAAAATGGCATCCTGTAACTTCTGTATCTGCTAACACAATCACAATATTGTTAATAAAAATCACAACCAATAATACAAAAACAAATGAAGCAAAAACAGATAATTTTGACGCCTTTTTCCTTTCCTCTTTTACCATCTTTCTTATAAGAATAAAGGGTTTATAAAAATGACGAAAATCAAAAGATTTTCGGACATGCAGAAAAATCTCATTTTTCTAGCATTTATATTTTTTACCAATTAACAGAAATTAATATGACAAAAATCTCGCACAATGAATTCACACTTCCCAAACAGTTTCTTTCTCATTTATCTTTTCAAAAACTTTTTTTATATCTACTATTTCTATAGTCTTTTTACCATTGATAGCTGCCTCTTTTGCCAAAAGTTCGATTATTTTAATTATGAATTCATTAAAATACTTGTTTAAAGATTCTGCTGCTTTTTTCTTTATTCGTATATCTTTCTTATGAATCCTGCTTAAAACATTCCTTTTAATTAACAGATTATTTAAATTTTCTTTATTTTTCATTTTTAATTAATGCATTAGAATGTAACTTTTCTTATATTTTATTTTAAGATTATTAAAAAATTCTTCGAATAAACTATCTGCAAAAATAGGAACAGTAAATGCTTGATTAACAATCCACTCGCCATTGTTTTTTTTAACCATTCCAGGTTTTCCCTTTTTTCCTCTTAAAGCATTAACAACTTTGACTTTATTTGAAGCAGATAAAGAAGATAAACTATAAGAGAATAAAACTCTGCTTGAAAATTTTAAATTTTCAGACAAAGATTTTTTGTTTTTTATGCTATATCCCTCTCTTAAAAGAGCATTTATTAATAAATGCGGATTAATAAAAAAGTCTTTTGCAGTAACAACGCTAATATGGAATTGATCAATCTTCTGTATATTATCCAGTATATCCCTTGTAGGAGAATGATAAAACAAGACAGCAAGATCTATATCTCTTGGAAGAGATTTGCCTTTTACAGCAGATCCAAACACAATTAAGTCTATTACTTCTTTATTACTAAGTAAAAAACCCAATTTATTTTTTATTTTTGATATAATCTCTGATTTCATAAGCATATTTTTTCAGATTTAAACCATCTGTTTTATTTAATTTTTGATTATATGACTGGGTGTAGGTTTTGAATAAACTAGAAATTTTGTTATAAATTTCTTTAAAATGAGTATTCAATAAAGAAAATCGATCTACATGATTTTTAGGCAAAATTTTAATTTCTTTATAAATTAAGTAATCACAAAAAATAACAATTGCTTTAAAAAAATCAGAAACAGCAACATTAAATCTGTTTTTTTCTAAATTTTCTTCACCAGATTTTAAAAATTCTTCAGCAGTGTTTAATAAATCTTCCATTAATATATTAATCTATTTTGCTATTTATAAACTTTTCGGTTAATGCATTAATCGGATAGGTCTAAGTGCTCACTCGCTTCTTCCGATCCTCTTTTACCATCTTTCTTATAAGAATAAAGGGTTTATAAAAATGACGAAAACTTAGATGGGTTTATGATTGATTAAGTTATGCAAATCATACAAACAATTTTATTCCAGAGATAAGCTCTACCCAGTTACAAGAATTGACTAAGACTATATGATCTTTTAAAATTTGTTTTGCAAATCCATCTTCTTTACGAAGTGCATCAATAAAATTTTCCTTAGTAACAAACCTTATTGAAGGCTTATTCTTAATAGTTATAAAACAGTTTTCAACTGCTTTTTCAACTTTTTTTCTGGTTTGAGTTTCTGCAATAATCAAAAGATCCAAATCACTTTCTTTGGTTTCGCTATATCTTGAAAAAGAACCAAAAACTAGTGCACAAGAGATATAATCTGAAACTTCATTTTCAAATTGAAAAAAAGGGCCTTTTAATTCTTTGTGTTTTTCTAAAAACTTTAATCTTTTTTCTTCTTCAATTAAAGAAAAAATAATCTTTCCAGTCACACTAAACTCCGGTTTTATGATTCTTAATGGAGGTTCAATTTTTTGAGAGATTATTTTTGCATCTAATAATTCATTGATGTATCTATACCCTATTTTTTGAGACACTTTTGCTTTTTTCAGCAAATCAGATATTCTGATATTAAAACTTTCATAAACAATCTTCAAAAGATTATACTTCGCTTTTGAAATTGGGAATATCATTCAAAACACCTCTTTTCTACAAAAGAAACAAATTCTTTTGTAAAATTATATATCTTTGAAGCATCTTCTTTAGATAATTGTTTCCATTTTGTTACATCATATTGACCAATTTTTCTTAAAGAATAAGAAATTTCAAAACCGGTAAAATCAGAAAACTTTGTGCTTATCTTTCTAAGATTTTCATAAATATTTTGTGGAACTAAATCAAAATTTTTTAATGCTAAAATAGCACAAAAATGATCTTTAGAATAAAAACCTTGGAATTTAATTAGCAAAGCATTTATTGCATGATGAATGGCGTAATACGCTTTTATCACAACCCAATCCCAAGCTTCATTTTCATAATCTACCAAAATTTGAGATAGATCACTTTTAGCTTTTTCCAAATGAAGATTAAATTCTTCTTTTGAAACAAGGATATACTTTTTTAATTTTCTACAATTGCAAAATCCCTTGCTAATCGACTCTTTATTTTTTGGAAGTGTCGAAATAATATTATCTATCATGGATAATTGTGTCTATTGCGATATATAAATCTATCTATCTCAATCTAAACTTCTCTGAAGAATAAAAAATAACTAAATTAAAAATTCCTTCAGCATCTCTTCTTCAGAAAAATGCATTTCGCTTGGAATTATAAGACAAAAAGGTTCTTCTGCTTCAATTTTGCCTTTTTCTATATTAGAAACAATATCTTTCATATTTCCATAAAAAATCTTTTGATTTTTAGTTCCCCCACGTGACATGATCACTATGTTCTTATCAATAAGCTCTCCTTGCGAAGCTTCATTCAATTCTTTTATGGTTTCTTTCAAACTTAGCCCAATGTCAACAAGCACAAGAGAATGCGCTTTTATTGAAAGATTTTCTTTGATTATATCAAAAAAGCTTGTTGGTTTAAAATTATCCTGCCATTTTGGAATGCTGGTTGTCTTGCCGAATTTATAAAGCTGCAAACCAGTTTGTGAAATTGCATTGAAAACAGAAGCATTATGCAGCACCTCTGTCTTTAATCTTAACTTTCTTGCTTCCTTAAGAACAGTCATGTGTGTTGTAGCAGCGAGAGGGTCTCCATAAACAAGAATAGATGTATCAACCATCTTTGCTTCCATCAATATCTTATTTAGTTTATTTTCCATCAATTCTCTATTAGCAATAGAAATCTCTATTCTCTTCCCAACTATCTTGAACAAAAATTCTTCAAGTTCTTTCAAAGAATAGGGAAATCCGATTGTATAGGCCTCTATATAGACTTTTTTTGATCTCTCAATTCTTTCAATAGCTTTCAGACTTAAATCATTTAAATCAAGCCCCAATCCTATTAAATACAACATTTTGTTTCTTATCCTATTTTCTTACTTTTCTAGATTTGCTGGAAAACGTTCTCGTTTTCGGCATACCAAAAAACTTATGTTTTTTTAGCATTATAAAACTTGCTAGAGCAAGTAAAAAGATAAAACCAAGTATAGACAGCAAGAACATTAGGACAATAGGTTGTCCTAAGAATCGGATCAAAGTTAAAACAATTAGTATAAAACTGACAAGAAGGATTAACTTGAACCATTTTCTTCCTGATCGAAGTTCTTCAGGAGTAAACTTTGCGATTATCAATCCAATGGGATACCCAAGTAATGCTATAACAACTGCAAGTATAATTTGCAACGGATTCATTTTCTGTTCTACATAAAAGAAGGATTAGGTTTTTATATTCTTCTCACAATTTGATTAAGCAAGTAATATAGATAATAGATAATACATAATAAAAAAGGGGCAGTGTATGAAAGATATGAAGAATATGAAAGATGATATTGAAAAAAAGATTGAAAAGCCGGTGTTTGATGATGCAAATTATAAAAAGAAAAAAATCAAAAAGAGACTTTTTTGGTTGATAATAATCTTATTTGTTGTTTTGGTTATTCCTTTTACACCAAAATTAATTTCTGAGTTTAATGATCTTTCTGGAAAAGATATTGTGATAAAGGTTGATTCAAATAAACAAGACTTCTTTCTAAAAAACGGGGAGCAAGAAAATGTAAGTTTCAAAATTTCATTAAGAGGTAATTCTCTTTGTACCGCTAAATGTTCCCATAAATTTTTAGACATAAGCACAAACCAATCAGTAAAGAAAGAAAATTTTACACTTGGAGCATTATCACAGACAGTTTCTTTTGCTTTATCTCCAAAACACTTGGGAAAAGGACAAGAGTTATATAGACTTGACTTGGTTTGCCAAGGCAGATATACTGCCCTATGCCACACAAGCCAAAGAGAGTCGTCAATAAAGATACTTGTAACACTGCAACATAATCTTAATGATGAAGAAAATATAATAAAAGATAATTCCATTCTAAAGTTGACTGCATTCAATGATAAAGTAAACAACTGGCACACTAACTTAGATTCTTTTATAGTACTACTAAATGAAATGAATAAGTCAACATATGTTGACAAGTTATTAAATGAAACCTCAGTTTTGGAAGAAAACCTAAAAGACATTGATAAAAACATAGTAAAACTGCAAAAGCTATGGAAAGAACAAGACTTGTTTGCATTAGAAACAGAAATCACTTCCAGTCAATCTCTTTTTGAAAGTTACGGAAAGAATTTTTCTAGGATAAATGAGAAAATTGATGAAAATGTATCTAGATACAATGAATTAGTATTCAAGGTAAATTCAGTTATAAGCATGTTAGACGAAATGAGAACTGCAATTATTCTTAACTTAACAAATTTCTCAAGGGGACAAGAAGTCAATCAGACAATAAATGAGTTTAACGCTGCTTTGATAATCCTTGAACAAAAGAATTATCTTGAAATAAAAGAACAATCAATTCTTCCTGTTCTCCAAAAAACAACAGAACTTTATTCAGATTTCAAGTCTCAGACCTTTGGGATAATTGTAAAGCCGAACCCTATGCCAGAGAAGGATTATACAGAGATTAACAAAACAAAGCTGACTAAGATAGAAATAATACAAATTCCTTTCTCAAATCACATCACCTTTGAAAAGCCTGCTGAACAATGCTGCATCAAAAATGAATGTGAAGACTGTTGTTTATCAGGAATTTGTCAAGAAGAAAACCTTCCGATACTTTTTGTTCACGGTCATGATTTTAGTAAATACGCTCCAGCAGAATATAATTTAGATATTCAAAGCAAGATACAAGAAAGATTAGAAGAAGAAAACTTCATAGACGCAGGATCGATATACATCGACTCAAAAATAGATTATCCAGGAGTATGGGGAAATGCAAATGTTCCCATAACATTGAGATCAAGCTATTATTTTGGTTTGAAAAACGAATCTGGGCAATACATCTTAGTACAGACAAAAGAGGAGAATATCACAGAATATGCGACCAGATTAAAACAATTGATTGATATTATAAAATATAAAACCGGCAAACCAAAAGTTGTCATTGTTGCGTACAGCATGGGTGGTCTCGTTTCTCGAAGATACTTGCAGTTGTTCGGAGAACAGGATGTTGATAAACTCATTCTTTTTGCAACACCAAACCAGGGGATTGAGGGAGAGATTTCAAGTGCTTGTCCATTAATTGGGGGCAAGAAAGAATGTGAAGATATGAATGTTAACAGCACATTCATGAAAGAATTAAGTCAAGCTCCAAAAATACAGATTTCGGTTTACGCGATAATTGGAACAGGATGTACAATGCTGCAAGGGAAGGGAGATGGTATTGTTCTTGAAAAGAACGCAAGGCTTGAAGGAGCAAAAACTTTTGTAGTAAAGGGTGATTGTTCTGAAGGATTTTTACACACAAAAATTAATGATCCAGATCTTTATCCTCAAGCATATGGGATTATAGAAGAAATTCTGAAGGGTGAAACTTGATTATTCTAAACCTCTAGAGATGAAAAAACTCTTTAGCATTTTTATCTGTTTGCTTTTCAATTTCTTCATTTTTAAATTAAAACATAAGTATAAATAACCCAGAGATAGTAATTTAATATGGTCCAATATCCTTCAACAGCTCTTGCTATTCTTAAAAAAGCCAGATGTCCTAATTGTAATAACAAGGTATTGGGTTGGAATGAAGAGGTATATTCTTCTTGGTTAAAATATCTAAACGGTAAAAACCGCGATCAACTGATAAAAGATACCTCTTTTTCAAACTATGTATCTTTAAAGTATCATTTCAAAAAACACCCTTGCTATAAAAAAATTGCATATATTAGAAAGAGATACTTTAGGATAGTTAAAACAACAGTTAAAAATAACATTGAAGATCACCCTTGGTTACTGGGTTTTTATTACGCGGATGGATTTACCCGTACAAACAGAACTCAATTGGCTTTTGTCCCAAGTAAAAACGAGGAAATCATAGCCGATCGTATAGAAAAAGAGTTAAAAAGTCTTCTAGAAGGAGAAATTTGTATTAATCGTGATTATATTGATAATATGATTCAAGTGCGTACTCACAGTTGTGAACTTGCTCGATCTTTCCCAGATAAAAAATCTGAAAAACAATTTAAGAAAATTTGGGATTCCTTGAACACTGAATCTAAAAAGAAGTTAATAGCCGGATTTATTGACGGGGACGGTTCTTGTCAATTTGATGTGGGAGTAAATTCCATTCAGGTATACAGTAAAATTGTTCCCTTTATTTTGAGACCATTTAAAGAATTTTTATCTTATTTTGGCCATGTATCACAACAAAACTATAATTTATACCTATCTCCCAACATCGGAAAGCTATTAAAACCATATATAGAAAAAAGAAACATATCTTCACCTTATGAAGGGAAGGTAGATACAAAGAAAGCCTTTAACTTCCTAAAAAATGACATACCAATGCGAGAAATAGCTAGACAGATGCACAAAGACCGAAAAACTATTTCCTTGGCTCTAAAAAAGGTGTATGGTCCATCAAAAATACAAATCTATTTGAATAGGTATAACACCAAATTAAACTCGAATAGGTAAGGAAAAAAGATTAACTGCATTTTTGCCACAGATTTCAAAGACTTCTTTTAAGGAAACTTTTTTTATTTTAGCTATTTCTTCAGCAGGGATTAGGATATTAGTGGGATCTCCCCTTAAAACTTTGCCTTCAGAATCATTACCCCCAAACCAAGGAGAATCAGTTTCTAACATCAATCTTTCAATAGGCATATCTCTTACTACTTTTTTGTGCTTCTTTGAATGTGCAATTACTGGTCCAACAGAAACATACCAGTTGTTATCAATAATTTCCTTAACAAATTTGTTATCTCCCCACATATGCAATTGTACTTTTTTAGCCCCATTTTCTTCAAGGATTCTTATAACTTCCTCGTGTGCATCTCTTGTATGTACTACAAGAACTTTATCCAAATCCTTAGCTAATTTTATAGATTTTACAAAAAGTTCTTTTTGTTTTTCTCTTAATTTTTGATCTTTAATCCAAAAATAATCCAAACCTTGTTCTCCTATTCCATAAAGGACATCTTTATTTTCTCTCAACCAATTAAAAGCTTTTTCTATTTTTCCATCTGTTAAATTTTCTACTTCTGCTGGATGAACCCCCCCAACAAGAAAAACAAAATCTTTATAGTCTTGACTTATCTTTTTTGCTTTTTCAAAATCCTTTGGGTGCGCACAATTAGAAATTATTGCTTTAATCCCGAAATCTTTACATTTTTTTATAACTTTATCTAAATCTTGGTCATATTCTTTCTGTTCTAAATGACAATGTGCATCTATCATGTTTTAATTAAGATAAGGGTTAAATTTAAAAGTTTCTAATTCATGAGTGAGTTGAGGACCCGTAGCTCAGTTTGGATAGAGCACTTGCCTTCTAAAGGCTCTCTTTAAAAAAGAGACCCTGGAGAGAAATCTCAAAAAAGACAGCAAGGGGTCGCAGGTTCAAATCCTGTCGGGCCCGTACCCCTTTGGGTTCGGAACCTTTATATAGTCGAGGAATGTGCTATATACATGGTTAAGAACATCGAGGAATATTCAGAACTTCTCGAGGACAAAGACCTCAGAAGATGGTACGAGAATGTTGGTAGAGGATCAAAGATAACTGCGGATGTTTATCTGAGAAGACTTGGCAACTTCTATAGAACTTATAAGAAAACTCCGAAGGAACTAATCAAGTTAAGTGAGAGAGGTGTTTACAACTTGATTCTGGATGTTATCGGAGATATGGAAAGCAAGAAATTTTCTGGGAGTTATATTCATTCTGTTATAAAGGCAATAAAGTCATGGTTAGCATTCAATGGCAAGGATATAAAGCGAAAAATAAGAATTAAGGGAGTTCAGGAAACCCCAACACTAGACAACGAAAGAATCCCTACACAAGACGAATTAAAAAAGATATTTTTGGCAGGGGATGAAAAAACAAGAACAGCATGCGCATTTCTTGCTCATTCTGGCTTGAGGCCCGAGGTGCTTGGGAATTATCGTGGAGATGACGGATTAAAAATAAGCGATCTTCCTGAACTTGAGATTAAGGGCGATAAAGTTGAATTTAAAAAAATACCCGCCTTAATAAGAGTAAGGCCAACTTTAAGCAAAACAGGAAAAGAATACCTTACTTTCCTAAGTGAAGAAGGTTGTGAATATCTTAAAGCATATCTTGAAATGAGATTAAGAACAGGGAAATTAACAGAAAATTCAGCGATTATAACGCCAAAGCTGGCAAATAAAGAATTTATTACATCAATTAACATTGGAGATGCAATCAGGAAAGCCTTAAGAAAATCTGGTTTTCCTTGGCGTCCTTATGTTCTTAGGTCTTATTTTGATACTCAAATGATGATAGCTGAATCAAAAGGCTTGATAATAAGGGATTACAGAACCTTCTTTATGGGGCATAAAGGAGATATCGAGCATGTTTATACACTCAACAAAAAAAGGCTTCCAGAAAACATAGTAGAGAACCTCAGAGAATCCTATAAGAAAGCGCAAAAATACCTGCAAACAGGAGAAACTGGGAAGGATGAAGAAATAACTAAATCATTCAAAAAACAACTATTGCTTGTCGCTGGCTTTAAAACTAGTGAGATTGAAGATAGCCAGTTAGCCCTTAATGATGATGAGTTTCAGAAGTTAGTAAGGGGGAAACTTCTTAAGAGTATGGAGAACAATGGCATCAAGCAAAAAATAATTCCCACAGCGCATATTGAAAATTATATAACGCAAGGATGGGAATTTGTATCAAACCTGCCGGATAATCGTGCAGTTATCCGAGTGCCCGAGAATTAATCTCCCTTTTCTTTTTCTTTATACAAGAAAAACAATATAGGAATAGCATCTTTGGATTTTTTCATTTTTCTTAATTCTTTTTCAAAATCTTTCTGATTCTCATGAAAAATCATCTTGTAAGAGAATTTTGATTTTTTATCTTCTAATTGAGGGAATTTATCTAAAAACTTTTTCTTAAGCCTTATTAAATTCCATGCGCCTTGATTAGTGGTATAAGAGACTATTCCTTTAACACAAACACTTGGAGTAACTGGTCTTAATACCTGTAAATCACTATCTTTAATTTCCTCATCTCTAAGGTCTTCTTTTACAAGAGTCATTCTTTCACCACCTTGTAAGCAGAATTTAGATAATTCTCACATAAAATGCAACACAGAACATAAACATAAAACCCCAAACATGAAATGAATGGGGTTGGCATGTTACATGCCCTCCTTAAAGTACATAACAGGAATCTTAAATACAAGAAAGTTAATATAAAACAGAACTGACTCTAATTTCTCATTCTTCAAATTACTCTGAAGCTTGATCATGTTTTTCCTATCAAACTCTTTAACGCCATCAAGGGTTTTTATCTACTCTAACATATATTTTCAAGTATATATAAAGCTTTCTAATAGTATCACTGCAAAATGACAAACGATAGAAAAATTTAAAAGAGCTGAAGTCTTATTTTATGAATCGCCCATTTTTTAAAAACCAGAATATAAAGAGGTTCAACTATTGACCGAAGATTTACATAATTTTTATAAAGCTCGACAACTATACTTCATTAATAGGAAAATGAGTAAAAGAGGACAAGTTACTTTATTTGTAATTATCGCGATTATTATAGTTGCTTTAGCTTTGTCCTTCTTTTTTATATTTAAAGAAAAGATTGCTATCCCAAGAATAGATCCAAAACAAATCATAGAAACGAGAACAAGAATGGATTACATCTCTGAGAAGTCAACTTATGATATTCTTTACAAAATTGGTGAACAAGGGGGTTATTTAGATTTACCCCCACAGTCTTTAATAACTGAAAACAAACAAATAGCCTATTCACTTTATGATAATAAGAATAATCTTCCTTCTTTGAGTTTTATTGAAAACGAAATTTCAGATTATACGGAAAAAACCATTGTTTTTTATTTAAATGATTATTACAGAACAAATTCAACAAGTTCAAACATAAACTCAACAAATTTTGATTTTGATAATATAAGTGTCCAAACAATCATACAAAATGAGGAGATTATAATTAAAACTAGTCTTCCAACAACAATTCAGGGCAAAAATGATGAAACTTTTCACATAGATTCTTATACAACGACAGTTCCATTTCAGTTTGGTTATGTTTATTCTATTGCTAAAGATATTACAGAAAGAAGATTAAGACATCAAGCAATAGACGAATCTTATTTCAGAAACAAGGCTCTTTCAGTTGATGTAATTCCTATAGACTCAACAAAAATCATCTATAGTTTAAAGAAGTTCGATAATGCAAACAATAAAACCTTTGTCTTCAATGTAGCTTTTTTTGAACCATGAAAAGAAAAACAAACCAACAGATGATTAAAAGTGTAATTTCAATGTTTATAATTATCCTAATTATATCCACAACTTTTTCAAGTTCAGTCCAGATTGCAAAAGCAGATGAAACCTTAAATCCTGAACAAAGCACAAAACTATTGGAACTTTTACATGATAAAACTTCAGCTTCAGCATATTTTTCAAACAAAGCAAACTTTAATCAAGATCCTTTTCTAAGCCAAGCTTATTTTGGAAACATTTCTACTTCTACATTTTCTTTTTGGAGAGATAAAAATTTAGTGTATAATAGCCAGAATAATGAGATAAGCAATAGCAAGTTCGTAATAAACTTAAATGATTTTTACCAAGACTCTTTGTTTTTTTATGGGGATAAAAGCATTGAGCTTAATGGAAACAAAATTTATGGAAATGCATATATATCAAAGGCAAATGATACTTTTGAAGAAACATTTATTCTTAAAACTAATTTTCCAAATCTTGATAAGATTCTTGTAACTTTCAAAAGCAATAATGCAACAATAAATATCACCCCCGACAGCCTAGTTTTTCAGGGGCATGTTGTTGTAGATGTTTTCCTAAAAACCAAAAGAAAAATCTCTTTTGAATCATTTAGTATCACAAAAATAAATAAAGACCTAAAAATAGAATCAAGAGATTCTTCATTAACTTTGTCAAAAATCTTTGAGCCAACTCAAAATAACTTTGAGTTTTATTTTCCAGAACACAAATTTCAAGGAACATCAATAATCTTCTTCAAAAATGCGAGCATTGACTCAATAGATAAAGCACAATTAATAAACTCTTCATATTTTGACGATAATTTTTATGCCAATTATAATAGTGGCTTCTTTTCTTATACTTTAAACAAGCAAAACTTATTTTTTAATTCAAAACCAACAACCTCGGGAATATTCATAGATTCAAATAAAATAACTGCTCGGGGAATTTTCTCAATATTTATTGACAAATCGCGCTTAAATATAAACTCTGAAAATGGAAATTCGGTTTTAGAGTATTCATGGACAAAAACGAATGATAATTATAACTATGAATATAGTGCAAATGGGAATTTAAGTATAGATACGAGAGATTATAGCACTAGAGGAGATTTAAAAATTTCTGAGAAAACAACAGATAATATAAAAAATTTAGATGTCTCTTTACAATCAAGCCAATCAGCTGTATTAAAAATAAAAGTGTATTCTGATGATTCTTACTTTTCAGAAGCTTTAGATATTCCTATAACCCTCAAAAAATCTACTAGTTCCTTTTTAATTGATGAAAAAACACTAAAACAGATAACTGAGTTAAAAACGAAAAACGGAATAGGTCTTTATTATTCAAAGATAAAAGTAACTACAGGAAATAATGTTCTTAATATAGACCCAGAGACTAGTTGGTTTAATACAATTCAAATAGACAAATCAATTACGGGTCAGACTATAATAAACATTATTGGCAAAGCAATTCAAAATAATCCTGAAACAGAACCAGAAGGCAAGTTTAATGTTCTTTCCCCAGACCAAGTTTCTCAAGAAATAGGACAAGTTAATGATGAAATTTGGATTGATGGTGTGCAAAATGCAAAACTTGAGACTTTTGCTCGAGCATTAAGGGAAGCAAAATGGCAACAAGCCTCTTCAATTCTTTCAGGGTTTAAGTCTTCAGGGGATGAAACAAACTTAGCCATATACAGTAGAATAAAAGAAAATGACCCCATTCTTGTTGAACAACTAGAGTCGAATCAATTTTCCTCTACCTTTTTTAAGAACCTCGCAAATTCTATAGATTATCTAAAAAAATCAGAAACAGCTGAACAAGAGTATTCTAATATTCAAAAACAGTTTTCAGCTAAAAATCTAAAGTATGATGTTTCTCCAGTAGAACTAGAATGCAAGAATAAATACCTTCTTTATAACAGATTTCAGATTATTTCTCAGTCTGGAGAAAATTCAGAACAATCTCCAGTAGAATACAAAGCAAGTGAGATTGCAAGTTCAATTGGAGTTTCAGTTTATCAGCTATATCAATTAAACAAAGATCAATTACTTGGTGCTATTTATGATTTTGATAAAAACGAGATAATTGATTCAAAAACAAATGAACCTTTCTTATTTAATGAAAATATTACTTTTCTTGCTCCAGACACGCCCCTTACTTTGTCGGCAAAAGAACAATTTGTTGAATCTCTAAGAACACAAGTTTATGCTTCAAGATACTACAAAACAGCTTATTCTGGGATAAAAAGCTTAACAACTGCGGATGAAGACGCAAGACAGCAAGTAGATAATCTAAATAATCAAATCGCAAATGACAAGAAAGTTTATGCTTTCCACAAATTCTTAAGAGATAATCAAATAGACAAAAAAATTCACGATAAAAAATATAGTGAAGCTTCTCAATTACTTGATAAATACCCTGAAAAATCATTTGTTTCTCAGTATATAAAAGAAAAACTGCAAGATAAAGAAATTGATTTTTCGCAAGGGGATATTTATGCTATGCCCATAGATGAACAAACTCCTGGATTTGGTTTTACTGGAATGATTGTTGCTAATACAGAAACATTTTCAAGAAATCCCCTAATTCAAACTTTAATGGGAGTAGATTCTTCTGTAAAATCTGGATTAGAGTCAGGTATAATTAAAAATTTCAGAGAGCAACTTGGATTAAATAAAGAAAGTTTATTGGATTCAGATGCATTAGAACTTCTTGCTTCATACAACGCTCTTGAAGAGTATACTAACAAATACAAACAAATAGAAGTAGGCATTAATGACAAAACAATTATTCCTAGCGAAGCACTTGAAGAAGAAATTGCTATAATCAATCAAAAAATAGCAGATTACACTAAAAAAAGCGATAATCTTTGGTTTAATGCTTACAGAAAGTTTATGCTTTCTTCAAGCAATATCCCAACAAAAACAGTAAAATCTCCTTTAACAAATATTATTTATGATACTACAAAAACCTTTGAACAAAATAATTTTGACAAGCAAGCTAAAGATGCGATTAAATTTGTTGTTTCTGTCGGAGTTATTGTCATAGCAGGAATAATTTCTGGAGGAACAGGCGCAGCAGTTGCTGGCTATTTAATAGAAGGACTTGGAGCAACTGCAACTTATGCAGCAACTTGTGCATTTGTAACAAATGTTGTTGTTTTTAGCGTTATAGCTTCTTATGGAAATGCTGCAATTCAATCTTCTTTTGAAAATGAAGATATCTTAACTGCATGGAACAATGAAATTGGCTGGAATCCTGAAAAAGGTCAAATTGGACAAAAATTTGTAAGAGATATTTCTTGGAATTTCGTAATGTTTGGAGTCTTGCAAGGAACAAGCCAGTTTTTTAGAGAATGTAAATTCAATTATAATGCTTATAGCACATTAAAGACACAAGGATTGTCTGAAACAGAGATAAACTCTTTACTGAAAACTTCTGATGGAAAATTATTAGTCTCCAAATTTCTTGGCTCTGGAACAGGACAATTGCTTGCTCCAGTTTCTGAATTGGCTATATTTGATTTAATTGGGATAGGGCAACAAGGAACAGAAGTTGTTTTATCAAATGAGCTTTCTAAAGATGAAAAATTACAAGCAATAAAACAGTCTTTAGAACCATCAAGCATAGCAAAAATGTCTATTGATAATGCCAAATTTTTAATTGGACTTAAAACGGCAAATTCTGTTTTTTACAGTTTGACAAAATCAATGCAATTAACAAATGAATTAAAGGCAAATTATCCACAAATGGAAGCAACAAGACAAGCACAATTAAAGGAGCTTGTCTCAACTGATTTACAAATCAGAGATAAGCTTTATGAATATGTCCAACAACCAACGAATGACAATCTAAGACAAAAATTAATCGACTTACAAGGGCAGGCACAACTTTTAAGGCAAAGTGCATTAAGCCAACTCGGGAATTCTCCAGAAGATATACTGTTAAAATCAGAAATTTTGGATAAAGCGGGGAATGTTCCATTTACTTCTAGTAAAACATATCAGTTAGCTGAAAGATTAACCATTGATTCAAGAGTTGAAAGAACTTTCCTTTATGATGAAAAAAATCCAATAACAAGAGAAAATTTAGAAGAAATATTCCCCAACGCTTTAATTCTAGAAGGCAAGGATAGAATCTTTACAATAATTAAAGAGGGAAACTCGTGGAATGTTGCAAAAACAACAGCAAGCGCTGAACAAATAAATGCAGAAAAAAGTTCAGCAGAAACTTATAAGAAAACTGTTGTTGATGCGCCAGGAGTTGGAATGCTGGCGCTTCCTGCCTCAAATACCGTTCCTATCTCAGAAATTATGCAAAAATACTCCAATCAGGGAGTTGTTTTTATACACGCCTTAGACCCAATCGGTTTTAGCGGATATGAATCTTGGAGTTTAATAAGAAAAGGAGTTAGTTTGCAAGACAGGATGAATATTCTTTTAGGTTTAGAACCGTATATCGCAGCCTCAACAATTACACCAGGAGTTGGAGATAAAATCTGGAAAGGAATCGGCGTTATATTAAATGGAGGAGATATTACCTATGCATGTCCTGGCTCTGCCTGCTCAATATCAAAAGGAATATATGACCGAGTAACTTCTATCGGTGCACAAATTCCAAGAGGGCAATTAGATACAGACATAGATGTTGCAGTGAAGAGAGAGTATGAAAGCCCCACCACTCTTTCATCAGAATATTTGATAAAAGAGTATAATGAATTTGGGGTTAAAAATCCCAAAGTTGCGGCATTTTATATATCATTGGATTCTAAATTTAAGAATAGTATATCCACCTCTACGGCATTGAAGTATATACAAGAAATCTGTGCTAATCTGGGCTTGCCATTATATACTATCAAAGACGGAAGAATTTACGAAATAAAGAGCATAGAATATAAAACAAATAGCAATGGCGATTCAATTAGTTGGGAATTTATTCTTGGTAAGGAAATTTCAAATCAAGAAATTCTTCAAAGTGATTTTGAATTGTCTCCTCAAAATAAACAGAAGATGATGAGAGATTTATTTGCAATCTTTCCATTTTCAAATAATGAAATACAATTATACAGAATGTGGAGTATGGGCAGAGAAGCTTATATTGATATAAATTCTTTAAAAAATCCTTCTGAATTTGAGGGGGAAAAGATTAATGTTAATGGAGAAGTAAACATTGCTTATATAATAAAAAATGGTCAGATTTTTAAGTCAGCTAGCACAACAACTTCTATGGGATTATGGGAGAATTATGGATTTCCTCCCAAAGCGATTTCTTTAAGATTAAATGGTGGATGCTTTACTTTTTTATTCAGTCCCAGAGAAATTCCACATCCCTCATCTAGACCTCCCCTTCTGGAAAGCAAGGATTTCTTAACTTCTATTCAGTCTCTTTCTAAATCAAAATTAGAAGATGTAACGCGAGAAGATTTAGCTTATGCATTGTATGGATTCGGTGAAGAAGCAGCAAAACATAAGGATTTTGCAACCCAAAAAGTTGCATTTGAGATGGCAGAAAGAATGGGTTTTTCTGAAGCCAAATATGAAAATATAAGAGACTCTAGAGGATTTTTAAATAATGAATTTAAGATGTTCTTAGAAGACTTTAGTGATAAAGATGTAGGATTAGTAAAGGAAAAAATTGCAGCGGTATTTGGCTATATCCCTAGAGAATTTTATAAAAGTGAATAAAAGAAACCGAGAGCCTCCGCGAAATGGAATTCGTGGCAAAATCTTGTCTATTGAACTTTTATCAAAGAACTAAACCCTAGACCGGTCTTAAGTGAATGCAACTTAAAAAAATTACAAACGAAAAATGCTTCAAATTTAAGTCTTTATTTTTAAGCGTGGATTATACCCTCAAGTCTTTCTTTGCTATATCTAGTCTCTAATTCACTATCAACGTCTTGTTCAGTTCTAGTTAGTTGAGTACCAAGACTTTCATCTCCACTTAAACTATTATATTCGTCAAACTTTGTGGCATAAACCCTTAGTTCTCGTATGTTTCTTTTATTTTCTTGTTTTGCGCGTTTTTTATCTAAACTTTTTCCCTTTGCAATTCCGATTGCCGTACCAGAAATACAACCAACAAGACCACTGAATCCCATCAAAAATGGAATGTTAATTGGGGTGTATTCGGGATAAGAAGAACCTCCCGGGCTGATATTCATGAGTATGCCTATCCCTATTCCAGCCAAAGTCCCCAAAACTGCGCCAGTAACACCACATGCTCTTGCTTCATATGGTTTTTTTGTTTTACATGTTCCTATTTTTTGTCTATAAACTGCTGTTCTATAAGCTTGAATAACTTCATCCCTTCTTGAAGGGTCATAAATATCTAGGTTTTCTGTTGTCATCTTAAATTTGCCTCCAATTCCATTCTTTCCCGTTGTTCTTCGAATCTAGCTTTTTCATTTATCCCTATTTGTTTAAATAGAGCAACAAGACCTTCACTTTCAGAAAGACCATTCACTTGATCAAATTCTTGAGCATATTGTTCAAAATAATCAGTTTGTGATTTGTTTTGTTTTATTGCGGCATTCTTATCTGCTTTTCTTCCTTCTAAGACTCCGAATATGCTACAAATGGCTCCAATACCGAGACCACCTAACAGAAACTCAAGATTAAAATTTGGGTCTGGAGTAGAATAACTTTGATAAGGTCCAGTTGAAACTGCACCAATGGCAAGAGTCTCCAAGAATAGTCCACCCAAAGTTCCAAAAAGACCAGCCTGAAGTCCACCAGCGATTGCTAGCTTATGATTTTTTACATTATAATTTCCAGTCAATCTTGCGTTAATTAAATCTGTATAAGAATTTTTCATTTCTTGCCATCTTGATGGATCATAGACTCCTCTTGATTCTTGCTCTTGTATAAATTGATTTTTCTTTGTCATTTTAATCTACAATCTCTAAGTATTTAGGGTTTATAAACTTTTCGTTTAATTATCTCTTTATAGTAGTAACAAAAGTATAAACCCTAAAAAGTTAATAAAAAGAAAAAAGGGCTTTCGCCCTTTTTTTAATCCTCGCCAAATCGAATGATTTGGTATTTTGTTCGAGGATCTGTTGCAGATTGCCTGCGTTTTACTCCACACGCATTCTGCCAGACTTTTCTTTTCTGGTTCCATCTAAAGCCAAGTTCTTTCAAGAACGAAAGTTCTTCTTGGCTTAGTCGCTGTTTGAACTCAGCCCAAATCCATAATCCTACTGCGTAGCAGTTTCTTACGAACTCTGGATTGTGCTTTTCAATAGCTTCTATCACTTCAATCTGTTTTGGATTTTCTTCATCGTTTTCCATTTTTCAAATTACCTCCTTTCAGCTTTTTGCTAAATTTATTTATCATACCCGACTTGAAACGAACTGATTTTTACATTTTTAGAAAAAATTATCTCTGGAAGAATGACGAGCTATAATTTTTACGACCCTGCACCTTTCTGAAGCTTGCGAAAGAAAGACAAAGCAGATAAGCCCGAAGCCCGCGAAAATTAGGATTAAAGCGAAGCGTGTCTTGTGGGAACCCTCTGGGGCTAGACTTAATCTTTATTTTCGGGCTGGCGAGGAATAGCTTATTTGCTTTAAGGGGAAAAATCTAAAATGAGGGAGTTTAGGGTATGTAAGATAAATAAATGAAAAAAGCGACAAAAAGGAGTGTAAGAAAATAGAAACTAGAAAATGCAATTAGTGAATAGAATCTATCTTTAAAGACAGAGTTCTGAATAAGGAGTGCAGTAGGTTGGATTTGGGCGTAGAAAAGATTAAAAAGAAGGAGTAACAGAGGCTGTATTGGTGCGTTAAAGGTTGGTAAAGGGGGTTAAAAATGGAAAATAGTTTAAAAAAGAAAGTCTTAAAAAGTAGAAAATTGATAGTTATAATAGGAAAAGAGAGAAAAAAGATGGTTAAAAATATAAATCTTAATCTAAGATTTCTAAAAATTAACTATCTAAATAATATTTGTTATTATATCAAAGAAAAAAATCCTAAAGAAGTATTTACTTTAAAACTAATAAATTTTTTCAAAGAAAACTTTGATAGTAAGTCTATATTTAATTTTCAAGGGATGAACTATCGTTTTGGAGCAGTTGAAATTGGACAAAATCATATTTGTGGTAAATTGTGGGAATTAAAAAAGAAACATGAAAAAGATTATCCTTGGACTGGAACGGATTATGAAATAAAACCACAGCTTGGAGCAGATTATCGTTTTGCTTGGTTTTATATAGACATTCAAACAAAACATTTAGTTTTACAGGATGAAAGAGATTTAACTCCAGATAAAGCTATTCAAGTTTTATGCTCATGGTTTGATGATTTTCATGGAATAAAAGAAGGGATAAATATTCAATACCTCAAAAGTAAAAAAGACTTTTTAAATGAATTGAAAGAAGCATATAAAATAGTTTATGCTAAATTTATTTTGTATCCTAGTAATTTTGACTATGATGGTATAAGCAAACCATTAGATGATAGTCTTCATGCTTTAGAAATAAGTGAAATGAAACAAGAAATAAAAAGTAATAATGGGGTTAAATTGGAATTAGATAAGCCAAATGTTTTTTCTTCTTCGTTGGCTCAGGCATTAAGGGGTAATGGTAAAGACCCAGAAATAAAAACTCAAGATAAAAAAGGGAATATTACTATATTAACAAAAAAGATGAAGCATATAAAAAAGCAAATTCAAGGGTTTAAAGATATAAATGATATTAAGAAAATTAAACCACATCTTATTGCACAACTCAAAGAAGTTATTAAAGAAATGGATAATAAAAATGAAAGCAAAAGTGATTAAAGAATTTTTTAAAGCTAAGGCATTTACTATTTCAGTGGTTATACTCTTACTTTATGCAATATTTTTTCATGGTAAAATAATAATTGATAAAGACAACTTAGAACACATATTTGGTTTTTTTCTTACTCTATTTCCCTTAATAATAGCAATATTTACAATATTAATATCGTTTACAGATAATAAGTTTTTGAAATTCTTAAAAGATACAAAGGGAGCAGATAAAAAGACGAGCATATATGATGAAATACTTGCTTATTTCATTATTAATACTATTTTAAGTTTGATAGCAGTTTTAATTGCTGGATTTGTCTTTTGTTTTAAACTATCTGAATATGCTTTCTTGCAGTATATAATGATTTTTGTTTTTTCTTATACCATAATTTCATTTATTCAGTTAATCAGATTTATATTCTATTTTGCTAAGAAAAAAGCAGATTTTGTTAGTATAACTGAGAAGACATTTTGATAAGTTCCAACCACTTATTATTCTCCTTCAACTTCAAATCAGTAGCCAATTCATAAGGTCTTTTATTGATAGCTTGATTTATCCTTATGAAATTATAATAAATCTCATAACCTTTCAAGATTAAATTAGCACTTCTCAAGCTTCCATGAAAACCACGAAAGACCTTAGTTCTCGCTCTTACATTATTATGCAACCTTTCAATAGGATAATTAAAAACATCTTCTTGTTTGCTTGTAACAACCCTATTATGAAAAACACTTTGTTTGCCCTCTTTCAAAGAATAACCAAAAACTTTCTTTACTGCTCCAATATAAGCATTTAAACCATCTGTTGTAACCATTTGAATTTTATTAGTTGTTCTTTCTTTTGCAGAGCTAATTATAGCAGTTATCTTCTTCTTACTTCTACATTTTGAATATTCAGAAGCTATCATAAATCTAGTAGTTGGGCAAACCCCATCTATAAAAAAGTTTTCTTCTGTTCCTTTAGATTTATGGCTTTTTCTTCGGTGATATTCAATTTCATCAAATTGTATTTCTTCTGAAATGTTTAGTCTTAACTTATCTGTAAATTTACTTATAACCTTAGCATACTTCCAAACCCATCTTAGAATAGTTGAATGGTCTGCGTTATGTGGGAAGAACATGCCTAGATGTTCTTGAGTTCCACGAGTAGAAGCACCCCGATAAAATAAATCTACTGCCTGTGTTATCTTCTGTGGTGAGTTTCTCATTCTGAAAAAGCCATCATCAAGGGTAAAAGTTTTATTACAATCTTTACATTTATATCTCTGTATAAGCCCTCTATTTTCTGTTTTTCTTGTAGTCCATTTTATAGTATTCTCGGACTTGCAGAAGCGACATATTATTTTATTCTTGGTATTTTGTGTTTCCATTTTATCCATTTACCTTATAGGTATAACCTATTAAGTAATATTGACTATTTAAATCTTTCGCTTTGGGTATAACTTAATAGGTAAGTTTATAAACCATAAAAATATATATCTATATGGCAGAAATAAAAATTGAGGTAATGTCCTATAAGTGTGACAGATGTGGTCATAAATGGATACCAAGAAATAAAAATAAACCGATTATATGCCCACTTTGTAAATCACCTTATTGGAATATACCTAGAAAAATCTTTAAAAAGGCGGAAAATAAAAATGCAAAATAAAAATTATCTTGATATTATACTTGCAAAAAGCAAAAAACATCTAATATCTGAATTGGGTATAGCAGAAACTCAAAAGTTTATAGAAGAAGTTAAATCAAAAATAACATCTAAAGAAAATAAAGAGATTATTAAGCAATTTAATGAAATATATACTAAAAGAATTAAAGACAAATATCAAAAAGATACAAGCCCAGAATACGATAAAAGACTTTTTAGTTTTATAAAGAATAAAAATAACAAAATAAAAATAGTTTGGGGGGATTGTTATGAAAACCTAAAAAAACTTCCTTCTGAAAGTGTGCATTTAATGGTTACTTCTCCGCCTTATTATAACGCAAGAGAATATTCGCAATACGGGGATTTAAATAAATATCTTGAAGATATGAAAAAGATAATTACTGAGTGTTATAGGGTTTTGGACAATCATCATGTTTTTGTTTTTAATGTTGGCGATATTTTTGATAATGATAATTTAGTTAGTAAATCGGTTTGGGGGGATAGAAGGTTGCCCCTTGGGGCTTACTTTATTAAGATATTTGAAGATGTGGGTTTTACTTTTGTTGATGACCTTATCTGGGATAAGGGAGAAGTAGAAAGTAAAAGGCATAAAAATGGGAATACTCCTTATCCATTTTATCAATATCCTATGAATTGCTATGAACATATTTTAATTTTTCATAAGCATAGATTAGATACTACTCATTTTCCTTGCCCTGTTTGTGGCACATTACAAGTAAATGGAAATACCCAATCAGAAATAGGTTTAATGTCTTGGGAATGTAAAAACTTAGAATGTTTTGAGAGAAGTGCTAGTGACAGAGGAAAAAGATTTTCATTAAAAACTAATATGACTCAAAGTCCATCAATCAGAGAAGGTAATGAAGTGCCACATGATTTAATTAAAAAGTGGAGACGGGACATAACTAAATTTTCTCCTGTAATAAAAATAAATAGCAAAGGAGAAAACAAATTAGGGCATACAGCACCATTCCCAGAAGACATACCCGAAATGGCAATTTGGTTTTATACTTATAAGGGGGATATAGTGCTTGACCCATTTGCAGGAAGTTTTACTACTTGTATAGTTGCTAATAAATTAAGCAGAATTGGGGTTGGAATGGAATTAAGAAAAGATTTGTTTGAGAAAGCTATAAAAGATAATTTAAATAAGAAGAAACAGGATTTTGAAGTTTTTAAATAATTATTCCAATGCTTTAAAATTATTTTCAAATCTTTTCCATTTTCCATAATCTTTAGAACTAAAATGTTGTCTATCTTGGTCTTTTAAAAATGATGTTCCTTTCATAGAATTACCCATCGTTTTAATAAAGTCCTGAACAGACATAACTAAAAAATGTGGTTTGTCATCATCATCTATTAAGCACCAAATAAAGAAATGGTCTTTAGAAATTATCATGTCTCTTGGTTTATGGTCTGTTGCGTAAGTATTTTTTGATTTTTCACCGATATATTCTACTCTTGAAGATTTTACTTGTATTGACCTGAATTTTGTTTTATACTCTTTAGAACCACAATTACAATAATAGTTAATCAATTTTACTTCCCCTCCACATTTATCACAAGTTGGAATAAGAGTAAAATTATCCACGCCTTTATTGTCACATTTTTTACAATTCGTGCTACTTCCTTCTGTTCTTGTTTTACATTTATTGCATATTTTTATAGGTTTAATATTTCTTTTTTCAGTTTTAGAAAAGTCTTTATGACATTTATTACAAATTAAAGAGGGGGTCATAGCCCAGCTCTTACCACATTTTGCACAAGCGTATTTATGGGCTATAATATCAATATATTCATCATACATAGGACTATACACATTCCAACCATGTTTAGATAATTCAAAAGAAACTAAAAACTCCCCATATCTTGAAAAGTGTTTTACATTCAAATCAGAAGTCGTTTTATAATGTTCTTCTTGGGCTTCTTCTTGTTCTTCTATATCCTTTTCCATTGATAGATTAGGTAAGACCTATTTTTAATGCTTTCTACCAACCTTTAACGCACCAATACAAACAGAGGCGAACATTTATAAAATAGGAGGTTATCTCGGCTGTATGAGAAAGGAAGACAAACAAGTAGAGAAGAAAAAATCTTGGATTGAGCGACATAGAACTTTAAGTATAATTTTGGGTGTACTGCTTATTTTTATTGCAATTGGCTGGTTTATTAATAATAATTTCCCATCTGAGCAAACCCAAACAAATTCAGGTCAGCCTTTGAATAATGATATTTCTCAACAAACAGCCTCTGAATCTTGGCACAATGTTACTTCTTTTGATGGAAAAGGAAATGAAAATACAGAATCTTTTATGATTAAAGGAAGTAAAGTAAGAATTACTGCAAGAACATGGGGGTCTCCGGGAGTTGGAAGTGTTTCTGGCATTCGTTTGGAAAAAGATACTGGAGGATACATTGGAACAGGGCTATCGATTTCTACTCAAGGATATGATGAAGGAAATAGTGAGACTATTTATCGAAATCTCAAGAGTGGAAATTATTATATCGGTGTCATAAGCGGGATAGAATGGGAAGTTAGAGTAGAGGAGTATTATTAATAAATGAAACTTTGCAGTGCATGTTTATTGGGAGTAAAATGTAGATGGGATGGAGAAAGTAAATCTTCTGATAAAGTCAATGAGCTTCTAAAGAAAGACCTTTTAATCCCAATTTGCCCAGAACAACTCGGCGGATTGCCTACACCTAGAACCCCCTCTGAACAAAGAGGTAATAAAGTATTTACAAAAGATGGAAAAGAGGTTACAGAACAATTTAACAGAGGTGCTGAAGAAGTTCTAAAAATTGCTAAATCATTTGGAATTAAAGAAGCTGTTTTAAAACAAAAAAGTCCTTCTTGTGGTTGTGGCTTGATCTATGATGGAACTTTCTCTGGAAAATTAATAAGAGGAAATGGAGTAACAACACAATTGTTAAAAGACAATGGGATAAAAGTTATTTCAGAAGAAGATTTGTAAAAGAATCAAATTAAAATTTCTTAGAAGTCAAGATAGAATACAACTTTTTGAAAGCATCCTTATTGGTATCCCATTTCATCATTTTTATTGCATCTTCAAAACTAACCCACTTGAAATCACTATGATCTCTTTCTAGGTCATTAGTTATGTTTATTTCTACGTTCTCATTTACTTCAAACCCAGATACAATCTCTTTAACCTCGATTATATCTTCTTGAGTTAAGTAATGCTTAGTTATTACAAAACTATGCACATTTTTAATCACCCTTATTATTTGATTTTTGGATATTCCTGTTTCTTCTAATATCTCTCTATATGCTCCATCTAGTTCAGACTTATCAGTTTTTTCTAAAGCACCAGTAATGGGTTGCCAAAAATCCCCTTTTTCAGGAAGTCTTTTTAACAAAAGAAATTCAAAAGAATCTTTTACTTTTCTAAAAATGATACATTCAAGACAAATCCTTTCCATAAATCCTTAAAAAATAGAAAAGTTATAAATGTTTCCAGAAAAGATCGCGCCCCGCAGTAAAGCCAAAAATAATTAAACTTGGTTCTCTAGGATTTTGCGTAGCAAAATCCTAATGGAAGATTTTACTTTAACTTTACTTAAAGTTACTTTAATTTACTAAAAGGAGTTTAAGTAAGAGTATAATAAGAAAACCCACTATTAAACAAAACCGCCTTTTTCTTTAATAAGAAGATTAGAGATTAAACCCCCTATAAAAAACCGAAAAGTATATAAATATGACTTAAGTCATAATTATACAATAAATGTACAATTATAAACTAAGTAGAATATGACAAAATGAGCTATAAATTACTAATTAAGAAATTGATGATTGATAAAAAGAAGATTATCACGAGGGAAGAATTAAAAGAATATTGCAAAAATTTTAAGATGTCTTATTCTTCTGTAATTGGGTATCTTCTCAGAAATAGGTATGCAGAAAGGATACTAAGAGGAATCTTTTATCTTAAAAGCATAGAAGAAAGAAAACTTAACAAATCAGACATGAGCTTCTACGAAGCTATCAAAGAAGCTCTAAGGATAAAGGGCGTTAAAAACTGGTATTTTGGCTTAGAAAGTGCTATTAAATTAAACAACCTGACTCACGAATACTTTGCCATAGACTTTATTATTTCAGACAAAATAAAAAGAAAGAATACAATTGAGATTTTAGGGCATAAAGTCAAGTTTCTGACTATTAAAAAAGAGCTAATTAAGTTTGGCATTGAAAAGGGAAAAATCCCTTATTCAGATATTGAAAAAACAATTTTGGATATAGTTTACTTGGGGATTTATCGGGGTTATTCGGAATCCACAATAAGAAACGACATAATTGATTATATTGATCTGTGCGACAAGGCAAAGCTTATTAATTATGCAAAACATTATCCTAAGACAATACTAAAGTTCATTCCAAAGACAAAATGATAAGAAAAGAAGCTACTGGATTTATAAAAGAAAAGACAGGAATAAACAAAAGAGAATTTATTGAAAAAGACCTTATTCTAAGCCAGCTTCTCTTTCATTTATCAAAAGAAAAATATTTCTTTGATAACTATGCTTTCAAAGGCGGAACTTGTCTAATAAAATGTTATCTTGGATATTACAGATTCTCAGAAGACCTTGATTTTACTTACATAAATCAAAAAGAACTTGAAGGAAAAAGCATGAATCAAATGAGGAAGTTGGTTTCTGATAAAATAGACAAGGTTGCAGAGATACTTGAAAAAATCGCAAAACCCCTTGACTTGAGATTCAAAGCAGACAAACAGGATAAAGATCACTTCCAATTTGGCGGAAGCAATGCATTTGTGACTTTTAAGCTCTGGTATAAATCAACCGAATCAGATAAAGAGAATTTCATTAAACTTCAAATCAATTACATTGAAAAGCTTAATTATGCGATTAAAGAAATAAAAGCAAAAACTCTGCTATTGAAAGATTTTGAAAAGGAATTTTCTTCATTGTTTCCAGAAGAATTTGAATTTTTAAAGCCCGCAAAAATCAAAACTTATGACATAAAAGAAGTTTTAATCGAAAAAATAAGGGCAATCCTGACAAGAAGGGGTGTTAAAGCAAGAGATTTTATTGATGTCTATAAAATAACCAAATTAGAAAATCTTAAACTTGAAGATTTTAAGAAAGAAATAATTGACAAAATAAAAGCCATGCTAAAATTTGATAAATATCAAACTAACCTAGATAAAAAACAGGAAACTAACTTTTCAGCGGATATAGACAAAGAAAAAATAGTAGCTGAAGAAGAAAAGATTCTCCTTGTGCCTATCCCAGAAGATTTTGCAAAATTTTTGTCTGAATTTAAGGTTTTTCTGAATGAAATTATTTTGTCTTTAAAGAAATAAGAAGGAAGTGCGCCCAGTTTTCTTTAACTTTACTTAAAGTTACTTTAACTTACTTTAACTTACTTAAGGAGATTTAAGTAAACCCCAAATATGACATAAATAATTAGTCTTTTTGGCAAGAAATAAGTAACATTTTTTAGGAATATCATGTATCATTTAGTAAAATTTGACAAATTTACCAAATATCACTGTTTATAATTGTCAAATTTATGCATTTTTTGCCAAATAGAAATATTTAAATACTTGTATGTCTGTCATATTTTGTATTAATTTGACAAAATGACTTTTGTGAGTATTAAATAATTGTCAAAATTTCAAAATGGCTAAAAAAGATTTAGAAAATATCAGAGAAAAATTAAAAGAAATGAAGTCTGAAGACTTGGCAAATGAAAGCTCTATTAAAATAATTAAGGACATAAAAAAAGAAATTGCAAGAATCCTTAAAGATGCAAGAAAGAAAGAAATAAGAGCTGAAAATAAGATTGGAAAGGAAATTCTTATTCATTTCAAGAAACCGTTTACAAAAGAAGATGCCTTTCAGAGATTTATCCCAGAATATTCAAAAGAAGAAATTATTAAAGCACTAAGGAAACTTATACGTGAGAAAAGTTTAGAACTAATTAGAAAAGACCTTTATTCAGCACAGATTAGAAATTCTGAGCCCATAATTAGGCTATCCCCCGAAATGGAGAATGTGAGAAAAACACTTAATGATAATGGAATCAGTTTTCTCATTACTGGTTTAGACGTGCTTCAAGAATATGTAAATCTTATCCCAAAAAGAATGCTTCATCTAGTCTATGTTGCAGATGGTTCTGGTGATTTTGTTAAGAATTTAATTGTAAAAAAGACTGGAAAGATGTGCATTATTAATCCCTCAAGGAAAGAAATAAGAGATATGTTCTCTCATTACGCTGAAGATATTATTATAGTCCGGGAAGTTGGAGAAAGTGCGATAGAGTATAATAATAAAGGGATTGCAATGATTGAAAAGGCAATTGTTGATTTATACTTTGAAACAACCAGAAAGAGAATTCCCTTTGAAGTCTCGGAACTAACAAGTATTTTAAAGAATACCTTACTTAGATTAAAGATAGATTATAGAAGGTTACTAAGAGCCGCATCAAGAAGAAACCTGCAATCAGAGTTTATTAGGATTTTTGAGGCTTTAGGGCTTCATATTCCCTATGAAAAAATTAAAGAATCTGCAAACGACCAAGCAGAAAAAGTAATTAGGATGCTAAAATAAAATGAAAGATGTATTAATTAATGATGAAAGTTATTTTAGTAAAGAGAATATAGAAAAGATAAAAGTAAAGTATAAATTTAGTCATAGCACCCATATTGAAATGCTATTATGGGACTTTGAAATATTTGCACAACTCTGTGCAATAAATCAAAACTTTATTCTGAAAGGCGGTGCTGCAACTCAAATTTATCTAGAATCTGATAAACAAAGAGCCAGCAGAGATATTGATTTTGCTACAAGTCTAACCAAGAAAGAGGTTGAAGAAGCATTAAATAAAATATTCCTTAGGTTTAAGGATAAAAAGAAACAGGAAGATCATTTTACATGGAAACCAATTCCCCCACCAAAAGAAGAAAAGAAAAAAATTGAAGATTTGGACTGTTATAATATCGTTGTTCCAACTAATTTTGGAGAATCCAAGGGTAAAAAGAGTGAAACCGACTTAAAAATAGATTCGATTCACTACAAAGAAATTCCATTTTCTATAAAAGAGATAAAAAACCCGATAATTTTTGGTTTGCCGTTAAAACCCCTTAGAATAATTTCCGAAGGTTCATTAATCGCAGATAAGCTATTAACGTTAGCAGATAATTCTGTTGGCATACTTGCTCTTAAAAAAGATGATTTTGACAGTTATTTGAAGCAATTATACGACTTAAATCACCTTATTGATAAATTTATTTTAGACCCGAATGTTCAAAAAGATATTATTAATACTTTAGAAAAGCTTACACCTATTGAACTAAAATATCGAAAATTGGCAGAATCTATTACAGATGTTTTAAGAGATATTATTTCTAGTCTTGATAAAAGAAAACATTTTGATTTTGAAACAAGTAAAGAAATGCAATATTTCAAAGATGTGTTAGAGAGTTTTAAAGGAAACTACCTTAACAAATCACAATGGGTTGCCCAAAATGAATGGGCAGCACATATCGGGAAAATTAAGTTTATTACTGAAATAATTTTATCGCATAAAGAAAAAAAGCTAAATAGCGAAGAGTTAAACAAAATTTTACAAAGAATGTATTCTGCTGAACAATCATTGCAAAATTTTAAAGGAGAAAACATAAAGAAGGCTAGATCTGACCTAATGCAACATTTTGCAGGAAAAGAGGATATTAAAAAGAAACTAAAAAATGGCCCAATTTTGAAAGTATTTTATGGAATTCTTAGCTTAGAAAATGCTGAGAAATTATTTGATATAATCGGGGTATAAAAGAAGAAGAAGGGCGCCACAGATAAGTTCTAAGTAAAAAAAGGTGTTTTGTTACCACTATAAAGAGATAATTAAACGAAAAGTTTATAAACCCTAAATACTTAGAAATTGTAGATTAAAATGGCAAATCAAAATCAAAGGAAATCAGTAAATCCAATATATGCATTATTCCTTCTTCCAATAGCATGGTTAGGATTAGTAGGATATCAGAAATTATCTGCTCAAAGAGAAAACCATACTCTCGTTCATCAATTAAGAACTAAAATTGCATCAATAGACTCAAGTTTAGCTGCGGGAGATACATACGGAGCAGTTAGAAATTGGGCGTCTTTTGATACAAGAAAATTGGCAATGAATGGGAATTATGCAGACCTAACTTGTGGAAATGCCTCTGAAGCAAGAAAAGCTAGAAGTTTAGCTTATGATTCTTTACAAAAGGGTTTTAGAAAAGATAAAACAGGGTATCATTGTACGAATGACTACGCATATGATAATCTTTCTGAACCATTAAGAGTAGGGAAAGTTGTTTTAGAAGATAGTGTTCCTGAAGAAAAAATAGACTCGATAATTCATGCTTTGGAGACCAGATATCCTGGGGCAGATGTAGATGGTGAAACTGAATATTTTGGTTTTTCAATGAAAACATGTTCTAGAGCTAAGCCATTAACTAAATTTATGCTTATGAGTGAATTTTAATTTAGATAAACTGCATAATAGACATAAAAAGCAAAAGAGCATTAGAAAATAAAATCTAATGAGATAATCTAATAATATAAAAGAAAATTTTAGTTATTCAGAATCAAGCGGCTTTCTTTTTAGTTAACAACTCATACTTGTCAGCTAATTTTCTATAGGGATCTTCCCAATCCTTTCTTGTTGAATAAGGGGGTTCTCTAAAACCATACCTTTTGCTGTCCGTAAGTAATACTCCAAGAAATTCATCAAATCCTTGGGTAAGTTGTTTAATTCCTTTTTTTTCTGCTATCGCTCTTGCTCGTAATGCAACCTGTTTGATGTTCTTATATGCTTCATGTTGTCCTTTTAATGTTGCCTCTGGATAATTGTTTAGATGCGGAGATTTAGTTGTGGCTCCCCAGTATACATAAAACCGATTTACTGCTTGGTCTAATTCAAAAAAAGCACTTTTGAGACAGCTTTCTGCTTCTTCAGGGTCTTTCGATTTTCTTGCTTTAACAAGATATCTCATAGCTCTAGAGGTTCTATTAAAGTACCTATCCCCTCTTGCTCTTAATACATCTGGTTTAAATCCCATTTTTACCCATAATTTTTAATAAAGTCAACTATTTAAAATTAATTATTCCGAGACACTGTCAGATTGTCGGGATATTAGCCAAATATCTCGCCAATCCCAAAATCTTGTTTCTGCCTAGTGGCAGAAAGATGTCTGCCATTTCTGCCGGAGTTTTGTCTTTTAATTCTTGGTGTGGATTTACAAAGTTATGAA
>JAPLYB010000007.1 GCA_026395795.1 Candidatus Pacearchaeota archaeon
TTCATAACTTTGTAAATCCACACCAAGAATTAAAAGACAAAACTCCGGCAGAAATGGCAGACATCTTTCTGCCACTAGGCAGAAACAAGATTTTGGGATTGGCGAGATATTTGGCTAATATCCCGACAATCTGACAGTGTCCTGAAGGGCATAGGTTTATGAACTCTGATTCTCAAACATATCTAACATAACATGGCAGAACTTAGATCAAATAACAGAAGATTTGGAAACAGGTCAGGTATCGGATTTCGTGGAAGACCTGAAAGCCGAAATAATTATGGTGGTGGATTCAGAGATAGAAATTTTGATAGATCTGATAGACCAACTGAAATGCATGAAGCCATCTGCAGCAAATGCGGAAAAAACTGTCAAGTTCCATTCAAACCAACTGGAAGCAAGCCTGTTTTATGCAGTGATTGTTTTAGACAAAGTGGCGGCGGTTCAAGTCGAGATTCAGGCAGAGGTTCAAGAGGAGGTTTTGGTTCAAGAGGTCCAGATAGAAGATCTAGTGGACCACCTCAATCAGGAATTTCTCCAGAACAATTTAATCAAATCAATGCGAAACTCGATAAGATTCTAGGGGTTCTACAAGAATTAGAGTTAGATACAGAAGAAGAGCCAGAAGATGATTCAGATGAAGAAGAATCTGAAGAAAATTCAGCTAAATAGTCCTTCTTATAAGTCTAATTGGCGCAAGATACTGTCAGATTCTCGGGATATTAGTTATAGACAACTACCTTAAGGATGAATAGATTGATTATTGAATATGTTTTGGTGTTATCAATAAATCAGGTTATCGTCGATATCTATTATCATAATCGACTAAAACAAATTTTATAGAATGTTCGATAATATTTTCAAATTATTCATAAAATAGGGGATATCCCTGTAAGTTTACAGTATCCCTTATGCAATAGGTTTATAAACACAATTTTGGTGAATAAGGCATAAGAAACGTGGGTTTAGATTAGGTCTATCTTACGATTTCTTATAGAAAATTAGAAATTTATAAATCAAATCAGGAGGATTTAAAATGGCATATGGTAGTGGTGGCGGTTTCAGAAGAAGCGGCGGTTTCAGAGGAGGCGGCTTCAAAAAAAGATCGTTCGGTCCAACAGAATCCCACAAGATCACATGTAGTGAATGTGGAAAAGAAGATACTGTTCCTTTCAAACCAAGAGAAGGAACTCCAGTTTATTGCAGAGATTGTTTCTTCAAGAAAAAGGGAATAACCCCTAGAGACAAGAAACCAGAAACAGAAGAGAAAGAAGAAACAATAGAAGTTAAAGGGACAGATAACGCAGAAGAAACTGAAGAAGGATCAGAAGAAACAGAAAGCGAAGAATATTAATCGGCAAAAACAACGTAAAACATAAAATTCTTTAATTTTTCTTTTTTTTTATTTTAAATTATTTTTATAATTTTTGTATATTCTAAAAAATCCTTTAACTAAAGGATTAAATATTAGTCAATTCTAAACTGAGAATGATAAAAGAACTGATAGATAAATTTTATGATGCAAAGCAGGAAAAAAGAGAGAAAATCGCTTTTTATGTAAGTGATGCCGGAAAATGTCCCAGAGCCATCTGGTTTTCTGTCAAAGGATATCCAAAAAAAGAGTTTGATGCCAGGATGCAGCGTGTTTTTGAGCATGGAAATCACACCCACATGAGAATAATGGGCGTTCTGTTCTCTCTAGGATTAATTAATGCTGTTGAAATAGATATCCCTAGGAATGAGATGATGCATGGAAGAGCTGATGCAATAATAAGCATAAATAACGAACCATATGTTGTTGAAGTAAAAAGTGTCAACTCAATAAAATTCAAAAAAGAGTATCCTGATCAAGATCATATGAATCAGTTGCAGTTATATCTCTATTTTTTTAAAATAAAAAAAGGAATTCTTCTTTATGAAAACAAAGACACACAGGAACTAAAAGAATTTATCATAGATTATGATGAACCTTTAGTAAAAAAACTTTTTGCTGGTTTTAATGAATTAAAAAGACAAGTTGAGGAGAATATCACTCCCCAAATTCCAGAGGGCATAGAAGACTGGAGATGTGATTACTGTCCTTATCTAGAAGAATGCGATAAAATCGAAGCCCAAGAAAATGAACAAGCAAAAAAATAACCTCTGTTCAAGTTACAGCAGGGATTAACTCGTTTTCAATGATACTTTTGTAAATATGTAATAAAAGACAAAAAACTATTTAAAGCAACTTAAACTTTCTGGTTTTGTTTGGTTGTGTGCGATTGATGATCACAATTATTCATAATTCATATAGTTTCAAAGATGGTGAAATATATTTTCGTTATAGGCGGTGTTATCTCTGGAGTTGGGAAGGGAGTTGCAGCTGCATCCATCGGAAAAATTCTACAGAAGTACGGACATGATGTTACTGCAATAAAGATAGACCCTTATATCAATTGTGATGCTGGAACATTAAGACCCACAGAACATGGGGAGGTCTGGGTTACAGAAGATGGAGGAGAAACAGACCAAGATTTAGGGAATTACGAGCGTTTCTTGCGCATAAATGTTCCAAAGAGAAACAATATCACAACAGGCCAGATCTACAAAACAATAATTGATAAAGAGAGAAACGGCTCTTTTTTAGGGCAAACAGTCCAGTTCATTCCACATGTCATTGAAGAAATAAAATCAAGGATTGTTGAAGGAGCAGATGAACACGGCATAGCTATTGTAGAAATTGGCGGGACAGTAGGAGATTACGAGAACATAGCATTTCTTTTAGCAGCTAAAAAACTAGAGAGAGAATTAGGGAGGGGAAATGTTATCTATATCCTCGTTTCATATCTTCCAGTCCCAATGAATATAAAAGAAGCAAAAACAAAACCAACTCAGCAATCCATAAGAATGCTTTACGAATTAGGGATATTCCCTGATTTTATCCTTTGTCGTGCTCTTGAGCCGATTGATGATGTTAGAAAGAGCAAAATTGCTTCATACATTAACATAAATGAAGAGGATATTATCTCTGCTCCAGATACATTGACATTGTATCAAATCCCCTTAAATTTTGAAAAAGAAAATCTTGGAAAAAAGATTCTTCAAAAATTGAATTTAATAGGGGAAAGTCAGCCAGATTGGAGTGATTGGCAGAAACTAATTTCTCGTTTAACAGAACCTAAAAACAGTGTTAACATAGCAATAGTCGGAAAATATCTTGATATAGGAAATTTTACTCTAGAAGACTCTTACATTTCAATAAAACAAAGTTTGTTGCATGGGGGTGCTCATTTGGATATTCAACCAAATATATTTTGGATAAATTCAAAAGATTTTGAAAAAGACCCTGAAAAACTTCAATCTCTGAATGATTACGACGGCGTAATCGTTCCAGGGGGTTTTGGTTCAAGTGGAGTTGAAGGAAAGATTAAAGCAATAAAATATTGTAGAGAGAATAGAATTCCTTATCTTGGCTTGTGTTATGGTTTGCACCTAGCTGTTGTAGAGATTGCCAGAAGCAAAATTGATGCTCAAGCAGACACAACAGAGAATGCTCCAGAAACTTCTTGTCCAGTTATAGATCTTCTCCCAAAACAAAAAGAGATGTTAAAAGAGAACAAGTATGGGGCAACAATGAGGCTTGGAGCCTATGCAGCGAAACTAGAAGAGAACACAATTGTTTACGACTTATACAAAAAATTTTCTAATCCGCAAACACTAGAAGAAGTAAAGATAATGCAAAATTCTCCGACAACAGTGAAGATAGACTGGAAATTAAGGGTTGGCAACACTCCAGCACCAATAGTATTTGAGAGGCATAGACATAGGTATGAAGTCAATCCTCAGTATCATGATGTACTGCAAAAAGCAGGGATTATCTTTTCAGGATATCATCTAACAGAAGAAAACACGAAGTTGGTTGAATTCATAGAATTATCCAGAGATGTTCATCCATTTTTTGTTGCTACTCAAGCCCATCCAGAATTTAAAAGCTCATTTGATAAACCTTCTCCTCTTTTTGCCGGTTTTCTTGATTCTTGCTTAAAAAAGAAAACTTCTAGTAAATTAAAATAAAAAATGCAAAAAATAATTAAGAGAGAGATTAGAGACTTAGAAGAAGTATTAAAAAGTGCTATTGCAAAAAAAGTTTTTCAACAAGAGTCAAGTACAAAAACATTTGATTATAAACAAAAAGAGAAAGAGTATTACAAGAAAGAGATAGAAAACAAGATAAAAAAACTTAAATCAGATCTTCTAGATCTTTGCGGCAGCAAGGATAAATTGACTATTGATCGAATTGATGATTTAACAAAACATATAGAGCTTGTTTTTGAAAAAGCAGATTCAAACTCGGTTGAAATAATAATTAAAAATTTAGAAAAGCTAGAAAGTTTAGCAGAGATCTTGCCTGAAAAAAAAGAGTCAATTGAGAGAGCAAGTATAAATAATATGGACAGAGATATCCTTCTTCCTTCGCTCCCTCCAGAAATTCAGCAGGAAGTTAAAGCGAATTTTGATGAATTAAGGGTTTGTTTTACAAACAATTGTTACAGGAGTTCTTTGATTTTATGCGGGAAAGTTCTTGAGATAGCACTTCATAGGAAATATTTTGAATTAACTGGAAAAGATTTGTTGGAAAAAGCCCCAGATATTGGATTAGGCAATCTTATAGCTCGAATGAAAGAACAAGGCTTGGACCTTGATCCTGGACTGCCCCAGCAAATCCACCTCATAAACCAATTAAGGATATTTACAGTTCATAAAAAGTCACAAGTGTTTCAGCCATCAAAAGAGCAGACCCAAGCAACAATATTATACACTTTAGACGTTCTAAAAAAACTATTCAAAAGGTAATTCCTAAAGGAAATGTTATCACTCTGCAAAACAACTTATTCAAAAAACTTTTAAACTACCATTTCTTATTGTTTTCATGAAAGAACCAGAAGTAGCATTCGTAGGCTTCAAAGACATAGATGACTCTGAGATCAGCGTTATTAAAGGAATAGTTTTAAAAACCCTAAATAAATTAAGTAAGAAGACAGAAATTGAGCTTATAAGGCTGGAACTAAAACAGCATAAGCATGCAAAGGAGTTTGTCCACGAGATAAAGGCTGTATTGTTCTTAAAAAACAATAGAATAAGTGCAACAGATACTGATAAAAACATATATAAGGCACTCAGCGGTGTTATGTGTAAATTAGATAAAGAATCAGAACACAAGGAAAAGGATTAAACAAGAAGCAGAAAACGCTTGAAAATCAGAAGATGCTCGAAAATGTTTTACATTTTCAGCACACCAAAAATTGTAAACAATTTTTGAGTGTTTTCGGCGTGCTCGGAAATTCGAAATTTCCGGCAACCCAAAAATTCGTAAATTTTTTAGGGTGTCAAAAACAAAGAAGTTTTTAAACATGGCAAAAATAAGAAAAATTTTGAGAAAAGGCTTTAAATTTTCTGAATATTTCAGGGAATTTAAGATTGGAGATAGGGTTGCTTTAGTGAATAATGCCTCTTCAACAGGCATGTTTCCAAAGCAATTCAGTGGAAGGACAGGAAGTATAAGCGCAAGATACAAAAATGGATATAGCGTGAAATTTTTAAGTGGCAAGAGATATAAAACACTTGTAGTTAAACCAATACATATCAAAAAAATAAAATGATTAAAGAAGCAAAACCAGTTCCAATAGCAGAAGTAAAAGAAATCTTGAAAGAACAAGATATTGAGAAGTCTAAGGAATTGCTTGGTTTTTTAAAGAAATTCAATAAAACCACTGCTTCTGAAGCAAAGAAGATGTTTGACTCAATAAAAAAATTAAACATAGAGAAACTCAAAGACGAAGATATTGTTAGAATCATAGATTTCGCTCCAGAAGATGCTGAAGATCTGCGAAAACTTTTTGTTGGTTCTGATATAACTCTAGACCAAGATGAAACAACAAGAATACTTGAAACTAAAAAAGTTAAATAAGAAAAATGGAAAATCGAGAAGAAAAAGCCCTCATACTAGACTTCCTGCCCAATGGGTATCCCATGGAACCAAGAAGATTGCCTATAGCGCAAGCAATGGGTTTGAATCATTTTACATTATTAGAACTTGTGCCTCGCAAGGGGGCCCAATTACAACTTCAAGAGGAAGTCTATATAGGAGAAGGTAAGAGGGAAAAGGTAGAATTTATAAGAGGCAGGCTGCCTAAACAAAAATTAACAGAAACAGCTAAATTACAGTTAAAGGATTTGATAGGAAATATTGTGGATACAAGAGAAGAAAAGTTTGTTGAATTCTTTAATAATGCCGGGGCAGTCAGTACAAGACTGCATCAATTAGAACTTCTTCCTGGTTTAGGAAAAAAACACACTCAAGCGATAATAGAAGAGAGAGAAAAAGAAAAATTTAAGTCATTTGAGGATATAAAACAGAGAGTTAAAAACGTTCCAGACCCGAAGAAAATCATAGAAAAACGATTGATGGAGGAGTTAATAGAAGAAGTCAGGCACAGACTATTTGTTGCATAAAACTTAAAAAGGAAAAAAATAACATCATTCATAACAAAGAACACACTAAAATAAAGAAAACAAACAACATACAAATAAAATGGATCCAAGAGAAAAAAACCAAGATTCAGTAGGAATCATGAGAATTTCTGGGACAGACATCCCCGTTAATATGACTATCTATGCAGGTCTAGCAAGGATTAAGGGCATTTCTTGGAGTATATCTAACGCTATCTGCACTTATCTTAAAATCCCTAAATTAAGAAAAATTTCATCATTAACTGAATCAGAAGTAGAAAAGATTCTAGAAACAGTCAAATCAGCAAAAATTAAACCCTGGCTTGTAAACAGGAAGAAAGATAGAGAAACAGGCAAGGACAGACATTTGATTGGAAGCGAATTAGACCTGCAAAAAGAGTTTGATATCAGAAGAATCAAAAAAATTAGATCATACAAAGGAATCAGGCACTCTCAAAGCCAGCCAGTAAGAGGACAAAGAACAAGAAGCCACTTCAGAAAGAAGGGGCCGTCAGTTGGTGTAAAAAGAGGTGCGAAGCCATCTTCCAAAAAATAAAGATAAATAAAGAAAAATGAAGAAACAACATAAAACATATACTCGTCCAAAGAATTTGTTCGATACAAATAGGATACAATCAGACAAAGAACTTCTTAAGAAATATGGGCTAAGAAGTAAAAGTGAGATTTGGAAAGCAGAATCTAGGATCAAGAGGATTAGAACACAAGCAAAAAGCTTGATTATTCACCCAGAAAAACAAAAGATTTTTTTTGAAAAATTAGAAAAGATGGGGCTAATCAAAGCTTCTGAATCCTCTATTGATACCGTTCTTTCATTGACAAAAGAAAACCTGCTAAACAGGAGACTGCAAACGATTGTTTTAAAACTAGGACTAGCAAAAACAATGAATGAATCAAGACAACTGATCACTCATAGAAAAATTAAATTAGGAGAAACACTCATTACTATTCCATCTTATACCGTGGACATAGATGAGGAAGGCAACATCTCGAAGATAGATGCAGTCTCACAATAAAAAAATGACAGAAAAAAAACTTGAAGGAGTTGGTGTTGTTTATATCAAAGCAACATACAACAACACAATTGTGCATTTAACTGATCTAGTCGGAAATACAATCGCAACAGTTACTGGTGGAGGAACAACTAAACATAATCGTTTAAAAGCAAATCCAACAGTTGCTATGTTTGTTGCTAAAAGAATAGCAGAAAAAGCAAAGGATAATAATATTAAAGCAGTTTTTGTCAGGGTTCGAGGAAAAGGGGGAGTTTTAGCACCCACACCAGGACCGGGAGCAAATGCCGCAATCAAAAGTCTTTCAAGAGAAGGATTAAGAGTATTGAATATTACAGATACAACTCCAACACCAAGAGGCGGGCCAAAGCCAAAAGGTGGAAAGAGGGGTAGAAGAGTTTAAAAATTTAATTTCATCACTTTAATTATAACAAATGGTAAAAATAGAAAAACTTAAAGAAACAAAGGACAAAATAACTTTCTCAATAGATGGAATAAATAGCACAATCGCAAACTCCATAAGAAGGTCCACTTTTGAGATAGAAGTTTTAGCAATAGATTTAGTTGAATTTTACAAAAATGATTCAGCACTTTATGATGAAATGATCGCTTTAAGGCTCGGGTTGCTTCCATTAAAAGCCCCAAAAAGCTTTACAAGACGAGGAGATTGTTCTTGCAAAGAGAAAGGCTGTCTAAAATGCACTGCTAGCTTTAAATTAAAGGCAGAAGGCCCAGGAACAGTTTATTCTAAAGAATTAAAAGCAAAAGGCTGCGATATAGTATTCGAAGAAATGCCCCTCGTGATTCTTGCTAAAGATCAAGAACTTGAGTTAACTGCAGAAGCTTATTTAGGATCAGCAATAGAACACACAAAATTTTTGCCAGGACTTGTTTGGTTTAGATCAAATGCAGTAATAAATCTGACAAAAGATACAGAGTCTTATACAGATCTTGTCAACATTTGTCCAAAAAGAGCGATAATCAGTAAAGGAAGCAAGATAGAGATAGACTCATTAAAGTGTGATCTTTGTGAATGCTGCATAGAATACTGTAATGAGAAAAACAAGAAACCTTTAGACTTAAAAGCGTCTGAAGATTCTTTCACAATGTTTATAGAAAGCTTTGGCCAGCTTGAACCAAAAGAATTGTTTATCGAATCTCTTAATATAATAGACAAAAACCTAGATGAAGTTGCAAAAGCAGTTAAAAAACTAAAGTAATTTCCTAATTCCCTATTTCTCAATTAAAAGAATTTAAATATCATTAAAATTTTGCACATATGTAATCGGCGCGGGGGTTCCGGAGCGGTCAAACGGATACGGCCTAGGACCGTATGGCTTAGTGCCTTCGCAGGTTCGAATCCTGTCTCCCGCATCTTAACAGAGGTTAAGTGGGGAGTTGAAATGCAAGTTTCATTCTCCCCATTTTTCTAACAGTATCTCCGAATGAAGTTTAATACTATAAAGTTACTCCGAAAAGTTTAAATACTTAACCTATCTATTAGATAGGTATGAAAAGAGTGAAGATTATAACAAAAACAACACTTATTCTGAAAGGAATAAGATGCTTTCT
>JAPLYB010000030.1 GCA_026395795.1 Candidatus Pacearchaeota archaeon
CCAAACTTAGTTACTTGCCTTTTTACAAAGCCTTGAATATTTTCTAAAATTAGCTTATTTTTTGGGTTTATGTTAACTTTCTTCATAGGATATACTTAGTATATCCCATATATAAACCTATTGTCTATGCTTTATAGTTTCCCCCAAAGATAAAAGGTTCTCGATAAAAAACGCAAGAAAAACTTTTATAAAGCAAAACCTTTTGTAAAGATAACATAAGATGTTCGAAAAAAAAATTAAATGCATTTGTGGGAAGAAGATCAGCGAGAAAGAGAACTATTGCCCTCACTGTGGAACCCCTGCTTCAGAATCATCTAGAACACAAAAGAGGATGAAAGATGAAGAGAAAGCTCGAGAAGATATGATAAACTCTGTTGTAAAAGATTTCTCAAAATCATTTGGCATCCCCAAAGTCATGCAATTCCCATTTGAACATTTAGTTAAGCAGCTAACCAAAGATGTAGAAAAACAATTCAGAGAGACAGATCAAGAATTAATGAAGAGCAGCCTCTTAGGAAATATAGATCTGGATAAGATGATGAGAGTGCAGAAATTTCCAAAAAATGCAAAGAAAGAGGATGTTAAGATTATGCAAGATGGCAAACCAATAGGGGACATGCAAACATTCAATTTTCCAGGGGGATTTTCAGTTCAAATCAAACTAGGTGGACCAGTCCAAGTTAGCGAGGGAGAAAAAGTCCAACCGCAAATAAAGGAGAGTTCTTTTCCTTCTTCTTCAAGAAGGACCATGACTGAAGAAGAACAAAGTAAGGTTTCAAAACTTCCAAGAGAAGAACCAATTACAAGGGTCAGAAGATTTACAAATAAAATTGTTTATGAAATAGAACTTCCGGGAGTTAATGATGAGAAAAAGATATTCATAAATAAGCTACAGAATAGTATCGAAATAAAAGCATTTGCAAAGGACAAGGCGTATTTCAAGCTAATTCCTGTTTCTTTCCTCCTAAAAAGCTGGACTTTTTCAAAAGGCAAATTAGTTCTAAATCTTGTGCCCTAGTTGCTTTTTTTTCTCGAGAAAAATTTATAAACATGATACCTATGGGTTATATATAAAAAGAGTGTAGTAATAAAAAGATGGGTACAAAATCGATTTCAACGATAATGGTTTTATTTGGATTGATAATTATAGCAGTTAATGTCGTGGGCTGGTTAATTGCTCAAGGCATAACAGGTTCTTTTTTAACAATAATGCCTGAAAATGCAATAATTTACACAATTGCAACAATTGTGCTTTCAATTTTAATGATTTTATTCGGACTGAACGCAGGCAAAAAGAAAAAAATGGTTAGAGTAGAGTAAATAACAAAAATAAATATAAACAAAAAAACGTAAAAAATGAGACCTAGAACAATGTTATTAATCACTGGCTTTTTAACAACAGTTATTAGTTTGGCAGCTTTGTTTAGAAATTCTATCTCTCCTTCAATCATGGGGGCTGCGATAGCAGACAAAATACAATCTCTCCCAAGTTCACCAGCTCTTTATTTTGCTATGCTTCTCGCTCTTGGGGTTTTCTCAATAATCATCGCGTTTATGGAAAGAAAGATTGTCTACTAAATTAATTAAATAAGTCTACTTGCCTTTTCATATTCTTCAAGAAAAGATCAGGGTTAAACTTAAGTTTTTCACCAAACTCTTTCTTAGAGAACCACTTGATTTCAGCAACTTCCTCTTTTTGAATTTTAAAATCTTGAATCTTTTTATCAGTTTTAAAAATAAACCATTGGCAAAAATAATTGTGTTCCCCTCTTCTTCTCACTTTTGATATCTTTGTTGGTTTTATATCTTTTAATCCAAGCTCTTCTTCAGCTTCCTTGACAATGTTAGAATTATATGTCTCGCCTTCCTCAACAGTTCCTGCAACAGCAGGCCCCCATTTTCCAGGGTTATTAGCTTTTGTAAACGCTCTTTGAGCAAGAAGAAATTCTTCTTTTGAATTTTTAATCCAGAGAGCAGAAACTCTATAAATATCCTCTGTCTTTACGTTTTTTCTTTCTTTTACAGCAATCTGCTCATCTTTCTCATTAACTATTATTACATTCATTTTCCAAACCATTCATTCAATCCTTTTTGTTTTCCAAGTTCTTTAGCTTCTTTTAATTTGTCCAAAGCACTTTGGACTCGTTCTTCTGAGAAATCATGCTCTTTGCACAGTAATCTTTTTATTTCTTCTTCATTCACATCTAAAAACTCAATCTTATAATCGTTTCTTACATTCGGTTTTTTAAAAATTTCAAAAATCTCTGTCCAATCAAAAGGCATTTCTAGCCTTTCGTCATTCAACTGTCTTTCAACTGCTTCAAAGATTAAAACTGGCTGTTTGTATTTCTGGACAAGCATAAGCGCTTTTTTTGGCCCTATGCCCTTTACACCTCCCGGATTAAAATCAGTTCCGCTTAAAATTCCAAGGCATATCAATTGGTCATGATCGATTTGTAATATATTCAACACTCTTTCAAGTTCAATTAATTCTGATTCAACAGGGATATATGCTCCAGAAGCAAGTCTTTTCTTTTTAGCAAGTGTCAAGTTTTGTATTAATCTTGGTGTACCAAACAATAAAGCATCGTAATCCTGTGAAGCAACAGCATAACATCCATCTTTGGCAAGAATTGATGCTTGAGCTTCCCCTTCTCCAGGTGCTTCTATAACCGGCAGTCCCAAGGCTTTTATCAATTTCTTGCTTTCTTCTATCATCTCGTCATTTAATTTTATGTTCTGTTTCGCATATTTATACATGTCTTCCGTATTCCCTTCTTTTTTAGCTTGCAAATATTTCTCTTCAGCTTCTCTTTTATGCTCACTTCTTGTTCCTATTGTGCCATATTTCAGTGCAGGAGGTTTACCATCAAAAACATACACCATTTTTATCCCTCTTGCCATCAGATTAGTTGTTCTGTAGAATAATCCTGATAAGTGAGAAGTGACTCTTTTTTTATTATCCATTAAAGGAGTCCCATCCATCTGCCTTATATTCGAAAGAAACTGATAAAGTGCATTAAAAGCATCAACTGCAATCAGTTTTCCATTAAGCTCATTAAGTTTAATATCCCTTCTTGGAACTAGCTCTCCAATTTGTAATCCCATTAATAAATAAGAAGTTTAGAATATAAATAATTTGCCCTTTAATTAGACTATAAATACTAAAAAGAAAACCGTTTCAAGGTCAATTTATGGAGCAGCCCAATATTGTCTTGGATCTTCTCCAGCTGCTCTTATCCTTGCAGCCGATGCTATTTTTAAAGTAGTTAATGTATCAGCTGTTTCTCCCCACAATTGATCTCTTGCAGCTGCAACATCTCCAGACTCTGCGTAATCATCTCTTTTATCTGCCATATGATAAAGAGCAGAACTAGCAAGTCTATAAGTAATGCCGTATTGTCCTCTTTGAAATGCTAAAGAAGCAGGTGAAACTTTGCAAGTTTCAGCAGCAACAGTATTATGTAACTCTCCTTGAATTTCTCTTTGATTTGCTTGTTCGCATTTAAATGCACCGAATGCAACAGCCAGACCAGCTACAGAGACCAGAGAAGCTAAACCAGCCATGCTGAGTGTTTTGTTTCTTCTATCTCTTCTTTCTTGTGCCATTCCTTTTGCTAAAGTCATCATTTTGTTAAAAATATTATTTTTTTATTTTATTGCTATTTATTCTTATTTTGTTACTATTAAATAGTAACTATGGTTTTTAAATCTTTCCATACCGCAGATTATAACTGCAATCATTGAGATAGGCTGAGCTTTTCCCTTTATAGATTCTAGGTTTTGGTTCTTCTTTTTGCATTCCAGGTGCAGTTTCCGAGGGAAAAGATTCTGATTTCTTGCAAACAGGCTGCATAACACCTATCATTATCCCAGTAGCAAAGAGGGTTGCTATGACCAATGTGCCTTCAATTATTCTTTCTAAATTCATCACACATACTAAAATTTATAATCTTTAAATCTTTCTATGTTTATGGAAATAAAATTTATCCCAATAGATTATGATTCTTTTGACTGGCAAGGAAGAAATTACATAAGAATCATCGGAAGAGATGAGAAAGGCAAACGAGTAGCTGTGCTTGACTCCTTTGAACCATATCTTTGGGCGATTTTAAAAGAGGGAATAAGTGAAAAGAAGATAAAAGAACTTCAAGGAAAAATAGAGAAGATTAAGGTTAATGAAGCAGATAGAGTTACAAAAGTAGAAAAAACAGAAGTTCATAAAAAACACTTTCTAGGAAAAGAAGTGACTGCAATTAAGATATTCATCACTAATTATAAAGATGCACATCCAATTGCAGACAAGCTTGATTTTCCAGAGATAGAAGCAAGAAGAGAATATGATTTATCTTTAATAACAAAGTATATTATTGAGAAGAATGTCGTTCCCTTCTCCTGGTTTAAAGTTTCAGGTGAAATCCTTAATAATAGCGAGGAATTTGGGAGCATAGATCAGAATCTTGAAGTTGATTTATGTATAAAAGCAGAAAATATCATCAAGATAGAATCGAGTAAAACAGAAAAAGAAGAATACTCTCCAAAAGTTCTCGCTTTTGATATAGAAACAGATGAATTTGAAATAGGAAGAGGAGAGATTCTAATGATTTCTCTTGTTGGAAAAAATTATGAAAAAGTTCTTACATGGAAAAAATGTCCAAACATGCCAAAATTCGTAGAATGTTTTAAAGATGAAGCAGAAATGTTGGAAAAATTCATAGAATATGTTAAAAAATTTTCTCCAGATATGCTTGTAGGATACTACTCAGACAACTTTGACTTGCCATATCTAAGAGCCAGGGCTGAAAAAAACAGGATGAAACTTGATTTGGGATTAGACGGCCGTCAGCCCATGTTTGCTAGAGGCAAGTATCCTTCTGCAAGAGTTCCAGGAATAGTTCATATTGATCTTTTCAGATTCATCGAGACAGCATACTCTCAATATTTGCAATCAGAAACCCTTGGATTGAATGAAGTTGCGTCTGAATTCTTAGGAGAAGGAAAAAAAGAGTTCAATCACAAGCATTCATCTAAGATTAATCATGATGAATGGGTAACCTACTTTGAATATAATTTGCAAGATTCTGTGATTACATACAAATTAGCTGAAAAAATAATGCCGGATATGATAGAATTTAGTAAAATCATTCAGGAGCCTATTTTTGAAGTAACAAGAAATGGGATGTCCCAGCAAGTTGAACATTATATCCTTCACAATTTGAAGAGATATGATGAAATTGCAGAGAAGAGGCCGATTCATGATGAAATAGAAATAAGAAGACAAAGAGAAAAATATGAAGGCGCATTTGTATTCCAGCCAACTCCTGGATTATATGAAGATATTGCAATGTTTGATTTTACTAGCATGCATGCAAGCATAATCGTCTCTTTTAACATTTCAAAAGCAACACTATTAGAAAAAAAACAACCAAATTCCTATGAGTCTCCTGAATTTGATCTCTCAGGAAGCAAAGTTCAATATTATTTCTCTAAAAAACCAGGATTCTTTCCGTTATTGCTAGGGGAGATAGTTGAACTTCGAAAGAAATTCAAAAAAGAATTAAAAGAAAAACCAGACGTAATCAAAAAAGCAAGAAGTAATGCATACAAACTGCTTGCAAATGCTTATTATGGCTACTTAGGATTTTTTGGAGCAAGGTATTATAGCATTGAAGCAGCTGCCTCAACTCTGGCATTTGTTAGAAAGTTCAACAAAGAAGTTATTGAGAAAGTCAATAAAGAAGGTTATAAAGTAATAATGGCAGATAGTGTTGATGGCAACACCAGAGTTTTTGTAAAAAGAGGGACTTCAGTTTACGAGGAAAACATAAAAGATTTATTCAAAAAAGTAGATAATGTGGGGGATGACGGCAAAGAATATAATCTTCTTGAAGGAACCGATATACTCACTTTAGATAAAGGGGGAAATTCTATTTTTCAACCAATTAAGCATGTTATGAGGCATAAATGCAATAAAAAAATGTATAGGGTTCATTTTACTAATAATTGGCATATTGATGTTACCGAAGATCATTCATTACTTGGATATCAATCAAACAAATTTAATCAAAGTAGGTTCAATAGAGAAAATCCTCTTAATAGAATAATTGAAGTAAAACCTGTAGATATAGGGAATAAAGTAAAAACTATAATCTCCTTAAAAAAAATTCCATTAGTACATAAAACAAAAAACTATCCAAACGAAGTTTACGAAATGATAGGGTATTTTATTGGTGATGGAAGTTTCAATAGGGACAAAAAACGAAAGAAGTATAATAAAGATTATTCTATACGACTATCTCTTGGTAACGATGCAGATGAAATTTTAAAAAATCTGATTGAGCCATTAATTAAGTTAGGTATGATCAAAAATTATTGGTTTAGCAAATCCAGGAAAGGGGATATGACCTTTACTGGTCTAAAACTTGTTAGGATAATTTCTGAAAATTGTAGAGATCAAAACGGAAAAAAACAAATTCCAAATTGGCTTTTTGAAGAAAAAGAGGAGAATATTGCCTCTTTTTTAAGGGGCCTATTTTCAGCAGATGGTTGTGTAATGATCCGGGGGGGAGCCCCCATAATTAAAGTTACTTCAATAAATGACAAGTATATAGAACAAATCAGAAAACTTTTATATCGTATTGGGATATCGCATTCGGTTTTTAAGGAGAACACTCAAAACAAGTACAAAACTAAAAATAAAATTTATTGCTCTGGTAGTTATTCTAAGAATATTATTATTAAAGACAAAGAAACCTTTTGTGAAAAAGTGGGTTTTCTATTAGAAAGAAAAAATCGAAGGGCTAAAATCATAACCTATGGACTTCAAAAGAAACTAATAAAAAAATTTGAATTTGAAACTCAATCAGTTAAAAATGTCGAAGAAATCAAAATTCCAGAATATGTTTATGACATAGAAGTTGATGAAACCCACAGATTTTTTGCAAATAATGTGTTGGTACATAATACTGACAGCGTCGGATTTGCCCTAAACAATAAAAGTAAAAAACAAGTTCTCGATTTTCTAAAAAACCTAAATGATGAACTTCCAGGAATAATGGAGTTGGAGTTAGAAGATTTTTACAAACGAGGAATCTGGGTCACAAAAAGAACAGGAGAATTTGGAGCAAAGAAAAAATACGCCTTGCTTTCATACAATGGCAAGATGAAAATTCGGGGGTTTGAAACAGTCAGAAGAGATTGGTGTAAACTTGCTAGAGAACTACAGGATAATATTTTAGACATGATCCTAAAGGATGGCAATGCAGATCATTCTCTTGCATTAGTTCAAAAAACAATTGATGAAATAAAGAAAAGAAAAATCGACAAAGAAAAATTAATGATAAAAACTCAATTGAAAAAACCAATTGAAGAATATCTTACAATTTCTCCACACGTCACAATTGCAAAAAAGATGGTTGATCGAGGATCCCCAGTAGATGTTGGTATGTTAATCAAGTTTTATATTTCAGAACCAAGCAGCAATAAAAAAGGCCCGATTAGAGACCGTGCCAAGCTTCCAGACGAAGAAGGAGAATATGATATTGCGTATTACCTTGATCATCAGATCATTCCAGCAGTTGAAAACATCTTCCAGGTTTTCAGCATTTCTAAAGAAGATATCTTAGGAAAAAAACAGATGAAGTTGGGGGAATTTTAATTAGGCAGCTAATTTCTTATATTCATCTTTGAAATCTCTTATCACACTTCCAATGAAATCTGATTCGCCAGTTGCTTTTCTTATTCTATCTGCCATTGGTGCGACATTTCCCACCATAATATCATCAATAAGGGTCCTTGCTGTTGCGGGAGAGAAAATTGTTCCATTTTTCTCTCTTATTGAATGAGACAACGCCCTTTCATAAAGAGCCGCAACAAAATAAGCAAAATAATAACCTGGTTGTCCATGAATGTGTGGCGTGGTTACATACGCTGTGGATTCAGTTGGTTTTCCTCTTAAAATTTCTGGTCTCGTAAGTAATTCTGCTTCTAAGCTTCCAGATCTTGCATATTCAACACCCTTGCTATGTATTGCTAACTCTCCCAATGTAACTCTTGCCATCCCATACAGCTGTGCTAGGTCATTAAGGAGTCTCCATTTTGCAAAATGTGCTGCTCCATCTCCTTTAACCCCTAGATATTTCTCCAAAGCAATAGGATCGAAGGCAGCATCTTCATGAGTTTCAGAAATTGTTTCGCTTCCGGGTGTTGATTCAATAAAGAATATTGCTCCGTTCCTCCTGACAGCTCGTCTGCTAAAGTGATGATGTACGCCATGACCAAATTCATGAGGAAAAACACCCCATCTTTTTCGAGGGTTTCCAGAGAATATAACTGGTTCGAAAAATAGCATGTTCTTTCCGAATGAAAACGGTCCGAGGGAGAATGTTGCAGCTCCCGGAATTTTTCCTTCTCTTTGTTCAATATCCAAAAACACACCAGGATTTTTACTATCATAAAGCATATCAACAAACGCAGAATCATAACCCAGATCTTTTAATATGGACAAACCTAAACCAAAAAGCACCTTTGGATCTTGAGGTACCTCAAGCTTTGTGAAAGGATCTTTTTGAGTCATTAAATAACTGAGGTCCCATTGGTCTATTTGCACTCCAGAAATTAACTCTCTAACTAATTTGTTATAAATTTCTTTTGTTTCATCTACAAAGCGTCTCATCATTCCCCCAATTTCTTCTGGAGAAGGTGCTTCACAGTAATTTGCACTTACTTCAAAGAAATTAGTAAAGTTATGTCCTGCTGTTGGTGCAATTTTTGCAACCAATCCATTTAAAGTCCTTATCTCATCAAAAAATAATTCTTCAACGTCTCCCAACTCTATTCTCAATGCGCAATAAATTGCTTTTCTTATTCCGGGATCTGCTTCTGTTTGCAAAATTCTTTGTGCTTGTCCTATTGAAATTTCTCCAGGACCATCAATTTTTAATCTCTTTTTTCCATAACATTCTCTTGTTTTATTCCTTCGTTCAACAAATTCTTCTTGGTTTTCTAAAGCATCATATAAACTTCTTCTTGCACGCAAATCAGCTGCTCTTAAAGCAAGAGGATTTCTTGCAACTTTTAAAGAACGCGCAATCAATCTGTTATAAACACTTTCCGGTTCACCTATTTTTGCTTTTCTTCTTTCAGCTTCTTTTGCCTTATCCTTTCTAGGGTTTTCTCTTCCACCAAATCGATGGAATCCCTCATAATCTGTTTCTTCTTCACACCAACTCAGTTCTCTATCGACTTTTCTTAATTCAGCAAGAATTTCTGCTTCGTTCATTCTACTAATTGGCTTCTTCAATTTTCTAGTTAGAACACTTCCCCTAATTCCATCTATTCCCCAAACAACTTGATCTAAATCTCCCATTTTTAGGAATATATCTTCTATACAACCTTGTTTTTAAACATTATTGCAAAATAAAACAACCTTTCTTTTTCTAGAAGCCATCCAGCTTCTTCTGTTCCTTCTTCCTTTCATTCTCCTGCCAAGTTGACCATGATTTTCTAAAAATCCCATTATTCTTAAATTCAGAAGAATGTTTTTCTAGAAACTCAACGGTTCTTTCATCTGAGGGATATCCACTACCAAAATTAATTCCAACTTCTTTTTTTATTTTTTCAATCTCAGAATCTCTTGTTACTTTGGCAAGAATAGAAGCAGCAGCAACAGCCTCAAATCTTTCTGCTTTGTGGGTGATTATTAAATCAACTTCTTTTATTAACAATTTTTTTAAATAATTTTTATATGCGGTTATATTTGGGCTTGGGCAGTCTATTATAGCCTTATCTAATTCCAATTCATTTAAAATTTCTGCTGTTTTTCTTGCTTCCAGCCAATTTAGATTTAAGTTAGAATTACCATCTATTGCTTCATCTATTTCTTTTGGTTGAATAATCAATATTTTGTAGTTTTTGATTATTTTTTTAATTTCTTCAAATAATCTTTCCCTTTGCTTAGGTAATAATAATTTAGAATCTTTAACCCCCAATTCTCTTAATTTTTGTATATCCTTTTCATCAAACGTAGCTCCCGCTAAAACTAACGGACCCAAACAAGATCCCCTTCCAGCCTCATCTATTCCATGTACCAACATTTTTATTTCTAAGAACATCAATTACTTTATTTTTAACTTTTTCGAATTTGTAGTTTCTGTCTATATCATAAAAATTAAATCTAAATATTTTCCAACCAGCTTTTTTTAAATAATATTCTCTTATTCTATCTTTTTTATAGCCATCTTTAGTGAAATGTTTGTAATATCCATCCAATTCTATTATTACTTTTTTTTCTGGGAACTGAAAGTCTGGTCTATAAAAAGTTTTACCTGTTTTATCTTGCTCATCAAAAAAGAAATCCTTTTTTTCCTTGAATTTTTTCTTTAAAAAATCTAGAAATTTCTTTTCTATCTTTGAAATTCCTTTTGGAAACTGTATTTTTTTTAACCTTTCCAATTCTTCTGGATGCTCTTTAATATATTTCTTGTGAGCCCAAGATAGTCTTAAACGACGTTCTTTGCTTAATTTACATCTTATTCTAGATATTTTAATTCCTTGTTGTTCGCATCTAGCATAATATCTTTTAATACCAGCACTTATTTTATTTGACCAGTTCTTTGTTGGATTTCCTTTCAATGCTTTAGCTAATTTTTCTTTTTTTTTCTTTGCTATATCTTTTCCATAAAGTTCTTCATAACTTTTGCCTTTTGTAAAACTACCAAACCCCCTCATTTTAACATTATTCTCTTTTAGAACTCTTTCGACTGCGCTTCTAGAAACATTAAATTTATTGGCTATTTTTTGTGGTGATAAATTTTGGTTTGAATATAATTTTATTATACTCATATCTGGCAATTTTATCTTGTTCCAAGCTTTCTGTAAACCCTTTTTACCTTTATTCCACACTATTCTTCCTTTCAAAGAATTACTTAAATTCTTCTTCCATTTTTCTTTATCTTTAAATATTCTTTTTTTTCCTAGATTAGCTTTCTTTATTTTTTCTATAATTATTTTGGCTCTTTTTTTGCCAAATCTTTCAGCATAACTTTTACTCATAGCCGTACTTAAACTAATTCTGTGTTGCAAACTTCTTGGTGGTTTCGGTTTACCTTTTAATGCAGAACTAATTTTTAATTTAGTTTCAGAATTATGTTTTTTTCTCATTTTCCGTCGATAAAATATCGATTTATTAGTTTATAAATATTTAGTTTTCAATTCAGCCAACCACAACCCAACACATTCCGCAACCCTTTTCTTAAAATTATCGTCAACCCCTATAAAAAATTTCATAATTCTTGAAAAATCTTTAGTTTAATTAGTTTTCGAAACCTCTATCTGCACACTGTTATAAATTAATTTTCTTGCTCTTTGACCCTTGTCTATGAAAGCAGGAACAATCCGTTATTATAAGAAGTATATCTTTATCACTCCCTTTTCGAAAAGACTTTTAAATCTCATTATACTGCATAATTATGATCTTATCAAAAAAAGAGATATTAAGGCAAATTAAAAAAGGCAGGATAAAGATTGAACCTTTTGATCCTTCAGCAATCAAATCTTGCTCCCTAGACTTGACATTAAGCAACCAATTTGCTTTTCCAAAAGGCAAAGATATTATTGTTACTGAGAACATAGATTTTAATAAACATTTTACTCAAACTACAAAAGAGAAACTTGTCTTAAAACCAGGAGATTTCATCTTAGGGATAACAAAGGAGAAAATAACTCTGCCTTCAAATATCGCTGCTTTTTTATCAGGAAGAAGCAGATTTGCTAGATTAGGATTACAAGTTCATTCTTCCTCTAGTTTTGTTCAACCTTGTGTTTCAAATAGGCAGGTCTTTGAAATTAAGAACATAGGAAAACACAATCTTATTGTAAAACCTGGACTAAAAGTTGGTCAGATAATATTCATGAAAGTAGATGGAAAAACAAGTTATTCGGGGATATTCAAAAATCAAAACAAAATCATATAAAAAATCAAATAAAACTTTAAAAACACCCAAGATTATTACCTTAAATACTAAAAACATAAAACATAAAATGAAAATAATTCTTCTTGGAAGCCCTGGTGTTGGAAAAGGAACATACGCCTCTTTTATTAAAGAAAAATACAAGTTGCCGCATATTTCAACAGGGGATTTGTTTAGAGAAGCAATGAAAAATGGAACTCCTCTAGGAAAAAAAGCAAAAGAATACATAGACAGAGGAGATCTTGTTCCAGATGATTTAACAGTTCAAATTCTAAAAGAAAGGATCTCAAAACCAGATTGCGAAAATGGATTTATGCTTGACGGTTTTCCAAGAACAATTCCCCAAGCAGAAGCTCTAGACAAGATTACAAAAATAGAATTAGCAATAAACTTCTTTGCCTCTGAAAAAATTATTTTGCAAAGATTGGGTGGAAGAAGAATCTGTAAAAAATGCGGCGCAATCTTTCATCTTGTCAATAAAAAACCGAAGAAAGAAGGCGTCTGTGATATTTGTGGTGGAGAGCTGTATCAAAGATCGGATGAAATGCCAGAAATAATCAAAGAGAGATTAAAAACATATCATGAAAAGACAAAGCCTCTTGAAGATTATTATAAAAAGAAAGGGATTTTAAGAGGGATAATGGTGGATGCAGACATAAACGCCCCCAATTTTAAGGAAGCAATTCTAGATAAGATTGATGAAGCAATAGAAAGTGTCAAAAAGTAGGTTTTACACAAGGAGTTTTATAATTCTTAAGTATAAAATAAGGGTTATCATAAAAATCAGAGATTAGTTATTATCTAAAGATTTTTTAAGAATAGATTAAAAAGAGAAGTATAGCGGAGGCGGGATTTGAACCACGCGACCTCGAGGTTATGGGCCTCGCGAGCACTCCAGGTTAAGCATTTGAATGGAATTTCATTACAAATTCTGCTCCACTCCGCTATGACAAAAATAAGGGTTTTTGACTTTTAAATGTTGCCCTTATTATAGATCCATTTTTCGTAAGCCTTTTTGAAAATTTGGTAATCACCCTCTTTTATTATTGGTCTATTTTTATCAAAAAATAGGATGATTTTTTGAATATCACTCAAAGATCTCACCTGTAATCTATAACATTTTTTTCTTCTTTTTATTATATCTTTGACTCTTACAACTTCAAAAATCGGGGCACCCAGATTCAATGTTTCTTTTATCGATTCTAGAATTAATTTATTGGTATTGAAAACTAAGAATTGTGGCCGAATTCTCTTGTTAGGGTATCTTACTAAATTAAAAGTGCCTTCTCCTTCCACAAATCCTACGATGTAATCTTTTTTTAGTTTCATTTTTTATGGGACTGCTGGAATTTGAATCCAGATCACGTGCGCCCTAGGCACGTATACTAACCAAGTTATACTACGGCCCCTTAATAATAACTCGAAAGTCATCTTTTTATAATTTCGGGTCTATTAATTAATTTAATAATTTTTGAGGGTTTTTTATCTTTCTTGCCTTCATAAATTATAAAATCAATTTTTTTAAGGATACTTTTATTTAAATCTTCAAGAGAAGTCATAAATTTTTCTCCAGAAAGATTGACACTTGTTGTAATAATGGGCACACGACTCTTTTTCACAATTTTAGCAAACCAGTGTTTTGGAATTCTAACTCCCAATGTTTCTCCAAAAATAACATTTTTTGCAATAGCCCCCTTATCTCTCAACTTTAAGATCAAAGTATACTTCCCTGGGAGTTTTTCCAAAAAGGTTTTATCTTTTTTGTCAATAAAGCAATTCTTTGATATCCATGTTTTTGAAGGGGCGATAACAGAAAAGGGCTTGTTCAGTCTTCCTTTAATGTTCCTGATTCTTGCAACCGCTTTCTTGTTTGTAGCGTCACAACCAATTCCATAGACTGTATCCGTTGGATAGATAAAAACAGCCCCCTGTTTTACTTGTTCGATATAATTTTCCTTTAAAAAATCATTCTTGCTTATTGTTTTCTGCATTTTATTTATAATAATTATTAATTTATTAATTTTTAGATTGAATCATACAAAGAGAATGTGAATTTATTTAAACTATCACTTATTAGATAAATCATGTCAGGCGAAGGCGAAGGCAAGTATGAATTAAAAGGGGCGCGAGTTTATTTGCATGAGCAGGGAAAGAGCAATGCGAGGATAACTCATATTGACATCGAGCATCCTGAACTCAATAAAATCATCAAAGAAGGCGAGGCGACATACTGTGCCGGCAAATCCGGCGGTTGTTTTATAGGTCTAAAGAAAGAGATGCTTGAACGAGCAAAGAAAGTTATTGAAAAGAAAAAATCAGAATAAAAATTCTAGTTGTTCTCCAACTTTGGCATAAGGCGTATAAGTTATAATCCTTGCCCCCTCACACTTCACAGGCTGTGTCACATTTAATTTTTGTGGGGCAATAATTAAATAAAAAAATCCAAAAGATTTTTTATTGCTTATTTTACCCCTTGCTAACCATACTTTTTTTAAATTATGAGCGATGCTTACTAGATTTAATTCTAATTTA
>JAPLYB010000032.1 GCA_026395795.1 Candidatus Pacearchaeota archaeon
GATATTGGGGTCTATAGGGAGAGCATGCATTATTCAGGTCTTGAATAATGGGATAGGTCTGCCTATCCTATTTTGTTTGTTGTTTCGGAGATACTGTTCTAGGGGAAAGTTTAAAATATTCTCTTTAATGTTCTGGTAGATTATTAATCCAATTCTTTCACTAAATCTTTAACTTTTATTTCAATTTGTGAGATTATCTTTTCCATTTCTTTCTTTTTATTACTTTTTGTGTCAGAGATTTTCCAAATAATCAATTTTTTACCGTATTTTTTGTTATCTTTGAAAATTTCTTTGGGAACGTCATCTGCAACAATGACTGTTGTATCTTGCCATTTCAAAAGTTCAGTGGTTAATCCTCTAGGCTTCGATTTGATCTTTATTCCGTAATCTTTTGCTGCGTCGATTATACCCTGATCTATAAGGCCCCCTCTAATAATTCCTGCACTGTTTGTCTTGTTTTTTTTATTTTTATTTAACTTATTAAAAAACGCTTCAGCGATTTTGCTTCGGAATCTATTATATTTACAAATAAAAAGTATCTTCATAATCTATAAACAAAAATCCGATTTATATAACTATCATTCAAAACTTTTTTGTACACTATGAGAAACATCTGATTAAAATTCAATCTCTAGAATTTTGAAAATAAAATTTTCAATTTCTTTTAGTTTTTCTTTATTCAAATAAACTTGCAGTCCATAGGATGAAGGTTTTGTTAATAAAATGTTTTGTTTAACCAAGTCTTTAGCAATTTTATTTATATCTTTGCCAAGATGGGAGGGAAATCCTTTTTTTAAAGTCTCAAATGGAATATGAACCCCGCCGATTACTTCTTTTCTCCTCAAATGATAAAGCAAAGTTGCCTTGACCTTATCTTCATCGCTAAATTCCATAAAAAGATAACAAAATCATATATTTAAATATTTCTAATATCTCAATTTTAAACTTCAATTATTGTTTTTTTAAAATAGATATAGAAACATTTATAAATCTTAATTTTCTTTAATATTCATCCTAAATAAATATGACAAAAAATAAAATGAAAATGGAACCAGAGACAAGCTTTATAAAAGTGTTTGGAAGCAATCCTGTAATGAAAGTCTTAGATTTTCTAATAACCTTTCAGGCATTTGATTACCCTCTGACTGAAATAGCAAGAAATTCTGAAGTTAGTTATTCCACACTTCAAACATTTTGGATTAATCTTGTCAAAATGAATATAGTTATAAAAACACGAAGAATTGGAAAATCAAATTTGTTTAAATTAAATACAAAAAATCCGGCTGTTCAACAACTTATTAAACTTGATTGGAATTTGCTTAAGGGTGTTGAGAAAGAAATTGCGATTTAATAAAATACAAAATGATTATTCAGGGGATTCGTGCTAGAAAGATTCTTAATTCGAGAAGAGAAGAGACAATCGCTGTCAGAGTGAAAACTTTGCAGGGAACATTTGAAGCAAGTGCGCCTGCGGGCGCTTCAAAAGGACAGAATGAAGTTTGTGGCTTTTCTCCAAAGGGGGTTAACTTTTCTGCGTCTTTTATTAATGCTTTAGGACAAAAAATTGTTAATGAAAGAATGACTTTCGATAAGTTTGAAGATCTAGAAAAAATTGAAGAGATTTATAGAAAAGCTGACAAAACAAAAAGACTCGAAATTCTTGGAGGAAACTCTCTTTATGCCCTGGGGGCTGCAATTCTCAAGGCAATTGCTGCAAGTTATAAGTTAGAATTATGGCAGTTTCTTAACGGACATGTTAAACCAGTTATGCCTTTGCTTTTGGGAAATTGCATTGGTGGGGGAAAGCATACAAGAGAGATAGAGAAGCCGGATTTTCAAGAATTTTTGATTCTTCCTAGAGCAAAATCAGAAAAAGTTTTTGATAATCAATACCTAAGTTTACAAGCGTATAAGGAAGTTAAAAAAATATTAAAAGAAAAAGATAAACTATTTTATGAAAAAATAACTGATGAAAATGCTTTTATTTCTTCTCTTGACAATGAAGCGATCTTACAGGTAATGCAGGAAGTTAAAAAAAGAATTGAAACGAAATTCCGAGGAACAATTGATTTGGGAGTTGATCTTGCTGCAAGTTCTTTTTATGACGAGATAAAGAAAGAATATAATTATGCAAGGTTAAATGGAAAGCCGGGAAAATTGAAGACTGATGAACAGATTGATTATCTATTCAATTTAATTAAAAAATATAACCTTGCCTATGTTGAAGATCCTCTTAATGAGAATGATTTTCAAGGATTTGCAAAACTTTTGAAAAAAGTAAAAGATGCCAGGTTAAACACATTGATTGTCGGAGATGATCTTATTTGTACAAATCATGAATTACTTGAAAAAGCAATAAAGTCTAAATCAATTAATGCAGTTATAATAAAACCAAATCAATGCGGATCTTGGATAGAAACAAAGAAGGTCGTTGATCTTGCGAAGAAAAATAGGATTGTTCCAATTGTTTCTAATCGTTCTGGAGAGACTTGCGATGATACAATTGCCCATCTTGCAGTTGGATGGAACATTCCAATCATCAAGATAGGAATTGTCGGCAAAGAGCGCTTTGCCAAGACAAATGGACTTGTAAGAATTGAAAGAAAGTTTGGAAGATGAAAAAGTATTCTGAAAAAGATTTATTAATATGACTAAGATGTATGGACATGTCGTGGATAATATTTGCCATTTTTGCTGCATTTCTAGGAGCTGTAACAAATATAATTGACAAGTATATTCTTACTAAAGTGGTCAGAAAACCCCTGGTTCCTGTATTAATAATTGGGATTCTTGGACTCATTTATGGCATAATTATCTTTCTTGTTCGTGGTTTTGGAAATCTTACTATTTCTTTGATTCTTATTGGATTGCTATCCGGTATTTTCTATACACTGACTTATTTATTTTATTTTAAAGCTGTAAAAGTAGGTGAAATTTCTAGGATAGCTATTGCGGAAAGGATAAAGCCTTTGCTAGTGCTTCTTTTAGCAACTCTCTTTTTAGGAGAAATATTGGCGGCAAAGAATTATCTTGGTATTATCCTCATCTTCTTCGGAACTGTTTTAATCTCATTTAGAAAAGGAAAGAAACTTTTTCTTGAAAAAGGAATGGGATATAGACTGCTGTCTTGCATATTTTTTGCTGTGGCAGCAATACTAGGAAAGTATTTGCTGAACTTCACTGATTATTTCACTGTTTTTGCTTATATGCAACTAGGGATATTCTTGACTTTATTGCTTGTTTTTAATAAAAAATTTTCTTTGATAGTTGAAACTGCAAAAGAATCTGGAAAGAAAGGTATTGGGATGATAGTCATAAGCCAAATATTAGGTTTGCTCTCTGTTTTTTTAGCAGTGATTGCAACTTCTAAAGGTCCCGTATCCATAGTAAGCGCTTTCATATCTATTCAACCTCTTTTTGTTTTGTTTCTGGTGTTTATTTTAAGTTGGTTTTATCCAAGCATTATAAAAGAGGAACTTAGTGGAAAAGCATGGATCATAAAATTCATTTCTGTAGTTTTAATTGTTATGGGGGTTGTGTTAATCTCTTAATAGAAATTTTTACTTAAGCAAGAGATCCGATACTGTGTACCAACCCTACTGTGAGCAGAACAAGCAAAACAATGATGATGGTTAAGATGACAAAAATGATAGATAGGATAAGACCTGCAATTGCAAGACCTTTCCCCTTTTCATGACTTTTGTTAATCTGAACCAAGGCGATTATGCTTAAGATTAGACCTACAATATTGAATATAAATGCAAAAATAAATCCTAGGATTGCAAGAGTATTCCAATGTTTTTCTTGTTCCACTTTCTTTGCTTGCTTTTGTGTTTTCTTTGGCATGTTATGATATATGTTTTATTGCTTAAAAAGTTAACTATGCAGCATCTGGGAGATTCGACGAGCAAATAATTTATAATAATTAATATCAATTTGGATTGCAAGAAATCCGTTTTAATTTATCCTTCTGGATTGATATTTATTGAGATACGGATAAGATTTATTAATCTCACTTTCTAATTTATATGAGAAAAATGGAGGTTAAGGAATGATAGAAATCATATTTCATGGACGCGGAGGACAGGGGGCTGTAAAATCTGCACAGATTCTTGCACTTGCTGCTTCAATTGAAGGAAAATATGCTCAAGCATTTCCTAATTTTGGAATTGAGCGTTCAGGAGCGCCAGTTGAAGCTTATTGCAGAATTTCAGACGAGCCAATATTATTAAGAAGTCAAATATATGAAGCAGATTATGCTGTTGTGCTTGATTCTTCACTGTTGAAAATTAAGGATATCAAAGCTAAGAAAAAGATTATAGTTAATTCGAGTGTTGGTAAGTGTGATTTGAAAGAAACTTGTGCTTTTGATGCTACAACTCTTGCTCTGCAAGTATTTGGCAAGCCAATTGTCAGCACAGCCATACTAGCAATTTTTTCAGGATTTACAAATGTGGTTAAAAAAGAGTCGCTTGTTAAAGCTTGTGGAGACTTTTTTAGCGGAGATGTTTTAAGGAAGAATGTTGTTATAATAAATGAGGTCTACAAAAAGATAGGAAATAAAACTTGAGATATGAATAAGAACAATTTGATAAAAACAACGTCGTTTAAAAGAAATAAAAGCATATAATATTATAATATATTATAAAAAAGGTGTGAAATGAAAAAAAAGAGAATTAAAACAAAAAAGAGAAGTGAGAAAGTTATGAAAGCCAAGAAAATCAAGAATAGAAAGAAAAAATTTAATCCAGACATAATGAAAGAGGTTGTTTTTAAGCCAGAAACTGGGGGGAGATATATTCGTGATTTAAAAAAACAAGAGAAAAAGAATTATGGCGAGAAAGAGAATGAAGAATTGGATTTTATGATTAAGTCTATTGAAATAAATAATCCCGGAATCGATGGAGAGATTTTACGAGCATTCAGAATTATTGATAGGAAAATGTTTGTTCATCATGATGCATATATGGATGCTCCGGTGCATGTCAAACATGGACAAACTATCAGTCAGCCAACAACTATTGCTAGGATGTTAAGGGCAATGAAACCAGAACCTGGGCTTGAGGTGTTAGAAATAGGAGCAAATACCGGCTATCATGCTGCTATCGTTGCATGGCTTGTTTCTCCTGGACGTGTCACAACCGTTGAAATTTTTAGAGACTTGGCATTAAACGCAGTAAAAAATGTTAAAGAATTAATAAAAAAACTTGAAAATGAAAAATCAAACAAGAAATTGAATATTGACGTATTCAGAGGAGATGCATTAAATGAAAATAGCCAAATTTGGGAAAGAAATTATGATAGAATTTATTATACTGCTGGTGTTGAACCACAGCAGTTAGAAACCGTAAAGAAACTGGCTTTACGTGCATTAAATGAGAATGGCTTGCTTTTATTTCCGACAAGAGAAAGTTTTGATTATGGCGGAATAGAGCTGTGGCAGAAGAAGTACGGAAAACTATTCTTGTTGAGAAGAGATGAAGGATATGCTTTTGTTCCAGTTGTAAGACAGAAGGATTTAGAAGATGTTTATGCAAAAGAAAGATTGAAACATAAAAGATAAAATGGAAACAAATAAAATGCGGCTTGACCGGAATATCTGCTTTTGGTTGGGTGTAGCAGTTATAAGTTTGATTAATATTGCATTATACCTTTTTCATAAAAATCAAATAGTCTATGATGCTTACATATTAGGAATTTCAATCATTTTGTTGATTGTGTTTACAATAATCTTAATTGTAAGAAATAAAAATAGAAACATAAAATGACCGAAGCAAAACAAATAAAGATTAATCCGGGAGCGGTTGTTGATGAACCAGGTTCAAGCTTGAAAAACAAAACAGGTTCATGGAGAACCATGAAACCTGTGATAAATGTGAGTAAATGCAAAGGCTGCGGCCTTTGCGCAGCATCTTGTCCAGATGCTGCAATAAAAATTCTTGACGAGAAGAAGTTCATTAATTATGATTATTGCAAAGGCTGTGGAATCTGTGCTTTACAATGTCCAAATCACTCGATAATCATGGTTAAGGAGGAAAAATAAATGAGAGTTAAATTATTTTTCAAATGGTACGATCTTTGGGTTGGGTTCTACTACGATAAGCAAGACGAGGCGCTTTACTTTTGTCCTTTTCCAACAATCGGAATTAAATTTGGCGGAAAACCAGATGTTTATTATAAAATAAGATAAGGAGGGAAAAGAAAATGATTGAAAAATCGCCACTTATAAGTATCTTAGTAAAAAATATTAAAGATTCTAAAGATAAATCACTTGTTGTTATAGGTGTTCACGATGGTCTTTTTATAAAAGAACTTGGAAGACACTTTAAAAAAGTTTTTTCATGCTACGAGTTCCTTAAAATAAAAGAAATCAAAAAAGGTAACATTTGTGTAATAAAAGAGCCTTTTTCTATCACAATAAAAAAACTGAAAAATTTTGATGTCATCATGTTTGTGAATGAAATGCACCATCTGCCAGATATTTTTCAATTAAGAACTTATTATAATCTGAAAAAAAATCAAGAATTGATTTTAATTGAGTGGGCAAAGAAAGGCACACTTGAAAAATTTTATAATTATTTCCAATATTGCGGACAACTTTGTGATTTATCAAAAAGGATTTTAGATCAGATGATAAAGCAGGGAATAGTGAAAATTGAAAAAAAACAGCTTTTTAGAGATGAGATTACATTTGAAAATAAAAAAGAAATGGAAGCATTTTTCAAGTTTATATTGCCCGATCATTATGGTTTTGGGAGATTATCCTTTTTAAAAAAACTAAATCAGAGTAGATTTCCATTGCACTTGACTGATGTAAACTACTTTTATAAGATCAGGGGTATCTAAAAAACAAAATAAAAATGAAAATCATAGGAATTTGCGGAAGTCCAAGAGATGGGAATTCAGAATACATGTTAAGAACTTTTTTAAAAGAGATGCAAGATAAAGGAAATCAAGTTGAAATTGTTTTGTTAAAAAATGAAAACTTACTTTTTTGTACAGGGTGTCAGACTTGTGAGACCACAAAAACTTGCAGACTAACTGATAATATGAATAAAATATTTTCAAAAATGCTGAACTCTGATTTAATCGTGTTTTCGTTCCCCATTTATTTTGACTATATGCCCGCATTAATGAAAAACTTAATTGATAGAACGAATTCACGATATGAAAAACTAAAAAACAAGAAATTTGTTTTTTTAGCAGTTGGAGCCTTGAAAGGCAAGGAAGCTAAACCAGGTCAAAAGATGGTCTTGGATCAAATGAAAGATATAATTGGCATATATGGACTCAAACTGGAGGGATATTATTTTGCAGAAGCCAATAAACCTGGAGAAATAAAAAATTATCCAGAACAATTAGAAAAAATAAAAGATATAGCAAGAAAAATAAAATGAAAAATAAAATGAAACTTTTGATTTTAGTAATTGCGGTCTTATTTTTAGCTACATGGTTCTTCTTGCTCGCATCTAACCCAGAGTCACATTTCAGAATAACGAGGGATGGAATTGCTGTTGATAGAGCAGAATACTCAAAAGAGATAGGCCAAGACCTTAGCAAAGCATGGCTGGAGCAAAATTGTGAAATTCAAAATCAAAGTGAAATTGTGTACCAGTGTAATGAATACAGTATTAAAGTCTGGAACCAAATAAAATGAACAAAAATAAAAATAAAGTTATGCTTGCGAGCAAGGCAATTGCTGAAGCTGTGAGAATGTGCGAGCCTCAAGTGATTGCTGGATATCCAATCACGCCTCAAACACTGATTATTGAGGAACTTGCAAGATATTTCGCAGACGGCAGATTCAAATGTGATTTTATTGATGTTGAATCAGAACATTCTGCTATATCTGCGTGTATCGGAGCGCAGGCAGCAGGATCAAGAACTTTCACAGCAACATCTTCTCAAGGACTTGCTTTAATGCATGAAATGCTATTTGTTACTTCTGGAATGAGGCTTCCGATTGTTATGGTTGTCGCTAATAGAGCCTTAAGTGCCCCAATTAATATTTGGTGTTTTACAAAAGAAACGGGTGTTTTAATGGCAAATTTAACTTATAAATTAATTTCAGACATAAAAATCGGAGAGGAGGTTGTAGGCAAAGACAAAAAAGGGAATTTAGTGTTTACCAAAGTGAAAAGAACATTTAAAAGAAAAACAAGTGATCTAGTAAAAATAAAAACAGATCAATTTGACTTGATGTGTACACCGGAGCATAAGTTTTATTATCATTCAGCGCATTCCCATTGGACACAAGCTCAGAATCTAAAAAATAAAAAGATTCATTGGTTTGGTTATGGATTTGATGTCAATGATGAATTCAAAAGAGGATGGCTAGCAGGAATGAGTGATGGCGATGGTTGTTTTTATCGACAAGGCAACGCATATCATTTCAGACTAAAAGTAAAAGACGAAGAGATAACTAAAAATTTTACTAAATGGGCTAATTACTTTGAATTTCCAGTAAGAGATGTTGATTATCTTAAAAAATATGAATATTATATTTCTATTTTAACCTCTACTCCAAAAACACATCATTTTCAGGAATTTCTTAAAAGGGAAAGCGGACTAGACTATTCTAGAGGATATTTAGCAGGAATTTTTGACGCCGAAGGAAGTGGACCTTCAAAAGTGAAACAAGCAGTAATATATAATAGTAATCTAAGAATCGTAAAAAAAGTTGAGCATTATCTCAATCAACTGAAAATTAGCTATAAAGTTTACTCAGATACGAGAAGAGATAAAAATCACCATAATGATAATTATCACATTAAAATAAATAATGTTCCAGAATTTTTTGTGAGATGCCCCCCAATTCTGGAAAGGAAAAGAAAAAATTTGTTATGGATGACATTGAAATCAGTTAAATCGCGCATTAAAATTTTAGATGTTATTAATATTAATAAATCAACAGAAGTTTATAATCTTGAGACTGAAACTAAAAACTATATTGCTAACGGTTTTTTAGTGCATAATTGCGATCACTCTGATTCTTTTGCACAAAGAGACTCCGGATGGATTCAATTATACTGTGAAGATGCGCAGGAAGCGCATGATACTATTGTTCAAGCATATAAAATTGCTGAAGACAAGAATGTAATGCTGCCAATCATGGTATGCATTGATGGATTTACATTAAGTCATGTCTCAGAACCAGTTGAAATGATGTCTGATATGGATGTTAAAAAGTTTCTGCCAAAATATACCCCTTCTTACAGACTAAATCCAAAAAGTCCAATTACAATGGGATCAATTGCATATCCTAATACTTATACGAAGTTCAAAGAACAACAAAGAGAAGCTATGGAATCTGCTTTTGATGTGATAAGGAAGACAAATACTGAATTTTCACAGAAGTTTGGGAGAAAGTATGGAGATGGGTTAATTGAAAAGTACAATGTTGAGAAAGCAGATCATGTGATTATTGCTATCGGAAGTCAGTGTAGTACAATAAAATATACTCTAAATGAACTCGGAAACAAAAAGGTCGGATTAATCAGAATAAAATCATTTAGACCATTTCCTTCGCATGAGCTTCGAGATGCTTGCAAGAATGTTAAGAGAATTGATGTTATTGACAGAGCAATGTCTCTAGGAAATCGTGCGCCTTTGTATCTTGAGATTGTATCTGCAATAAATGATCCTAAAATCAAAATGAATTCACATGTCTTGGGATTAGGCGGAGAAGACATCACTCCTGAGAGGATAAAAGAGGTGATAAAATGAAGAAGGATGATAACAAAAAGAAAATTCATAAATTTAACAAAAAATCAGATTTTTTTGATTATATAAAAAATAAATTTGATAAAGAAGATTTAATCTTAGTACATGGGTCTACAGCTCATGGAAGAATAAAGAACTATTCTGATTTTGATATGGAAATTCATGGAAAAAAAGTAAAAAAGCCATATTATGAACTAATTTTTATAAAAGAAAAGCCAGTTTTAGTATCAATCTACTTTAAAATGTATAACAAAGGAACAAAAACAAAACCACCAAATGGTATCGGGATAATAAAAGGGATTTATACAGATAAAATAGATACACAACTTATCAGGATGTATCAAGAAGGACGGTATAATCAAAAAGAAAAATTGAAACGAGAATGTCAGTTAATAGCAGATTTTTGTTTTAAGTATTTTAGGTCAAAAGATAGAAAATACTTGCAGTATATCCAAAAGAGGATAAAATAAAAGATAAGGAATAAATATTAATATCGATAAATAAAAAAAGAAATCATTAAAAATAATTTATATTATTATTAAAAAATAAAAAAATGCCAAACCAAAATAATAAAGCATGGGAAGGATTTCAGTCAGGACATAATGCCTGTGCTGGCTGCGGAGCAGCCATCGCTATGAGACATATCACTAAAGTGGTTGATGAATGTGTTGGCAAGAACGCAATTTACACTATTGCAACAGGATGCATGGAAGTTATTTCCACTGCTTATCCATTAACTGCTTGGAATGTTCCCATGATTCATTCTGCATTTGAAAATGCAGCCGCAACTGCTTCTGGGATTTCTGCATCATTAAAGATGCAGGGAAAAGGAAACGAGAGCATTGTTGTTGCAATTGCAGGGGATGGAGGAACTTTTGACATAGGATTGCAGGCATTAAGTGGAATGTTAGAGAGAAAGCATAAAGTGTTGTTTATATGTTATGATAACGAATCTTATCAAAATACCGGAAGGCAACGTTCTAGTGCTACGCCATTACATGCTGAGACTTCTACAACCCCTATGGGATTGAAAATTCATGGAAAAGTTGAGGAAAAGAAGAATATGCCTTTTATCGTAGCAAGTCATGGAAATGTATATGTTGCAACTGCTTCAATAGGTTATTTAGAAGATTTCAAAGGAAAGATAAGAAAGGCAATAAAATTCATGCAAGAGAATGATGCTCCAGCCTACATCCAAGTGTTATGCCCTTGTGTCCCTGGCTGGAAGATGGCAAGCAATATTACTATGGAACTTGCTAAAAAAGCAGTTGGTTGCAGGGTTTATCCTTTGTTTGAAATAGAAAAAGGAAAACTTTCATTGAATGATATTGCTAGTTCATCTTTGAAAGATTATCTGTCTCTACAAGGAAGATTTTCTGGTTTAAATGAAAAGGATATTGCAGAAATAGAAAAGCATATTAATGAGAATTATAAGAAATTAGAGGATATTTCAAAGTGTAAACATGGGATTTTCTAGAAAAGTCTGATAAAATAAAAGAATTTAACCTAAAATTCGTCGATTGATATAATAAGACTGATAATTTCTCCGAATATAAAATTGAAAAATTATATTTTTATTTTGCTACGAAATATTTATAAAGTACCATTATACTCTAAGATATAGTTTTAAAAATAATCGTTAAAACTATACTAATCAACTTCATGTTGATTAAGGCTGAATGAATAAGAGGGGATAATTCAGATATTAAACAGGGGATACAAGGATACGGGAAAGAAAATGGTTAAGGACGCATTCAACACTTTTTTTAGGAAGAAGCCAGCATTAATATTGATGGCTTTAAGAAAAGGTGTTAGGGCAAGATATGGCAGTCTGCTTGCAAAAGAGGTGGACTGTACTTACAGCCATGCGGTGAAGATTTTACAAAGCTTGGAAAAGTACAATCTTGTTGCTTTTGAGAAAAAAGGAAGAATTAAGTTGATCAAACTGACAACAAAAGGACAAGAGATAGCGGACTCAATGCAAAAAATCCGAGATATGATAAACTGATTGTCAGTTTCTATTCGGTAATGCAATTTTAAACTCTAACAACTACTGGTTAAGAGTTTTTACTGTCAATCTGCTGTAAAAAGGTTAATTCGTTTTGCTTACAGTTTACTGATGTATAATTAGTATAATCAATCATTTTGATATGTCAAGATTTGCATTTTATGTAAACTCCTTACTTTAGTTCGTGAGAAAGAGAAAGCAAATCTTGAGCATGCTCAAGAACTATAATATGCTATACATTTCATTGTATAGTTCTTGACAGATTCATAAAACAATATCACACCTCATTGCTTCATCATTAATCACTTTACTATAAATTATAAAAAAATAAAAAACGAAATATTTATAAAGTGACTTAACTACAAAATTACGACAAAAAATGAACTCAAAAACAATTAGCATTTTTTCAGCGTTCATATTCTCATTCTTTATTCTTAGTTTAGCATGCGCTCAAGCAGACTTGTTAATATCAGACAATTCTGGTCCATTGACCGTATATCAAAATGGGGATATTTCAGGATATTTAACTTTGTACAATAATGGGACCGGCTGGGTAAATAATACTATGATAAGTGCATCAAACCTGCCTTCTAATACTCATATAAACTTCAATCAAAACAACATTAGCCTGGCTTCAGGTGCAAATTTAACAGTTGATTTTAATATTTCTGCGGACGATAGCGCGCAACTTGGAACAAAAACAGTAACAATAAATGCTGGTTCAACTTCTTTTTCATTTAACCTAACTGTTCAAGAAGCTTATTGTAGTAAGGGCATTAACAAAGACCACATCACACATTTTGATGTAGATGCAGATAATGACTTTTACGTGGGAGATACTATAAATATTGATATTGATCTTGAGACTAATGATGATGTAGATATCATAGTCGAAGCTCAGCTCTGGGATGCTACAGATAATGAAGAAATAGATTCGAATGATACAGACATATCCTTAGATGATGAATCAGACACAGTTACTTTATTAATAAAAATTCCAACAGATATTAATGAAGATCATGATATTCAATTACGAGTTAAAGCATATGAATACGATAATGAAGATAAAGAATGCCGAGAATACATAGACAATCTAGACATCACAAGAGAATCACACAAACTTATAATCGATCAGATTAATCTTAATAATGAAAATATACAATGTGGCGGCGATCTTTCTGGTTATGTCAAGATTGTAAATGTTGGCAATCATAAAGAAAGTGATATAACAGTTACTGTTAAGAACACAGCCCTTAATTTAAGTCTAGTAAAAAACATCGACAGTCTGGACAAAACAGATACTGAGAAGGTTACATTTACCTTGACAGTTCCAACTACTGCAAAAGAAGGAGTGTACAACCTTGAAGTATTAGTAGATTATAGTGAAGATACGATTAAGGATTATTCTTCAGATTTCACTGTTGCTGGAAATTGCGTTGTTCAAAAGCCAGATGTCGCTATTACTGTTTCTCAGCAAGGAACAGGAGAAGTAGGACAGAACGGTCTTTCAAAGATAACTGTTATAAACACGGGAACCACATCAACAACCTATAACATCAGCATTTCTGATTATCAAAACTGGGCTGAGCTAGTTAATTTAGCTCCACAAACAGTTACACTTTCTCCTGGAGAAAAGGCAGATATTTATTTAACATTAAGGCCAAATTCAAATGCTGGTTCTGTCAATACATTCTATGTACAAGTTGTTTTTGGTGAAAACGTTAAAACAGGAATGGGAAGCATGCAAGTCAACAAGAAAGCATCAGCAGGAACATTTTTCAGTGATTTATGGAATGCTATTGTTAAGAATTTAGCACTTGCAATAATCAACTTAATCTTAATAATTGCAGTTATTATCCTTCTTATTGTAGCTTTGACTAGAAGATTAAGGAAGAAAGAAGAGTCAACTGAGATGAGATTGAAAGTCAAGACAAACGGAAACGGAAACGGCAAGAAAAAGAGAAAGTAAAATGACAAGAAAAGCAAAGTCACAGGCTAAAGCTATTCAGCCCCAATATTCTCCTGGAAGACTTTTTGTTTTTGGTGGAGAATTAGATGGATTCTTGAGAGTTGTTGATTCAGACAAAGCTATTGAGTTTTGTACACCATGTTTCTACAATGCGGAAGGAACTCCTATTAAGGAGATAAGCACAAGTCCTAAGACTGGGGGAGATTATCCATTAGAAGTTTCTCAAGGAGTTTTGGATGACTTTAATGGTTATAAAGGAGAATTTTTAGAAAAGAAAAAAGTAAGAGAACCACTAAACACCCAAAGATTTAGAAGCAGATTTGCTACAGGCCAGTATGTATTATTTAAAATGCTAAATCCAAGTCCAGCACATAATTTTTCAAGAGTGCCCGAAGAATCTTACGTTCTATGCTCAGTAGGAAGAGGGGGACAAATTCATTGGCCAAATCAAAGATATGGACCACTTGGAAGGTTTTCAGCAGTTTCATTAGAAGAAAGAATCCAGAAAGTTTTAGAAAGATTAAAGGACCAGAAAGCAAAACCAAATAATCTTGATCTTACAGGAATTTCGCCAGAAGAGGCGTTAGTTATCTGGGCTTATGAGCAAGGTTTAGATATGGCAAATAAAAGAGCAAGAATCGAGATGGAAAAAGATGCACAAGGAACTGACACAAGAGTCTCTCAGTTTTTCTATTGCAGGCCGTAAAAAGGTTCTTTCAAAACCTTGAAAAAACAGGAATTTTTTTGAGGTCCTGAAAACTTCGTTTTCAAAACCTTTTTAAAATCCTTTCTGCTAGTGTTTAGATGGAAAAAGAAATGATGAATCAAGGACATCCAGGACCATGGTCTGTGGATGATGTTCTAGAAACATTAAGTCCTATTGAAAGAAAAATCCTGCCATCTTTGGGAGCAGGTTTAAAAGACTTAGGAGAGATTTCTCAGAAATCTGGAATAGAGGTTCCAAGTGTTCAAAGAGCGCTGCAGTTTCTTTCTAACAAAGGAGTTGTTGAATTAAAAACAAGTGTTAAAAAAGTTTTGGATTTGGATGCTAATGGTTTAGAATATAAAAGAAAGGGTTTGCCTGAAAGAAGATTGCTAGATATTGTTATTGAGAAAAAACTCTCATTTGAAGAAGCTAAAAAAAACGCTGGATTGAGTGACAAAGAGTTTATGATTGCTCTAGGTGCATTAAAATCTAAAGCGCTAATTAAGGTTTTAGAAAACACAGTTGAGATGATTATTAGTAAAGAAGAAGCTATCAAGAAGTTTACAGAAGAAAAATTCTTAGAAGAACTTCCTCTTGAACTAGAATCCCTGTCTTACGAACAAGTAGAGCTATATAACAAGTTAAAATCAAGAAAAAACATTGTTTATGTTGAAGAACAAAAGACTTTTGGTTTTGAAATAACTGATCTTGGAAAAAAAGTGATAGATGGTCTTTTAGGAGGAGGAAACAAACAGGATTACATAGAACAACTAACACCAGAGATGATAAGAGATGAGAAATGGAAGGGAAAGAAATTTAGGGTTTATGATCTGACTGCTAAGGGCCCTTACACGATTTCTGGAAAGAGGCAGCCTTATTCAAGCTTCTTGTACAAAATTAAACAAGAACTTGTTGCTCTTGGATTTGAAGAATCAGAAGGTCCAATTGTAGAAGAAAGTTTTTGGAATTGTGATGCTTTATTCATGCCGCAAGACCATCCAGCCAGAGGGATACATGATCTGTACTTTGTCAAAGCTGGAAATTCTGAAGAAGGAGAGGTCCCTGAAAAAAAATTATTCTCAAGAATTAAAGGCACTCATGAAAATGGATGGAAAACTGGTTCAGACGGATGGAGAATCAAGTTTAATGAGAAGGAATCAAGAAAATTGATACTAAGGTCACAGGGAACTCCTGTTTCAGCTAGGATATTATCTAAAAATCCAAAAGTCCCTGGAAAGTACTTTACAATTGCTCGTGTGTTCAGACCAGATATCATTGATTCTGGACACTTGCCTGAGTTTAATCAGATGGAAGGGATAATTATTGATAAAAATCTAAATTTTTCGCAGTTGCTTGGGATGTTGAAGCTTTTTGCTGAAAAAGTTGCTGGAATTAAAGAGATAAAGTTCTTGCCCGCATATTTCCCATTCACTGAACCATCTGTCGAACTTATCGGGTTTCATCCAGTTAAGAAAATCTGGATGGAACTTGGAGGAGCAGGCATATTCAGGCCAGAGGTTACTATTCCTTTGGGACTTGAAGAAAATACAAGGGTTCTTGCTTGGGGATTAGGAATTGATAGGCTATTCATGCTAAAGCAAGGAATGCAGGATATCAGAGACATATTCAGTCAAGACATCAATTTGTTGAGAACATCAAAGATAAATTTGAATGATTAAAATGGAATTAGAACTTATCAAAGAGATTAAATCAGAAGAATTTGTAAAGAAAGTGAGAGATGTTGCGAAAAACAAGAAAAAATGGCATTTTCATTTTCTAACTCCTAATTGTATCTTTAATTATAAGAATAAATTCGCAATTGTTTTTGAAAATGAGGAAACAAAAGAAACTTGTGTTTGTTTCTATGATAAAAAACCAAAGGAATTAAACATTTTTGAAAATTTATTTTATGGAAGGTCGGAGGGTTTTGACCAATATTAAAAAATGCCAAACATTGAGATAAACAAAAAAGACTTTGAACATCTTCTTGGAAGAAAATTCTCTCAAAAAGATCTTGAAAATGTGTTTGAATTCACAAAAGTAGGAATTGAGAAAGTTGAAAATGATAAGATAACTCTTGAAATCAAAGACAGCAACAGGCTTGATTTGCTTTCTATTGAAGGGGTTGTAAGAGAGGTTAAAGGGATTATAAAGAAAGAAATTGGTTTGAAGGATTATAAAATTGAGAAGTCAAACTTTGTCGTAAAAGTTGACCATAAAGTGAAAGCTGTCAGACCCTTTACTGTTTGTGCGGTTATTAAAGATCTCAAATTTACAGAACACTTCATTGAACAGATGATTCAATTGCAGGAAAAGCTTTGTGAGGGTTTTGGAAAGAAAAGAAGAGATGTGGCCCTAGGGATTTATGATTTTGATAAAATAAAGTGGCCAATAACATACACCACTTTCAAACCAGATGCTTTAGGTTTTATTCCCCTTGGTTTTGAAGAAAAATTAACTTTGCGTCAGATTCTAGAAAGACATGAAAAAGGGCAGATATATGGTGGTTTGCTGCATGGAGCAAAAGAGTACCCTATCTTCATTGATAAAGAACAAAATGTTTTGAGCATGCCGCCAATCATTAATTCAGAATATTCTGGAAAAGTAACTAATGAAACAAAGAATGTGTTTATTGAAGTTTCTGGTTTTGATATGAAAAAGATTTCATATGCCTTGAATATAGTTGTAGCTGCTTTTGCAGATCGTGGCGGAAAAATCTTTCAGGTTAATGTCAGGAATTTAAAGAGCATATTAATTCCCAACTTTTATTCTAGAGTCAAAAAAGTGACTCTTGAAGAGATTAATGCATTGTTAGGGTTAGGATTAAGTGATAAAGATGTGATATATTGTTTAAAGAAAGCGAGATATGGTGTAAAACAAAAAGGGAATGAATTTATTGTAGACATTCCTTTCTATAGAGAAGATGTTTTACATAAAGTAGATATTATAGAAGATATTGCTATTGCTCATGGATTCAAGAACATAGAACCAGTTGAATTGAAGATTCCCACCACTGGCACGCTTTTGAATGAAACAAACAAACAAGAAAAACTCTCAAGTTTACTGATTGGTCTTGAATTCCAAGAAGTCTTGACTCTCAATCTATCAAAGAAAAGCGATTTATTTGAAATGATGAATCTTCCTATTTCTGAGATAGTTGAGATTAAAAATCCTGTTTCAGAAAATCAGAACTGTATAAGAAACTGGTTGATGCCATCTCTTCTTAACTTCTTGAGTCAAAACACCACAAAGATTATGCCGCAAAAAATCTTTGAAATTGGAAAAAGTTTTGAAGTAGACAATTTAGAATCTAACAAAACCAAGGAAAAAACAAAGGTTGCTTTCGCAATCTCAGAAGCTAGGGCAAACTTTACACAGATTAAACAGGTGTTGGATTATTTAGCTGATTTGCTTGGAGTAAAATATTCATTAAAACAGCTCAATCATGGAAGTTTTATTTCCGGAAGATGCGCCGAAATAATTATTTTGGAAAAAGATATAAAAGGAAGAAATGCGGAAAGGGTCTTGGGAATTATTGGAGAGGTAAATCCAAAGGTTTTGAGCAACTGGAAAATCAAAATGCCTGTCGCTGCAATGGAACTTGATTTTGATTTGATAAAAGAATTTTAAAAATGAATGTAAAAAGCCTTATTTTAGGAGCAGGGATTGTAATAGTTTTCGCTTTGCTACTTTGGTATGGGTTTGAAACTTTTTATCCTTCTCCACAATATGAAAAGTTCTGTAACAATTCTAATGGGGGTTATTCAGAACCAATGAAGGCGCCTTATGCATGTTCATCTGTAAACTGCACATTCTCTCAACAATTACAAAATGAAACAGATCAATGTTATGGAGACGGAGGACAACCTACCTACAATCATGATGAAAATGGATGTTCTATTTCTTTGAAAAAATGTGATTTTTGTAACAAAAGTTTTGAAGAAGCTATGAAGAAGAGAGGAAATCTGGTCTTTGTTTTCTCTTTGATAATTGGAATCATTGTTTTATTGATTGGATATCTTCTTTTAAGTACAGAACCTATAGGAATTTCATTAATTGCATCTGGTGTTTGGGCTCTATTTTATGGGGCAATAAATAACTGGAGAAATCTTGTTAGTGTTTGGAAATTCTTATTATTGTTAATTGCTTTTATAGTAATTATCTTTCTTGCCTTTAAGGTTAATAGAAAAAATAAGAAATTCTAGAAAAATAGAATGACATTAACCCATGTAACTATTTCTCTTTTTTTCTCCTTCTACATTGACTTTACTTAAAGAATCAATCACTACTTTCAAACTTGGTTTGATTTCCTGCCAAGTTTTGAATGTTTGGGTGATGAACTGAGCTTCTGTTTTTTCGTTGTAATTTATATCTAGTTTTATTGATTTTAATTCTATTTCAACTAAGGACTGATAGTTCTCTTTTATTGCTTCTTTATCACTATTGCTGAAATTCTTTAAAGCAGCCATGATAAATGCTGGAGCAACAACCGGGTTTAGAACTGCCTCAAAAAACCGTAAGAAAGCTCCGACTTTTTCTCCCACTCCTTTTCTTATCTCTCTTAGTATAAAATCTGTTTCTCTTTCTTGAATCTTTTCTATTTCAAACTCTTTATTAAGATCATCAAAACTAGGTAATTTATACTTCTTTCTTAATGGTTCATACTGTTTTTTAAAATGTGCGAGACAACTGTCCTTTTCCATGATGCTTCTAAGCAGAATTGGTTTTTAAATGTTGTTTAGAATTTGAGAGTAGAAAAAGCCTCTGACGAGAGTTAATCCTTTTAGTTGCCTTTTTGAGAGAATTGTTAAGTTCCCAAAAGATTAGCCAAAAACCTTTCTTCGATTTTCTTCATAAACATTTTTCGGAATAAATTTGATTGCAATAAATGCAGTAGCAGGAACCAAAATTAAATCATCAATCTGCCCAAGAACTGGAATAAAGTCAGGTATTAAATCAATAGGAGAAACAAAGTAGGCTAAAGAAAATCCTAATAGTGCTTTAGAGAAAAAAGGCACCCTTTTGTCAGATGTTAATACCCTATAGAATTTAACATACCTCTTGAAACTATTTTTTATTTTTTTTAATGTAACCATCTATTTGTTTGCTTAAGACTTTTTAAACTCTTCTTTATATGGACTAAAAGGGGTTAAGCCTCTGACGAGAATTGAACTCGCGACCCCCTCCTTACCAAGGAGATACTCTACCACTGAGCTACAGAGGCACAATTCTCTAAAGAAAAAGGTTTTTTAAACATTCTTAACATATAGTTATTGCAGAAATTAGCCCCGTAGTATAGCGGTCAAATTTTTCAAGAAATTCTTGAAGAAGACTAAGTATGCTGGCCTCTGGAGCCGGCGACCACGGTTCGAATCCGTGCGGGGCTATTCTGCTTTTATTTCATAAAAAATGATAGAATTGATGCAAGCAATAATCTTGAGTGTAATTCAGGGGGTAACAGAATGGCTGCCGATAAGTAGTTCTGGGCATCTTGCTTTTATCCAGTACTTATTTGGCATCAACAATTTGGCTTTTGATGTTTTCCTTCATTTTGCTTCTATACTTGCAGTTATCTTTGTTTTTAGGAAAGAAATCGCAAGTTTGTTTGATTTCACAAAGAAGAAGAATATAAAATATTTCCTTTTACTTTTCATTGCTACCATCCCTGCAGCAATTGTTGGTTATCTGCTTCGTAATGTGATAGGAGATCTGTTTTCCAAAATCATTTTTGTTGGTATATTCTTCATGATAAATGGAGTTTTTATTTTTTCAACCAAATTCATTAAGCCATCTAAAGAAAAAAGGGAGCATCCTTCTTTATTCGGAGCAATTGGAATAGGCATTGCCCAAGTATTTGCTCTCCTGCCAGGAATTTCAAGAAGCGGTTCAACAATCTCTGCAGGATTATTCAATGGAGTAGATAGAGAAGAAGCGGTAAAATTTTCATTCCTGCTTTCAATTCCTGTTGTTCTAGGAGCTGCTGTTCTTGAAACAAAGGATTTTATTTTTTCAAACATAGATATTGGATTGCTAATAATCTCGTTTATAACAACTTTCTTCATTAGTATTCTTGCAATAATACTCTTAAAGAAAATTGTAAAAGGCAATTATTTCTATCTTTTTGGAATCTATACATTCATCTTAGGTATTGTTGTCTTGGCTTTCAACTTCTTTAAAGGTTAATCTCGACATCTCTACAACTCCAACATTCATTACAGTCCATAATTTTAAATATCTCTTATTTTTGTTTGTAGTATGCTTGAAAAACAAAAGTCCTAGAAAATCAGAAGATGCTCAAAATTTTGAATTTTGGGCACACAGAAAATCAAAAATTTTCTAGTGTTTTCGGGACACCAAAAATCCTACAAGATTTTTTAGTGTTTTTCGGCATGCTCGGAAACCAAGTTTCCGGCGACCCAAAAACTCGAAAGTTTTTTAGGGTGCCAAAACCGCAAGGTTTTTTAGCAAGCTCCCATAGTCTAGAGGCCAAGGATACTGCCTTCTCAAGGCAGTGACACGAGTTCGAATCTCGTTGGGAGCATTTATGACACGAGGAAAAGGCTTATAAAGAGCCTTTTCTTTAGTGGCGTATGACAACGAGTAAGATTCCCCTACAGAAAAGATACGACAAAAGTAAGAAGGACAATATCGTTAAGTGGATTGTTCCTGAAAAACAAAAAGAAGATATCAAAAAATATATCGACGCTTACGAGAATGGCGACATAACAAACAGAATAGGAACTAATATGCACGTGATAATCGAGAGAGAATTAGATTATCTCAAGGTTTCTTTGCAAAGTATAAACAAGGACAAACCAATAAAAGAAGACATAACCACATTCAAGAATAATCTTATTCAGAACAAGATAAAGAGATATAACCAAAAAACTAAAAAGCATGACGGCGAACCTTATTCTTTGAAGACCAAAAAAGCCATGCTTGAAGCAGTTAAAAAATATCTTAAATGGAAGTTTCCAGATAAACCAGAGATTCTTGTGCCTTTAGAAATAAAAATAAATTCTAAAAAGAATGATTATAATTACTTGACTCTTGATGAGATAGATAAACTCTATAAGAACTGCAAGAACGACGAAGAACGATACTTTATTGCCGTTTTGTTCTCAAGTGGGGCAAGAATCGAGGAATTTCTTAATATTCGATACAGCGATATAACTCTTCCAAAAGGTGAAGAGAATTTCGTTAAGATTAGATTAAGAAGTGAGTTCACAAAAACCGAAAGCAGAACAATCTCTCTATACTATAAAAATTGCCTTGAAGCAACTCGAGACTTCTTAAAACAAAGAGAGAATGAAGGCATAAAACCAGAAGAGGCAGTTCTAACAAAAAAATACGGCAATCTTCGGGGGTGGTTATCTACATTCGGAAAAAGAGTTTTGAATAAAAGAGTTTCTTGTCATCAATTTAGACATTCAAGTGCGACTTGGTTGGCTTCAAGATTAAACCGACAACAATTATGTATTTATTTTGGTTGGAAATTCTCAAGCAACATGCCCGATAGATACATCTCAAGAAACGGCGTAGATATGGAAGAAGCGAATAATAAGTTTTCAGCAACAGAATTAGAAGAATTAAAAAATAGGCTTGATAGGACTGAACAAAAGCTTAGTAGAACTGAAGAAACCTTAAAATTAGCTTTAGATAGTGGAACTAAAACTTTAACAGATGTCAAAGAACGATTGGCTAAAAAATAAAATTATTTCTTATGTTTCTTTAGATAAGCTTTTCCTTTATCAGTAAGAGAAAGTTTATAATCGATTTTTATAAAATCATCATACAAAAGAAAAATGAGCTTTGCTCCAAAGTTATCTTTTCCAAATTGTTTAAACATTTCTATAAGTTTTTGATGTTGTTTATCTGAAGGTTGTTGTTCTTTAATTTCGACAAGTATTTTATCTACGAGAATACTTTTTAATTCGCCCTCTTCAAAGCTTTTATAACGTCTGTATGAATATTGTTCTGCTTCTTTAATTCTCTTTTTGTTCAATATTAATGTTTTTGGTCGTCCCCTTCTTTCTTCTCCTTCAAGTTCAAGGGATTTTCTCTTAATCCAACCTTCTTTTTCTAGCATATTTATCCAATAATTGAATGTATTGCGATTTATTCCTAATTTTCTCTGAATATCTGCAATTGCTAAATTTTCTTCCGAAGATAATATTTCAAATATCTTCTTTCTGATTTCACTCTTTCTTTGCATCCGACTTAAGAGATTTTTAGCATATACCTCTGTTTGTTCTGGTTTCATTTTCTTCATAGAACTTAGTCTTCTCTTTTCTTTGTCATATATCTCTTTCTCTTCCTTCTTAGACATCTTTCTCTTCCAGTTCCAATTTTTATTTTGTTTATATTCAGTGTTTTTCATAGTTATAACCATAATGGTCATAACATATATCCTTATAAATATTATGCCCCCCACCCCATATATGGAGTCAATTAATATTTACAAAGAGAAGTGCCCCCATTGTAAAAAGGAGTTTACTTCTACAAACGAAACGGAAGTAAGACATAATTTTATTACTCATAAAGGGGCTTGTCCTGTTTTAAAAAACAGACTTAAAGAACAAAATGGAAAACCCTCAAATTGATACTCTAAAACTGCTAGAAGTTCAGGTTATGGAATTTCAAAATCTTTGTCAAGAAGTCGAAGATTTAATTAAACAAAAAGAGGTAAAAAAAAGCTAAAATGGAAAATAAGGATATAGGTTACAGGGATAAAGAATGTTTTCTAGTTTATTTGGATGACAATAACCAGCAAGTTTCTGCTTATGTTTATGTTGTTGACATAAAAGAAAATCTGATTACTTTCAAAACCCCCAAAAATATTATCACCATTCCGACAAGTAGAGTAATTAAAATGAAGGAGAAGATTTAAAAAAATGCCTGAAAAAGTTGATGGTTATATCGATGAAGCAAAAATAGACCACATTTTTGGAAAACCAAAGCCCGTTTTTCAAAGTCTTGGATGCGGAATACATAACGGTCATTTTTATTTTGGAACAGTGATTTACGCTGAAAATAAACCTTTTGATGCTGTAATCACAGATACTGGAGATTATCATATTGCTTATCCCATGCGTGATGAAATAAAAGAGGTTTTTGGTCTCAACTATCGATTTCCTCTTTATGATGATATGATTGACTATGCTTGGAGTAATGAAGGTATTTCAGATTTTCTAAAGGGAGTTTATAACCCTGAAGAAATGAAAATTATCTTAAAAAATCAGTTTGAAAAAATAAAAAAGAAGATTGAGGAGTTAATGGAATACCATGATAAAAGAATTTATCTTTCTGTTGCTTGCGATATAATAAGCACATACTTTTTGCCCGTCTGGTCTGCAAGGGGCATAACTTATTTCAAAGGAGACGCTGGTTCAGGAAAAACAAAGAGTGCTTCTATTTATGGCTTGTCTGCGTTTAATCCGTTACAGGCGGGCAATATAACACCGTCTGCATTATTCAGGACAATTGAAAGCACCAAAGGAACGATGATTATTGACAATTTCGATAATCTTCCTGAAGACCAAAAAAATGAGATTATTCATCTGTTGCAAGTTTGCTACAAAAAAGGTTTAAAGTATAGCCGTAGCGAAGAGAAAGGCAAACAAAGGAGACCTACAACATTTGATACTTTCTGCAATCTTGTTTTAAATAATATTATGGGTTTAGATGATGTAACCTTATCAAGATGCAACGAGACAGACCTTTTGAAAACAACCTCTGATAAAGGAAAATTACAACCAGACTCAAAAGACGCATTTTGGAAAATCTTTAGAGATGATATGCATGTCTACGCTTTGCAAAACTGGAAAGCGGTTTTAGAATGTTATGAAGAGTTAGATGTTGATTTAATAAATAGAGACTTAGAAAAAGTCAAGCCAATTTTAACAATAGCCAAAATCGTAGATGAACAAGTCTATAAACAACTTTTAGATTATTTCAAAGAACAATCAGAGCTTTCTAAAGTTAAAGATTTAAAAGATGACTGGGGATATCAGTTACTTAAAAAAATTAAAGAGATTGTTTCTCAGAATGGCGATTGTTGTATAAAAACTGAGACTTTAACAGATGAACTTGCTAATTTGGTACTTGACTCAGAAGCACGAGACTACAAAAAACAGAAGCATGGATTAAGCATATTTATCGGTAAGAGAATTAGAGCTGTTCCCATGTGGAAAAATAGCGGCAGAATGATAAATGGTAAAAGTGAATATTTTTTCAAACGTGAAGATATTCAAAAGCTTTTAGAAATCAAAGGTTATGTTGAGAACTCTACTAACCCTACAATCCCTACTAACTCTACTAACCCAACTAATTCTACATCTGAAATTCTTGTAGAGAAGGTAGAATTAGTAGAATTAAAAGGAGATAAGCAAGAGAATGAAACACCTAACACCAATTAAAGCAATAAAAAAGTATTGTAAAGAGCAGTGCTGTAATATGGAAATAGAAAGCTGGAAGAAATGCCCAACAACCACTTGCTACCTATATCCTTATCGCTTAGGTAAGAGACCCATAACTAAAACATTACCTGAACAATCTAACACTCAAAAAGTGATAGATAGCCCGCATAATTTGACTAAAAACAACGAAATAAAGGATATCTCTCAAACCGAATGATAGTATCCGCACAACGCAAAGCCCGAGTGGAGTCCCCTTCTGCGTTTCTTGTCTACTTCGTAGACAAGAAACGCTATATTGTCCTTTCTCTCATGTTTGCTTGTGCGGAAAGTACAAAACCTTGATTAGAAAAGGTTAAAAATATGAGATTTGTAAGATAAATATGAAAGAAAGCTCTAGCGAAATAAAAAACAAAAATTTAAAACTAAGTGTAATGGAAGCATTGCAGGAAGATGCTTACAAAGGAATTGCAAGAATTGATGCAATGACAATGAAGCAATTAGGTGTGCAATCTGGAGATATTATCTCTATAAAGGGTGAACGTGAAAGTGTTGCCATTGTTGATGAAGTATGCCAAGCAGATGGGCTGTGGAAAAAATGGTTGGAGGAAAACCATCTTGGAGAGCATATTCTAAGAATCGATGGGATTATAAGAAGAAATGTCAAAACCGTAATTGGAGGAACCGTCATAGTTAATAAGATAGATACCAAAGAGGCAAAGGAAATTGTTGTTGAACCTACTAAAAAGGGGGTAGTTGTTCAAGTTAATCTTGAATATTTCAAGAAAGAATTGCTAGGAAGAGCAATTGTTGTTGGTGATTTAATTCTTTTAGGCACTCAAAGGAGAAATGACTCGTCAGATGAGTTTGATGCTGGAGATTTGGGAAGCATTTTTGGAGAAGTTTTCGGGAGTATGGGTATGAATCTAGGAGAGTCTGGAGGAATAACCTTTGTCGTAGAATCAACAAATCCTAAACAACCAGTTATAATAACCGATAAAACCCAGATTAAGGTAACCCGTAAATCAACCAAAGAGTTTAACGAAGAAGATATTCGTGAGAAACAAATAATTGAAGTTACTACTCTTCCAAATATGAAAAAGTTTCTTCGAGTTAAATCTCTAAAAGACATTTTCAAATTTTCAGAAAAAGGGTACATTATAAACAAATATGAAGATAAAATCAAGAAAATTTATTTTGTATCGGGGTATTTTTACGAAGTAAAAAAGTAGAAGTGTTGAAAAACGAATTCTTCTTTATTTATTCTATTCAAGAACAATGAGAGTTAGTTCACCTTGTATATCTTATATGAAACGATTTAACTATTCTTATTTTTCAACTAGAATCAATCTTAAAACTATAATCAGAAAAATAAACAAAATAACCGAAATTAAAGCTGGAGCAAAAATTCTCAACAAAATAGACTCATTTTTTAATAATTCATAAGCTACCATCCATTGAGTAACTATTACACCACCAAAAAATCCTGCAAGAATATCTCTTACAAATTTTGTCCATTCTTTAGGGTTCATCCCCCCTTTTTGGCTTATACATTTTATTAATAGATTGTGAGATTAAAAATTTTATTTTCTATTGGTGGCACTGAGTGAAGATAGAAATACAGTTGCACAGTCTTATCCTTATCATCAAAATAGCTCGGACAAGATGGGCAATAAGATAACGAGGATAACGTAACATCTAAATAACAAGATTTGCCCACTTGTAATGAACCTTGTTGTGAAATTATCAAACCGACCCCAGCATCACAAGAAATGGAATAGTATTGACTACCATAACTCTTGGGAATATAATCTTTATACATGGGAACGCCTTTTTCTATTCTGTAAACATAAATATCATACACATTAAACCCTTCTATGTCTTTTTTCCCAATATTAGTAAAATTGATATGGAACTTGACATCTTGTTTATTGTTAAGTTCAATATTAGAAGGGGAAACATTTATTTTTATATCATAATCTTTCTGAGAGCTAGTTAGTCGAAGAGAGTCTAATTTTATTATTCCAATAGTCCCAAAAAGGATTACAACTATAATTGAAACTATCCAGTAAACTCTTTGCTCCCCCAATCCCATCGACTTTTTTGATTCTGTCTTACTAATGTTCTTATGTTCATCACTTACTTTTAAATGCTTTTTAGTTACCCTTAGTAATTCTTTTTGAGTTTCTAATTGTTTTTTTGGGATACTCTCTCTTTCTGCCATATTTTTCTAGTTCCTTTTAGAATTTAAACCCTCTTCTTTCTATTCCTTCTATTCAATCTTCTCACCCAGTAATTATATGCTCTAAGCTCTTTTGGGTCTTGTTGCATTATTCTTTGAAAGATATCATCATCTGTAGGATGTCCTTTCCAGTATATTCTTTTTCTCACACGATATAAGGGTTGTTTATAACGAATTGGTTTCCAGACTTCTTTTCCATTTCTATGACCTTTAAATTCCCATGTGCCAGACCTTTTCTTTCCTTCCTTAATACTCTTCCAAATCCAGTAAACAGCACATACGCTAATTATTCCCGCACCAACAAAACAAAACCATTCTTTATAGATAAACCCTAGAACTAGAAGGAAAACTGCTAGAAGAGAGTAGAATACTGCGTTTTGTTTAGTTTTCATTTTGTAATTGATAAAGAGAGGGAAATTTCTTTTTGAGTATGGTTTTCAAGATAAAAAGAGATACCAAAAAACCAACAAATAAGATAACAGAGGCGATTATCATAGATAGATGATACTTCCCAATTAAATACACCATTAAGATAAAAAGAGATACAAACAATACAACTTCCATAGAGACAAATTTAGAATTAATGGGGTTCTTTTCAAAAATAGAAATGATTTGGAAAATCAGGGAAAATACAATCGCTAATCCTCCAAAAACAACCATAATTAAAGCCATTCCACTGAGTTGGTTTGGAGACTTTGAAAGAACAATAGTTATGATTGCCCCCATAAGCAAGACTAAAAGAGAAGTGTAAATAGTATCAAAACTGCCAAGTTCAGTTGTTTCTTTGATAACGTCCAACTTTTTGTTAATTGTTTCTAAAATTTCGGTGTCTTTCTTTTCCTCAACCATATCTTTCTAACATCTAGCCCCTATTTATTCCTTTTCCCAGCCACCACACACCACGCCCGCAGGCGTGGGCGTACACCCCCCATAAAGATAAGATTTCAACACCAGCGACCTTTGAACCCTCTCTCTTTGCTCTCACCCAGAACCCCAGAGAAAATTTTATGTTAATTTTTTTATTTTCATTCCTTTTTCTGTAAGAATATAGATTCTACCAAGTTTATCCTTTTCATTAAGACACTTTGCAACCTTATATTTTACAAACAACCTAAGATTATCACTCACATTATTCAAAGCGAGACTTGTTAACTTCTTGATTTGTGTGGGCGTTAAAGGTTTATCCATTACTTTAAGCATTTTAGCTCTTTGAGAGCCCCGAATAATCCACGAATAAAGTTTAACCTCTTTTTGTTTCATAAAAACAGGGGTTTTTAAGAATTAAAATGGATTACACTGAAATTATACCGAAATATTTAAAAGAGTTGAGGAACTAAGAAAAGTATGAAAAAGCAACATTTAACTTTAATTGCTATTTCTTTGTTGATTATTGGAATATTATTTATTGCTGGATGTAACCAAACAACAAATCAACAAACATGCAATAAACCATATATTTTAGTTGGGACTTCTTGCTGTTTAGACCAGAATGATAATTCAATATGCGATACAGATGAGACCTCAATACTACCACCAGAAACCAATTTCTTGACTTATGATAACTCTGCTTATGGAATAAGAATAACATATCCTTCAAATTGGGAAAAAGAGGAAAAATCGACTGGCATGGTCATCGTTGAATTTTTCTCACCAAAAGAAAGTGTTTCTGATGCAATTACAGAAAATCTAAATGTGGTTATTGAAGATTTATCTGCTCAACCCATGACCTTAAACGAATACACAAACCTGTCTATCAAGAATATAAAGCTATATTTTACAGATGTGAATATGATTGATTCAAGTGCAACTACCTTAGGTGGCAATTCTGCACATAAAGTTGTTTATACTGCGAATATGGGACAATATAATGGAAAATTTATGCAAGTTTATACAATTAGAAATAATAAAGCATATGTAATTACATATACCGCACAACCAAGTACGTATTCCTATTATTTAGATATAATAAACCAGATGATTAATTCCTTTGAAATTATTTGAATTAACAATATAAATAAAGAAAAAGATTTAAATAAATAACTTTACTTGATTAAACATGAATAAAACACAATGGTTTGTTTTAAGTGGAATATTGATTTTATCAGGTATTTATATTATCTTTGCTGGAATGAATTGGGGGTGCATACAAGATTCTTTTAATCAGTTTGCAGACTCACAATCATCTCAAACTTTTTATATGGATTATGCCCCCAATGAATACGACCTTGTTCAGTGTGCAGTTGGAATCAAAATGTCTTATATACTCGTATATTTGGCTTTTTTCTTAGGCGTGGTGTGTGCTATTATGGGATTTTTAGAACTAAAGAAAAAGGTTTAAATTATTGAATTCATTAAAAAGAATATGCCAAAACAAAAAAAGCAAGAACGCAAAACATGGCCTTTGATTCCTTTGATAATTGTGATATATTTTGCTGTCGGAATAACACTTCTTATATGTTCCCCCTTTCTTCCTTATCCGTATAGTACTTCCTTATCTCGAATAGCAGATAGCATGATAAATATTCATTTTTATTATTCCGATTTAATAATATTTCTAGTTGGATTACTTATCGGCATGGCTATTGTTCGACATAAAAAACAAACTATCTCAAAAGCTCCAGATAGCTAAACCGATAACTTTCTTACTAAGTGCCTCGTGTCAACCTTTTATGATTAGAGTTCGAATCTCGTTGGGAGCATTGGAGAGACTCCGATAAATTTAAATAGTTCGGAGTCTCTTATTTTTCATGAAAATAGACCTATATAATCATGAGCCAAGATACAATAGCTGGAAAGAGCACGCTTCTAAAAAGGATTATATCGAAGGAAACCTAACAAAAAAGAATTCTGATACTCTATTAAAATATATCTTTGATATGGAAGTTGGTGCTAATGTTTCTTTGCTTAGTAAAAAAGGCGGAAGGTCATTTATGAGGCTTAATACTATCAGAACAAGACTTACTCAGCTGTTTATAATGTTTCAAGGAAAAGATATTCCAGATATAACAAAAATAACAGAAAAACAACTTCAGAATTTCTTTGCAAATATGAGAAATGGGACAATCAAGAACAAATTAGGAGAAAAATACAAATCAACTGCCGATTATGTCAAGACTTTCAAGGCATTTTGGCACTGGTATATGAAAGTAAGCAAGAAAAAAGAGAAACTCATAACCGATGTTACAACAGAATTAGACTCCTCAAGAGATGAAAAGCCAAAATGGGTGTATCTTGATGAAGACCAGATGAAACTGCTTCTTGAGAAGTGTGAGCCACGTTATAAGCCATTCTTGTCATTCCTATACGATTCTGGAGCAAGGGTTACAGAATCCTTCTCTTTATTAGTTCAGGATATTCACGAAGAAAAAAATATTGTTTATGTTAACATAAGGGATGAAACAAGCAAGACATTTGGAAGAAAGATTAAACTGCTATTATGCGGAAAAGACCTGCTAGAATACATAAAAAGAAGTGAACTAAAGCCAGAAGATAGACTATTTGGTTTTAGCCCAGAATATACTAATAGATATTTAGGAGAATTAGCAAAACAATTATTCGGGGATAAAGATTCAAAAGCAGGAGCAAAATACTCTGACTTGTCAATGTATGACTTTAGGCATAATTCTTGTTGTTATTGGATTAAAAGATACAAGAATAACACTGGCTTGATGTTTAGATTTGGATGGAAAACTGAAAAATATATTTTATATTACTCAGAATTTCTTGGAATGAGAGATTTAATTTCTCAAGAAGATTTGTATATTGATATTACAAAAACAGAACTTGAGAAACAGCTTGATGAACAAAGTAAACAAGTAATTTCTTTACAAACTGCTCAAACAGAAATGCAGAAAGAATTTGAAAAAACCAAAAAAAGATTAAAAATAACATCAAAAGGAGATAGAATGGCGAGAGCATTTGTTGAAAGAATATTGGAAAATAGACCCGAAGTTAGAAGAGCTGTTGAAAAGGCAATGGAAAGAGAGGAATTAGAAAAACAAAATAAAAAATCTCATAAATAAAGTTTAACAATACTCAAAAAAACAAGAGCAAAAGAAACCGAAAAGTTATGTTCAAAATTATAAAATAAACTAAATCGATAAGCAAGGTTTCGAAAAGCCTTTAGGCAAGAAACCTTGCGAGAGGTGAAAAATGTTAAATGACAAAACAAGAAACAGACATGGGTTTATTCATAGTTATTGCACTTGTCTTAATGGCTATTCTATCGTCGACTTTTCTCAAAGTTAAAAATTGGTTTTTACAGACATTCAATAAAATCTCAACTTCTGTTAATAATTCTATAAAATACATTCAAACGCATGGAATACTTACTATTCTTTGGATTATATTTGGTCTTGCTGTTGTCTATATTCTTTACAAAATAATAAAATCAATTATAGACAAAATAAATGAAAAAAGAGAAAGAGTTGAAAATATTAAGAATGAGTTAAAAGAAATAGAAAAGCATATTAAAACAAGGTCTAACCCAGGTACAGTAGAAGAAGCAATTGATTCAGTAAGCAAAAAATTACAACTTTGTGAAGATACAAATAAATTAAAAGGGCATATCGGACTATTAAAAAAGAAACTTCTTAATCTTGAACTTCTGAATGAAGAATCAAGACGTAAAGAAAATATAAACCAGCTAGAAATAAGAGAAAGAGAATTAGATTCTAGATTTGCAGAAAAAGAAAGAAAATCAAGAGAAGCTGAACAAAACAAGCAAGTCCTATTAAGAAGACTTGGAATTGAAGAAAATCGCGTATTTAAAAAATCAGAATTAAGAGACAAAGAAATAGAAGCACTTAAAGAACAGGATTTTGAGCAAGTTAATCAATTTGATGTTCTTGAAAGAAAACAAATTTCTGTTTTAATCAAGCCCTATGAAAAATTAAATCATTCAAGGGAGCATATTTTCTTGGTTTGGAGTGTAAAAAGATTTCTTGAATCAAGGAGAATAGAAAGAATTGAAGAGCACTTAACAAAAGGTGCCGATATTACATTCAAGCATAATAAAAAATGGTTTGCAATTGAAATTGAAACAGGCAGTATGCTTGAAAAATCAAAAAGGTTAAAAGAAAAAGTTGATTATCTTAATAGACAATATCCAAACAGGTGGATGTTTGTTGTTTCCAATGAAAAATTAGTCTCAAGATATGCTGAATTTGGGTTAAGCACCTCAAGAAACCGGGTGCCAGAAAACCTCGAAAAACTGCTTAAAAATGTATGATTTTAAGCACCCGGAATTTGCGGGTGCAAACTTACCTTTATTGAAGATAAAACTATGATTTTAAGTCACTTTTAACACCGGCGTATATGGTATCTACTTATACCCTTAAATCATGCCCCCTCTTTATAGTTGAGTCTGGATTACTTATCACTAAATCCATAACTGAGCATAATCGATTAATATCAGGTAAAGCCATTTTCGGATTATAAATAAACACAGAATAATCTAATGTCTTTCCGAATGTGCTCAAAACAGAACGATTTACCATATCTTTACTATACTTCGGTCCAGAAGCACCACCAATATCTAAAAAATGCCCGTCATGACCGTTTATTGGTTCCATATCCGCACTGCTAAATAATTCTGAATATATCTCAGAAGTAAAATGCATTCCATTTTGATATAATTCCTCCATTAATCTCCTTATTAAAGTAGATTTTCCATGGTTTCTTCCAGGAGAATGAATTGATACTAAGACTGGTTTTTCGAATCTTTGTACAACTTCATAAATTCTTTTTATTCCCGTGTCAAAATCAACAACATTCGCCATAATAACCAAAAGAATTGTACATTTTTAAATTTTGGCATTGTTATCACTAAACAATAGATACTAAAAGAAAAAAATAAAAAAAAATATTATTAGACTAAGCTATATTCTTTTTTGGCAATTTGGTCAATCATAGCACCGGGCGAAGTATCATTTCCCGTAGTATTCAAACACCTTCCCCCAGAACATCCGCTTGGGCAGTATATTAATGTTCTTTGTGGAGAACCCTTCCAACAATAGAATTCAGCTAGTACATTTGTAACGTTTGAAGAATTGGTCTGATTTCCATTTTTCCAACAAAAGTCTCTGTAATTTCCAGGGTTTACAATTCCAAATACATAAGGCACTATTCCGCCATCTGTATCTGTACAATTTGTCTGATTTGTTCCATTCAAAGAAGCTCCAGCGTATTCTGTTGAATTTGTCCAATTGCAATCACTATTTGACCAACATCTATTTATCCCAGGACCAACAACTTTAACACACCTGTAACTAATACATTCATTATGCGTCTGGTTTGTTTGGTTAGTTTGATTGGTCTGGTTTGCTCCTAATGTACTTGAACTTCCACTAAATAAAAAGCTAAATATGCTGTTACCAGTCACATTAGCAACACTAAGCACAGTTATTACTCCTAAAAAAACAGCAATCACAATTAGAACCGTAAAAATACCTTTGTTCTTTTCATCCATTTTTTAACCTCCTTTCAAGTCTCTTTAAATCAATAGTTTAACTAAAATAAAGAGTATTCGGACTTTAAAAAGATTTGGTAAGTCGTGCGTAAGTCGTTAATGGCTAATGAATTAAATATTGGTAAGCCAGTAGTATTATGAAAAAAGATTACTCGCTTATCAGTTTTATTCAAAGGGCAAAAAGAAGAAAAATTGTTCTTAACTGTTTGAAAAAGGCAAAAATCCCAAAAGAGATAGCAACAGAATGTAAAATAAGCATCTCTAATGTTTCTAATGCTTTAGCAGAATTGGTTAAAGCAGACTTAGTCTTTTGTAACAATCCAAAAGACCATTACTTTAGGTATTATGAATTAACTCCAAAAGGAAAAAGTCTGCTTAAGAAAATATCTGTTTAATTGATATTTAAAAATATAATAATTTATAAAAAGAAGAGCATTAAAAAACTTTAAATAGTATAAAGATTATATTACTAAGACACAAAATGGAAAATAAAAGCATGAAAAAACTGAAAGAAGAGAATAAAGAATTAAAAGAAATTGTAGCTATTGCCTTAAATAAACCTTTATTGAAACAGCTATCCCACGCTATAAAAGAGATAGAGTCTGGAGAGTATTACACTGAAGAAGAATTCGCTAGGAGAGCGAACTTAGTAACTGCTTAATTTTTTCTGGAGATAACCCCCGAACATATTTGTCGCAGTCATCTTTATGTTTTATTGACAGCATAAGCAATTTAATCTTATTTTCATCAATAACATAAAAAATTCTAAACATCTGAACATGCAATTCCCATAAATCTAGGTATCTTAGATGTTTCCCTATCAATTTAGGATTTTCTTTAAGCCTTAAAATCTTTTTCCAAGCTTCTTGTCTGATTGGGTTGCCTATCTTTTCAAACTCCTTCTCAAACTCTTTGCTAAATTTTAGTTCATATTCCATTTTACCTTGCCACTTTTGATAAATTAAAAATGCTTGAAGAATTTATAAATATTGTTATTAGTTTCCTTTGGGGTATTATCCCCGAATTACAATTATATCTTTCACAACAACAAATTATAAATACTTACTTGTCTTTTATAAATCGGCAATAAACAAGAAAAAAATCTCTTTCTTTCGTGATAATAGGTAAAAGTACGAATCCTTGGTAAGTCCGGCGGGAGCATCTCCTTTTAGTTCTATGCCCCTTTATTTATAGGTTATTATCTTGATTTATATGCTATTATATCGAGGACAATGTCTTTTATAAAATCATCTAATCACTGACGGGGTGCGGCAAGATGTTGATTAAACCTCGTCTTTAAAAAAGTTGCCTTTTAAACAGAATACTCCTTTGATTATTGCAATAGCTGTTCTTGTTGCAACTCTCTTAATCACCGCAGGTTTCTTTAACTGATAGATAATCATAACTGCAACGTATATTTTATAGTACATACAATTTAATTGTCGTGTTATGACAACACAGCGTAACAGAACACACAATAAATTTATTGCAGACAAAACAATATTCAATATCAATAGCATTTCAAAACAACAAAGAATAAAAGGAAAAATGGCTTGGGAAAATATGAAGAAAAAATGGAACTGGGACTTATCTGAAAAAATTAATGTTTTTATAAAAGTAGTCGGTTGTATAGTTTTAGTGATTGGTCTTTTTATAGTAGTTTTCTCACTCCCTCAATCTAGCATGGCAACCCTTGAGATTGGTGGGAACATCATAAAATTAACAGATATATCGGAAAATAATGCTATGAGATTAAGTGTTGGTGTAATTTTAATTATCTCTGGTCTTGTTCTTATATTCATAGTGGATATAGTTAAGGCGTTTACTAAAAAGAAAAGATTGTTTAAACACGCCCCTAATTTGAAACCAAAACTATAAACCTTCCCCAAGCGCTTCTTGTCACTTTGTAGTTGTAAAAAATAGAAAGATTTAAAAGGACGTTACATAAAATTTATATAGGTATATGCACATTATTGATTATGGTAAAAATAGAAAAAGTAATTCTTGAAAATTATTGTATTACAGATATATTTAAAGAAGATTTTATAGAAAAAATAAAAGGACTCTCTGGAGAAACATTTCCAATAAGTTTAGTCTTAATAAATGAGAAAGGAAGTGAAGATAAAAAAGAAGTGTCTCCTATTATTTTTAGTCATCAATCCAATGAAGAGATAAAAAAGAAAATAATGCACTTAGAATCACCAAATACAGATTTACTAAACGAATTACTAAAAGTATTAAAAAATAAGAATGAAAAACAATAATGCCAATTCCCAACATGTCATTGTAGGGAATGCAAATGAATTTGAAAAAGATTTAACTTTTGAAGTATCTAAAAATTATACAATTACTACAAAAGTAACTTACAAAAAAGGAGATGTTATGGAGAGTTTAATAAAACAAATAAGAAAATTACAACAAGAGGTAACTGTTTTGAAGAATAATACTTTAAATATAAGTTTTGGTGTTTTGTCAGAACTTTGGGATAACAAAGAAGATGATAAATGGAACGAGTATTAAACAGAGGGATATTATTCTCATCCCCTTTCCATATTCAGACTTAAATGGTATTAAAAAAAGACCAGCATTAATTTTATCTGGAAAAGATTATCTCTCTAAAAATAATGATGTAATCTGTTGTGCAATGACTTCTTCACCCAAGAATTTTGATAGAGGAGTGATGATAACAAATATAGATTTAGATTTGGGACATTTAGATTTTGATACTGCCGTAATTCCTTGTAAACTTTTTAATTCACATAAGCATATGATTATAAAACATATTGGAAGGTTAAATATTAAAAAAAGTAAAGAAGTAGTCGAATTTTTAAAGGTAAATATTAAGATTGATGAATAGATTATTCTTTCTCAACAATAATCTTTCCGTCTTTGCCTTTACTTCTTTTAAGGATTTAAATCTTTTTCTTTCTATTCCTTCTATTCAACCTTCTAACCCAATAATTATACGTTCTGAGCTCTTTTGGATCACTCATCATCTTATCAAAAAGATCATCGCCAACCCTCGTTCCTTTCCAATATGTGTCATTACCCTTTGTGTATAATGGTTGTTTATAATAAATCGGTTTTAAAATTCGTTTTCCTTTTTTATATCCTACAAATTCATATCCGCCAAAATAACCCTTTTTTCTTGTATGAAGATATATTGTATTCTCTTTTTCTTTAATTTTATCACTTGCTTGTTTGATACTCTTCCAAATCCAATAGAAAGCACATATACCAATTATTCCCGCCCCCACAAAACAGAACCATTCTTTATAGATAAATCCCAGAATTAAGAGGAAGACTGCAAGAAGCATGTAGAATACTACGGATTGTTTAGTTTTCATCTTGACTTTTATCCTTTATAATCCTCAATTAAATTATCTAATTCTTTTTCTCCGCCATAATAATAAATTTGATAACAAGAAGAATAACATTCATCTTTAACTGCTGGTATCTCAATATCTTCTCCAGCACACAATTTTGTGCACTTATCTAGTTTTAAATTTATACATATTTGTTCAAAATTCAATCCAATTTTTGTTTGGCCAGCGCACTTCATAGTTTGATTCGAATCAGTAAAACTTTGATTTTCTATAGAATCATTTGATCTTAATCCAAAGCTTGTTGGTTCACCTTCTTCTGTGAACATCCCAATAAGTCCAATAAATACAAACACAATTATAACCACGGTCCAAACAGGATGTCTTTTAATCCAAGATTTTTTCTTGATTTTCTTTGATTGCTTTTTGACCATATCTTTCTAACATCGAACCCCTATTTATTCCTTTTCCTAACCAACACACTCCACGCCAGTAGGCGTGGGCCATAATTACAACACAAGCGACCCTTAGGGGGGAAGGGTAGAGTTAGGGGGTGGAACTCGGAGAAAATTTTGTAGAAATATTTAAATAATCCCCTAGAGTATCATTTTGAGGTGATGGTCACCAGAAACCTAATTCTGATATTAATAAAATGCCATTTTGTGCTCAATGTAAAAGACCAATAACAATTGGAGACCCCTTCTGTAAGAATTGCGGTAGAAAGTTAGGAAAAAGACCAGTTTCTCCAAAAGATATCCCAGAAGCTACTACCAAAGAAAAGAGAGTTCAAGGTCTTGGTGGTTGGTTAGTTTTGTTACAAATTGGATTTTATTGGAGCATATTTGCTATTCTAGATGCTTTGTGTAACGGTTTTCTTAACGAACCAGCTTCATCATTTGCATTGATTTATGTAATAGGATATGCTATTCTACTTCCAATCGCCATGGTTTTATTTTATGGAAAAAGAAAACTATTTCCTTTGTTTTTCATAATTTTACTCTGGGTAAATTTTTTGTATATGATTACTAACGGATTTTCTTTTCCTCCTCTTACGGACATGCAACTTTTCAGTCTTTACTTAAAACTTAGTCTTATTGGTTCAGTAAGCAGTTTTAGTATAGCAATAATTTGGACTTTATACCTTACTAAATCAAAAAGAGTTAAGAACACTTTTGTAAGATAAAGAAAAAGGTTTAAATTCTTGAAAGGATTAGAAAAATATGAATAAAACGCAATGGATTGTTTTGGGTATAGGATTATTAATTTTATTTGGGTATCTGTCTTTTATGGCACCACAAGGAATTAGTAGTGACCATGTGCAAATAGGGAATATAGACCTTATGTTGATGATGATGTATCAAAGAGAATATGCCTATACTATTCTTGCCTCAATTTCGGGAGCTTTGGGTATTTTATTTATAATCTGTGGTTTTTTAGAACCTAAGAAAAAGATTTAAATTCTTGAAAAGATTAAATAGATATGAAAACGGCGGCTATTTTTAGTTTGTTGTTAGTGGCTTCTTTATTCTTAATGAATGGGTGTGGCGAATCAACAAATCAATCACCATGTAATAAACCAAATATTTCAGCGGGAACAGAATGTTGTTTAGATCAAAATAATAATGGGATTTGCGATGGGAGTTATGGAGAAATTGTGCAATCCAAATCAGTTGAAGACAATTTTTCCAATGTGACGGGGTTTAAACATTGGGGGCATATGCCAATAACATATAAAATAGAAAATGAAGCCCTCGAAAAGCAGATTAATCTAACAAAAACAGCTTTTTCCAAAATAGAAGAAGAAATCTCGGGATTGGTTTCTTTTAAAGAAGTGCAAGAAGACCCAGATATCTCCCTTTATTATTATATCACTCCAAAATATGATTACGACCGAAATTATATTTATGCTGAAGCTCTGATTACAGAATCAAACGATTCAATGAATTTAACAATCAAAGGAGAAATTACCTTTTATGCCGGGGGGTTAATGTGTAACACGGGCTATCCCGCTTTGGAGGTTCATGAAATACTTCATCTTTTTAAGATGCCCCATAGTCCATTAACTAATAGCATAATGGGTAGGTATGCCGCAGAAACTTCAGCAGATTGTAAGATAACTAAAATTGACCCAGAGTATATATCTTGTTTAAAATATATTTATTCTAACGGCGAGCTTGAGAAGTATACTATTTTTAAGGGAGAGGTTAAGGGGCCCTGCTATTTTCCCAATGTTGTCTATGAAGAAGAATCGGAGTATGGCTGTAACAATGGATGGTATCAATCTGTAACTAAGGGTTATTGTTGTCCAAACCCAAATATGAAAGTTGTTAATGACATTTGTGTTCAAAATATTATTCCTTAAAGAAAAAGGTTTAAATTCTTGGGTTTCTTAAGAGGAATATGCAAGAACAAACAAATCAAGGACATAAAACATGGCTTTGGCTACTTTTGATACCTGCAATATATATTCTCGTCCTTATAGATACTGTATAGTTAACGTCAGATAGATTTATATAGTTTCATCTCCTGTTTTTATAACAGGAGGTGAGATGTATGAAATGTCCTTTTTGTAAAAGCTCGAAATTGCTAAAACAAGGATATCGTTTTAATTCTACTGGTAA